>CALKLF010000086.1 GCA_937992175.1 uncultured Fimbriimonadales bacterium | reverse complement strand
CAAATCGTCGGCGGGGACGCCGACGATTTGCGCTACTTGAACCCCCAGTTGGTATAAGTCCTTCGAAAATTGAAGCGTTCCTTTTTGCCTTGACGCCTGCCGAAGCCGCCGCCCCCCCCCCAACCCTCCCCGCTTGCGGGGAGGAAGCACACGCGCGGGCAGCCGCGACGCCTCCCCCGTTCACGGGAGAGGTCGGGAGGGGGGAGAAAAACCGGCAGACAAAAGGGATGACTTAATCTTTGAGGCACTGATTACAGGAAATCCCCCGCTTCTTCCCGAACCTCTTCGATATGGCTCGGTTCACGCTTCTGTTGATCCTGACGCTGGGGATTGCCGCCCTGCATTCTCCCCGCCAGGCAGTGCAGACCCACATGCTTCCCATGCGCGACGGCGTGCGCCTCGCAACGGATGTGTATCTGCCTGATGGCGAGCCGCCGTTTCCCGTGATTCTGATTCGCACACCATACGGCAAAGACTCCCTGAAAACGATTGGCGAGGAGGGCGCGCGGCGCGGCTACGCCGTCGTGATACAGGACACGCGCGGGCGCTTCGCCTCCGAAGGCGCGAACCTGCCGTTCGAAGGCGACGGCTGGTGGGAAAACCGCGCCGATGGCGTGGATACCCTCCACTGGATTGCTCGGCAGCCCTGGTGCAACGGCAAAATCGGCACCTGGGGCGGCTCTGCGTTGGGGATTAATCAACTGATGCTTGCGGGCGCGGGAACCGATCAGCTGACCTGCCAGCATATCACGGTGGCAGAGCCGAACCTGTATCAGTCGCTGTTTCCTGGGGGCGTGTTCAAGAAATCGCTCGTGGAGGACTGGCTGCGCGCCACCCAGCACGCCCCCGACGCGCTGCAGCACTGGACGCACCATCCCGCCTATGACCATTTTTGGCAGGCGCGTGATGTGAACCGTCGCTACGCCCGCGTGAATGCGCCCGCCGTGCATATCGGGGGCTACTACGATATCTTCGCTCAGGGAACCATCGACGCCTTCGTCGGTTATCAGACGCGCGGTGGGCATGGCGCGCGCGGCAAACAGAAACTGCTGATGGGGCCCTGGGCCCATGGCGTGCTGCAGAAAAAAGTCGGCGAGCTGGAATTCCCCAACGCCGACCAGCCGCCCTGCGCCTTCCATGACCCGTGGCGCTGGTTCGAGCGTTATCTGAAAGGCGTGCAGAACGGCGTTGACCGAGAGCCTGCTGTGGTCTACTATGTGATGGGCGCGGTCGGCGAACCGAACGCCCTCGGCAACGAGTGGCGCACGGCGAATCGGTGGCCTCCCTTACCTACGCGCCCTACGCCCCTGTACCTCCACGCTGACCGCAGCCTGAGCTTTGAAAAGCCCGCCCGCGAGGACGCACTCCGCTACACCTACGACCCGAACGCCCCCGTTCCCACGCTCGGCGGGCGCGAACTGACCCTTCCTGCAGGACCGCGCGACCAGCGCGCCATCGAATCGCGCCCCGATGTGCGGGTGTTCACGAGCGCGCCGCTGGAACAGCCGCTGGAAGTCATCGGGCGCGTAAAAGCCATTCTCTATGTTTCCAGCGACGCGCCCGACACCGATTTTATCGTGCGCCTGTGCGATGTGTATCCCGACGGACGCTCCTACAATATCGCCGAGGGCGCGTTACGCATGCGCTATCGCGAGTCGCTCAGCCGAGAGAAGTTGATGACGCCCGGCAAAATCTATCACGCGGAGGTTGATCTGTGGACGACCGCCATCGTGTTCAACAAGGGGCATCGCCTGCGCGTGCATGTGACCTCCAGCAGCTACCCTGCCTATGACCCAAACCCGAACACGGGCGAGCCGTTCCGCGCCAGCGAGCGCACCCGCAAAGCGAACAACACCGTCCACTGCGGAGGGCGTTTCGCGAGCTGTGTCGTGTTGCCTATCGCGAGGGGAGCGACGCCCTAGCGGTTCAGGTATACTCTAACCGCCATGACTCGCTTCGCGAAGTTCGCCTGGCTGGCGTTAGCCTTTAATGTGCTGGTGATATTGGGCGGGGCGTTTGTGCGCGCGACGGGTTTCGGCGCGGGCTGCGGCAGCCACTGGCCCACCTGCAACGGTCAGATTGTTCCCCTCTCTGGCTCGCTGGATACCTTCGTGGAGTTCGGGCATCGGTTGACCAGCGGGCTGGCGTTCCTGCTTGTGCTGGGGATGTGCGTCTGGGCGTTTCGGGCGTACCCCCGCAGACATATCGTGCGGTTCGGCGCGCTGATGAGCCTGATTTTTATGATTCTGGAAGCCCTGATTGGCGCGGGACTGGTGTTGTTCGAGCGCGTGGCGACCGATGTCTCCTACGCGCGGGCGGTGTGGATGGCGGCGCACCTGCTGAACACCTTCATCCTGCTGATGTGGATTACACTCACGGCGTGGTGGGCGTCGGGTGGAGCGCGGTTCCCCCTGCGGGGGCAGGGCTGGACGGGCGCGGCGACGCTGGGCGCGCTGCTGCTGATGACACTCATCGGCATGAGCGGCGCGGTCACCGCGCTGGGCGATACGCTGATGCACCTGAATGTGATTCACACGAACCCCATCGTGGGCGAGACGCTGCTCGCTCTGCGCGTATATCACCCGACGCTGGCGGTGGGAATTGCGTTTTATATGATTGTCGTGCTGACGCGCCTGATGCTGGATCGTCCCTCGCCGACGGCGTATCGGCTCGGAATCGGCTTTAACTTGCTCTATGTGGCGCAGCTCGGACTGGGACTGCTGAATGTGTGGCTCAAAGCCCCCATCTGGATGCAGCTGGTGCATCTGCTGGTCACCGACATCCGGTGGATGATGTTAGTTGTCTTCAGCGCGACGATTCTTGCCACGCGCCCGCAGGAGAAGGCGGTTCCTGTTCGGGTATAATCCGAGCCAATGACGGGCTGAGATTCCTCGCTTCGCTCGGAATGATAGATTTTCGTAGCAGCGGAGGAGATTCCTCGCTTCGCTCGGAATAACAACCGCCTGCGATAAGCCTTTGTCATTCCGAGCGAAGCGAGGAATCTCAAGAACGCAGACTGCTAACGGAGGATATCTTCATGAGCGTTCTTGAGATTATTCTGGGGCGTGAACTCATGCCCCTCTATGAGAAAGTTATGCAGGGCGAGCGCCTCTCGTTCGAAGACGGCGTGCTGCTCTACACCACGCCGAACCTGTCGGGCGTGGGCTACCTCGCGAACCTCGTGCGCGAACGACTGAACGGCGACTACGCCTACTACATCCGCAATCAGCACATCAACTACACCAACATCTGCAACAAGGGCTGTAAGTTCTGCTCGTTCTACGCGCAAAAGGGTGGTCCCAAGCCCTACACGCTCACGATGGACGAGGTGCGCGAGCGGCTACACGCCTACAAGCATATCCCGATTACCGAAGTGCATATCGTGGGGGGCGTGAATCCGCGCCTGCCGTACCAGTATTATCTGGATTTGATTCGCACCGTGAAGGAGGAGCGCCCTGAGGTGCATATCAAGGCGTTCACGGCGGTCGAGTGGGAGGAGATTGCCCGCGTCGCGAAGAAGCCACTCGTCGAAGTGCTGCAGGAAATGAAGGAAGCGGGGCTGGGCAGCGTGCCGGGCGGCGGGATTGAGGTATTAAGCGACCGCATCCACGCCGAGCTGTTCCCCAAGAAAATCGACGGTAAACGCTGGAAGGAGATTGCCCGCGAGATCGCCGCGGCGGGGCTGAAGCAGTACGCCACCCTGCTTTACGGGATGGGCGAGACGATTGAGGAGCGCGTGGATCATTTCATCCAGCTGCGCGAGCTGCAGTACGAGACAGGACACTTCCTGGCGATGACGCCGCTCTCGTTCCACCCGGAGGGCACGCAACTGGCGCACCTGCCCCATCCCAGCGGCGACGACGACCTGCGCAACATCGCCGTCGCCCGCCTGATGCTGGATAACTTCCCGCACATCAAGTCGTTCTGGATTATGAACACGCCCGCCATCACGCAAATCGCGCTCTGGTACGGCGCGGACGATGTGGACGGCACGGTGCATGAATATGAAATCGTGTATCAGGACGACGCCCCTGGCGTGCGCCAGCAGGTCCTCACGCGCACGGAGCTGATCCGCCTCATCCGCGACGCCGGGCGCGTGCCCGTCGAGCGCGACAGCCTGTATCAGATTGTGCATCGCCCTGATGAAGAGGAGGAATCTCCGTCTCCGAAGCGATTGTTGCGGGTATTATGAAGGGATTGACTGCTATGGGGTCCATCTTGACGAAAGCGATGCAACTGAAACCCAGCTGCAGAACGGGAGAGATTCCTCGCTTCGCTTGGAATGGCAAAGGTTGTATAGTTGGCAACGCTTGTCATTCCGAGCGAAGCGAGGAATCTTTTGGATTGCTATTTTCTACGGAAGCGTATATCATACCAACTGGGAAAGCAGATGTCGCCTTTCCGCCCTCACCTCCTGACCTGATAAAAGCACACAGCGTTGCCTCAGCTTGGGGAGAAGCGGCTGCGAATTCCTGCGCTTTTTCCACCTCACCCCTGTGTCCTCTCTCCATTTACGGAGAGGGGGAGCCACCTGTGCAAGGGGCGGCGCTGCCCTCCTCTCCGTTTACGGAGAGGGGGGACTGGGGAGTGAGGTTGGATAAAACGGAGAATGGCGTAGGGTTCTTGAACCCAGACGTTGTACCCTTGTCAGCTACCCTCCTCTCCCCTGCTGTGGCAGTAGAGGGGGGGCAGGGTGAGAGCAAAGATATGTGGGCGCGCCTCTGCGAAGGTTTCCCAGCACTCGAATCCCCGATTGGTGAGTGCTTACCTGCTAAACGAATCGTATACCAATCGCGGATGCCTCTGGTGCGACGGCATTCCTGCCGTCGCACTAAATCAGTTCGTGCGCGACGGCAGGAATGCCGTTGCACTGGGGGGGCGTTCGTGCGCGACGGCAGGAATGCCGTCGCACCAAGCAGACGATTTTTGTCAGGAGGTACTTATTATTTCATCGAACTAAAGCATTGGCTTGCCCATGTCTGTTGATAAGTCTCGTGGTCACTGGATATTAGCCACTGTAGCCTATTTCGTGTTGCAGCTGGGCGCGCCGCTGATTACCCTGCCGAAGGGCTGGGCGCTGGTTAGCGGTGTGCTGCTCACCACCCTGCTGCTGATGGCGACGCTGCTGTGGTTGGTGTTCGCGTGGGCGCACGAAACGGAAAAGGCGAAATGGCTCGCGCCCGCGATGCTGGTCGGGGGCGTCGCGGCATGGTGGGCGTGGGGCTGGCTTCCCGCCTTGCTGGGCTGGAGCCGTGAAAATCCCCCGACGGAGCTGACGCTTGGCTTCTATCGCGCGGTGCATGGGTATCTCTTGATGACGGCGGCGGTCGGGCTGGGCGCAACGCTCTCTAAACTCATTCGCGAAAAGAACCTCCTTGCCCCCGTTATCCCTTTCGCGGCGATGGTCGATATGCTCACCGTGCTGACGCCAGGCGGGTTCGTGAAGCAGGTGATGGAGAAAGCGCCCGAGGTCGCCGAGCGGGCGTCGCTGGCGGTGATGGCGGCGCCGAACGCCCCTGAAGCCGTGGCGCGGCTGACGCCAATTGCAATCATCGGCGCAGGCGACTTTATTTTTCTTGCGCTGTATGCCGCGTGTCTGATTCGGTTCGGGCTGCGCGTGCGCGCCACGATGATGGGGCTGTTTCTTGCGCTGTGGATCTATTTGGGGCTGGTGCTGTGGGTGTTGCCTGCGCTCGGGATCCCGCCGCGCCTGCCCGCGCTCGTACCGATGGCAATCGTCACGCTGGCAATCAACTGGCGTTCGTTCCAGCTCAGTCGTCAGGAGACCATCGCCAGCGTTGTGGTGACCACGCTCGCGCTGGGGCTTATCGCGTGGCTGTTCACACGGGGGGCATAACCCCTAAATCCCGCATTTTACTCAGTCTTATTCTCTTCTCCTCAAGTGGAACAATCCCGTAGCAGGGAGAAGGCTTCGCGCTCGCCGCCCGAACGGCGAAGCTTTCTCCCGTTCATTCCGAAAATCCGACATGGAGGGACACATGATGATGCGCAACTTGATGAACCGACGCCGCGAGCGGGGCTTCACGCTCGTCGAGATTATGATCGTGGTGCTGATTATCGGCATCCTGCTGGCGATTGCCGTGCCGAGCTTTATGAGCGCGCGC
>CALKLF010000085.1 GCA_937992175.1 uncultured Fimbriimonadales bacterium | reverse complement strand
GCGCATAAAACAGTTCTCGATCCCAGTGGAGTAGGGTTTCCATCAGAACAGCGCCATCCGTCCGAAGCCGATATACTTCGCTTGGCTGAGCCGATCGATGCGCTGGAGCATATCCTCAAAGCACATGTGATGCTCCTGCATGTCGCCGCGGAGGATAGGGTCAATCGGCAACGCAGGCGAGTCGTTTACATGCACGCTGAGGGCACGGGCGTGGCGCGCCATTTCGAACGCCTCGGCGATATCGCGCGTGTAGACGGCGAGGCGCAGCCCGACGGAGAAGCGATTAATCTGCTGGAGCAGCTCGGCAGGCGATTCGTAGGCGTGCAATAGCACCACGGGACCGAACACGGCTTCGTTGTAGAGGGTCGTGTGCGGTGGCGTCTCGCTCAGCACGGTCGGGAGATAGAAGGGGGGTTCGGCTTTCGCGCCGATTAGAACCTTCGCACCGTGCTGGACGGCTTCCTGCACCCAGTGTTCCACCCGCTGCAGCGCGTGGGGGTGAATTAGGGGGGGCAGGGTAGTCGTCTCTTCCATCGGGTCGCCGCAGCGTAGCCCTGCTATGCGTTGCAGCAGGGCGTCGCGGAGCGCGTCGAAAAGGCGTCGGTGCGCCCACACATGCTGAATCGAGGAGGGCGACTGCCCCGCGAGCATAAAGCCACAGCAAGCGATGACCTCGGCGACCTGTTCAGGGTCGGCGGTCTCGGTGGCGATAAGCCCCCCGATAGAGTCGAGTTCCATCTCGATGCGTTTCGCGCCTGCGTGGATGGGGAGGCTCAGCCCCACTTCGCGACTGCCTGTGAAGGTGAGCGTTTGGATGAGCGGGTGCGCAGCGAGCGCGCGTCCGAGCTCTTCGCCTTTGCCCGTGAGGATGCTCAGCGCTTCGGGAGGCATGCCTGCGCGGTAGAGCAGCAGTCCCAAGCGTAGCACGGTGAGGGGGGCTTCCGACGAGGGTTTGAGGATTACCGCGTTTCCTGCGGCGATGGCGGGGGCGGTCTTCTGCGCCGCCTGCGCCAGCGGCAGGTTGAACGCCAGAATCGACGCCACGACACCCATCGGCTCTCGCGCCCAGAACCCGAACCGCGACGCGCCGTCGGTGAACGATTCAGGCGGGAACTGCGTGGCGCGGGGATGATGGCACGCTTCCGCCGCGAGTTCGAACACCATCGCCGCGCGCTCGACCTCGATGCGCGACTCGCCGATGAGCTTGCCTGTCTCTAAGGTCAGCAGCGTCGCCAGCGAGTGCCGCTCCTGGCGGATGAGCTCGGCGACATGTTTGAGGATCGCGGCACGCTGGCTCAGCGAGAGGGCGCGCATCTTCTCCGCGCCGTGTCGTGCAAGCGCGACCGCCTGATCCACTTGGGTGGCGCCCCCACGCGCCACATAGTCCACCGGCTCGCGCGTGTAAGGGTTCAACACCTCCAGCCATTCCTCTGCCCCTACCAGATGCCCGCCAATGAGCATCTTCTGCATCGCTAACCTCCTGCATAGGCAATGGCTTCGATCTCCACCAGCGCGCCCATCGGCAGCGCGCTCACCTGAACCGTCGCGCGGGCGGGATACGGCGGACGAAAATAGGTCGCATAGACCGCGTTCATCTCCGCAAACATCGTCAAATCGGTCAGGTAGATCGTCGTTTTCACGATGCTGTCGAGGTTGAGCCCCAGTGCGGTCAGCACTGCCTGCAGGTTCTGCAGCACCTGCCTCGTTTGCGCCGCTACCCCGCCCTCAATTAGTTCACCCGTTAGCGGGTCGATCGGGATTTGCCCGGAGAGAAAAATCCAGTCGCCCACACGCGTTGCCTGGGAGTAGGGTCCAATCGGAGCGGGCGCGTCATTCGAGAGTATCGCCTGTTTCGTCATCACCGCACCTCTCAAGGAACAGTATACCTCTGCTACGCCGTTTTCTCTTCAGTGCGTTTGTTGGCGTGGCGTTCGGCACGGCTCTTGCGCACATTCGAGAGGGTGACGCCCATGCGTTCCAGAATGCGGGGGCGTGCCTCGCCCGTAAGCAGGTCGCTGAGCAGGCGGCGGAGATGGTCAGCGTCCACGTTCTGCGTCCACGCGCCGTCTACCGCTACTGTAATCTGTCCCGTCTCTTCCGAGACGATAATGGAGATACAGTCGGAGTTCTCCGTGATGCCGATGCCTGCGCGATGGCGGGTATGCATACTGCTGGGGATGTCAGGGTTCTGGCTGATTTCGGGGAAGTAGACAGCCGCTTCCACGATTTCGGCGTTGCGCAGGATGACCGCGCCGTCGTGCAGGGGCGAGCCGGGGTAGAAAATCGTGCGTAGCAGGGGCGAGGTAATCTCCGCCTGCAACTCGATGCCGTTCCCCTCCGCCACACGGTCTTTGCGCTCCCACACAATCAACGCGCCAATTCGATCGCGTGCCATCTGCTGCACCGCGCTGACCACCTCGTTGATAGCGCGTTGAATCGGCTCGGTGTTCGCCGCGCCGAAACTGCTGCGCCAGAACTCCACCCGCCCAATAGTCTCCAACACACGGCGCAACTCCGGGAAAAAGAGGATAACCAGCGCGACAGGTCCCAGAGTCGTCATACGATCAAGCAACCAGTGGA
This sequence comes from uncultured Fimbriimonadales bacterium, assembly GCA_937992175.1. GTDB lineage: Bacteria > Armatimonadota > Fimbriimonadia > Fimbriimonadales > GBS-DC > GBS-DC. The sequence continues at coordinate 900 of CALKLF010000085.1, read as the reverse complement.
TGGTCTCCAGCCCCAGAGCATCGCTCAGGTAGAGCGCCAGCACGAACACCAGCAACCCGATGAGCACCTGATACGCGCGTGTGCCCTTTGCCAGCAGCAATAGCCGATAGATCAGAAACGCCACCAGCAGGGTATCGATGGCCAAGATTGCCCACCGTGCTGCAATATGCTCCGCTATCCGTAGCCAGTCGCTCAACTTATCGCCCCGCAGTATATATTATGCACGATTCGGCGCAAAAAACGCTCCCTGACTAAGCCGTCAGGGAGCGTTATCGGGAGCGGGTTAGCAACAAGCTGTTATCCGACGGAGCCTTCCATCTCCAGCTCGATTAGGCGGTTCAGCTCGACGGAGTAATCCATCGGGAGCTGTTTTGCCAGCGGCTCGATGAAGCCCGACACAATCAGCGTGAGCGCCTCATCTTTCTTTAGCCCGCGGCTCTGCAGGTAGAAGATCTGCTCATCGCTGACCTTGCTCACGCGCGCCTCGTGCCCGATGGTGACCTCCTTCTCGTTGATTTCGATGTAGGGGTAGGTGTCGGTCTTGGCGTCTTCGTCGAGCAGCAGCGCGTCGCACTCCACATTGCACTTGGCGTGGTGTGCGCCTTCCATCACCTGCACCAAGCCTCGGTAGCTGGCGCGTCCCGTGCCTTTGGAGATGGACTTGGAGGTGATGCGCCCAGTGGTGTGCGGCGCGGCGAAGATGAGCTTGCCGCCTGTGTCTTGGTGTTGCCCGTCGCCCGCGAACGCGACCGAGAGTATTTCGCCGCGCGCGCCCGGCTCCAGGAGGTAGACCGAGGGGTACTTTTGAGTTGTGCGCGAGCCCATGTTGCCATCCACCCATTCCATCACGGCGTCGCCGTAGGCGACGGCGCGCTTGGTCACGAGGTTGTAGACATCTTT
>CALKLF010000084.1 GCA_937992175.1 uncultured Fimbriimonadales bacterium | reverse complement strand
GCTTCAAGGTCATCTTCGGCTCGGAGACCAAAGAGTACGAAGCGAAGTTGGTGGCGGTCGACTCGCAGCTGGGCATCGCCTTTCTCAAAATCACGGACTTAGCAGGGCGCACGATTACGCCGATAGCCTTCGCGAACGAGGAGCTTGCGATTGGCAAGGAGGTCATTACCGTTTCGCGCTTGCCGAAAGGGTTCGATTACGCGCCCTACTTCGCGACGGGGCGTATCATCGCCGAGGTGAGCAAGCCGCGCAAGGCATACCTGATGGAGGGTAGCATTAGCGAGCTGGGGCTGCCTGTCTACAATCTCAAGGGCGAAGTGGTTGGCGTGATGGTCGTACTGCGCCACGGGCTGAAGGACGAGGAGGTGGATTTCGGCTTCCGCTCCAACTTCGGCTCGGATGATGGCACGGCGTTTGTGCTGCCCGTCGCCGCCTTACGCCCGCTGGTTGAGCAGGCGATGCAACGCGCGGCAAGTGTGAAATAAGCAGGTTGCGTATGTCTGCCAATATTTCGAATCTCACCCCCCTGTCCCCCCTCTCCGTCAACGGAGAGGGGGGAAGTGCTGCCCCGCGTACACGCGGCTCCCCCTCTCCGTTGACGGCGAGGAGGCTGGGGGGTGAGGGAAAAAAAGCGCGGGAAATCATAGCCGCGCCTCCCCAAGTTGAGGTTAGGCTGTGTACCCTTACCAGGAGGGGGCTGGGAGGTGAGGTGGAGCAGGCATGGGAAATCGCAGGTGCGTCCCCCCACGTTGAGGCTACGCTGTGTGCCCTTGTCAGGCTGGGGCGTGAGGTGCAGTCGCTGTCAGAGAGGGGACTGATAAGTGCCCACCGAAAAGAATCGGATGCTGATCGAGGACGCGCTGGGTGCGACGGCATTCCTGCCGTCGCACTCGAACTGACATCCCCACGCGCCATACGACGACAGGAATGCCGTCGTACCAAGTGGACGTTTTTGGGCGGGATGCACTTGCCAATCGGGGTTTCAGGCATCGCGATTCCGCCCTCACCCCCTAACCCCCTCTCCCGTGACGCGGGAGAGGGGGGAATGGCAGCGCAGCGCACGCGGGCGGCACCCCTCTCCCACGCCGTGAGAGAAGGGCTGGGGGTGAGGGCGAGCAACAGCCGGCGCGCTCCGCACGAAGGTTTTACGGCGCTTGAAATCCCCATCGGTACAGGAGGGGGTGAGGCGCAATTGCCCTCAGAGAGGGGGACAGGGAGTGAAGGTCACCCCAAGCCTGCACACCTTATCGACCTCGGACTTATCCGCTACGAACCTGCCTTCGCGTTGCAGCGTAAACTACATGCCCAGCGCGTCGCAGGTGAGATTCCCAACACGCTCCTGCTGCTGGAACACCCGCCCGTAATCACGCTGGGCAAGGCGTTCCACCCCGAACATCTCCGCTTCGCCCGTGAGTTCTACGCGCAGCAGGGGATTGAACTCCACCCCACCGACCGCGGCGGGGATGTGACCTGCCACAATCCGGGACAACTCGTCGGCTACCCGATTTTCGATGTGTCGCAGCACGGACGTGATCTGCATAAGTTCCTGCGCGATTTAGAGGAAGTTCTGATACGCGCCCTCGCCGAGTTTGGCATCGAGGCGCATCGCGAGGCGGGCTACACGGGCGCGTGGGTCGGCGACGCCAAAATCGCCGCGATTGGCATCAAAGTCACCAAGTGGGTCAGCATGCACGGCTTCGCGCTGAATGTGAATAACGACCTCCGCCTGTTTCAAACGATTGTGCCCTGCGGGATTGCCGACCGCCCTGTGACTTCGATGGGGCAGGTGCTGGGGCGCGCTGTGCCGATGGAAGCGGTCAAACAGAGCATTGTACGGGCTTTTGAGGTGGTGTTTCAAATTAGATTTCATAGGGTATACTATCGGGTACACGGAGGTTAACATGCGAACTTACCTGACGCTTGGAGCGATTTTGCTGCTTATCACTTTCGCTTCCGCTCAAGTAGAGCCGCGCGGCGAGAACCCCGCAATCCGAGTAAACACCTTGTTCGGTTCAACGGGACTGATTACTGTTCCGACTTCCACCACAACGCGCGAAGACCGATTCCAGCTGGGCGTGGCGATGGGGCAGAACATCCGTACCGTGTCGCTAAACTGGGGGCTCTTTGACAGCGTAGAAGTGGGTGGGGTGGTCGTCGACCGCAACAACCAGAAAAATAAGGTCATCGCCACGGGCAAGGTGACTATCATCCCGCAGAACTTCGACTGGCTGGAGCTGGGCTTCGGAACGATGGACCCCCTTGACGCTATCAATAAAACGGTCTACGGCATGGCGAGCGTGAATGTGCGCGTGCCGACCCAGGCGCCGGAGCAGGTCGTCGGCTTGCGCGTGCATCTCGGCTACGGCACGGGCATCTATCGCGATAAGGTCATCGGCGGCGGCGAGGTGTTCCTGAACAATCAGTTCTCGATCGTCGGTGAATACAACGGCGTGGACTCGAACTTCGCGCTGCGCTATGTGTACGACAACAACCTGCGCATCCAGCTCGGCACGCAGGCGAAGGTTATCTACTTCAGCACCACCTACGGACTGACCTTCTGAGAGCGCAGGATTCTCGAACGCCGAGTCGAAAAAGCCTCCTTGTGCGAAGTCGCATTCCCACTAGGAGGTTTTTTATGACGATACGGACAGGACTGGCGTTCTTACTTGGCGCAGGCGTTCTGTATGCTTGCTGGGCGCAGGAAACGACGCTGACGGTGCGCGGCGACACCGTGCGCATCACGCGCGACGCCTACGGCGTGCCCACTGTGCAGGCGACGACGCAGTACGGCTTGATTTACGGCAACGGCTACGCGATTGCGCAGGATCGACTCTGGCAGATGGAGCTGTACCGTCGTCAGGCGCGCGGCGAGATGGCGGAAGTGATGGGCAGCCGCGCCTTAGAGCAGGACAAAGCCGCTCGCACCGAAGGCTACACCGACGCGGAACTCCAGGCGCATATCGACCGCCTGCCGCCCCACCTCAAAGAGGCGTTGGATGCGCTCGCGGCGGGCATCAACGCATGGATACAGGAGGCGCAGCGCACAGGCAAACTCCCCAAACAGTATGCCGAGAACGGCATCGAACCGCGCCCGTGGCGACCAACGGATACTGTGGCTATCGCCGTGATGATGCTCCGTCGCTTCGGCGGCGTGATGGCGGCGGGCGATTTGCGCAACTACGCTTTCTATCAGCTGCTCAAAGCCCGCAACAAAGACCTCGCGGCGACATGGGCGAACGACCTGCTCTGGATTCAAGACCCTACCTCGCCCACCACAGTGTCCCCTGAAGAGGATAAGCGCAAGGCGCACCGCCGCGACCCGCGCCAGACCCTGGAGCAGATGCGCAAACACCTCGAACTGCTGCCCGATATCGGCTTGAATGTGCTGTTGCCCGCTTTGCGCATCGCGACGGGCGAGGCGCAAATCGAGTTCGCCCGTGAGCATGGACTCTACACGCAGTTCGGCAGCTACGCGATTCTCATCAGCCCCGACAAATCGGCGACGGGCATGCCGATGCTGGTCGGCGCACCGCAGATGGGCTTTAGCCTGCCCCATATCGCCGCGGAGATTCATCTGAGCGGCGCGGGCATTAACGCGCGCGGGATGACCTTCCCGGGAGTGCCTGGCGTGCTGATTGGAACCAACGAGCACCTCGCATGGACTTTCACTTCGGGGGTCGCCGACTTTGTGGACGCTTTTATCCTGAAACTGGATCCGCAGAACCCCGAACGCTACTGGTACAAGGGCACATGGCGCAACTTAGAGAAGCGCACGGAGACCATCCGCGTCAAGGGCGCAGACCCCGTAGAGCTGACCGTGTATCGGAGCGTGTACGGTCCCGTTGTGGTGATAGACGCCCGCAACGCCGTTGCCATAAGCCTCCGACTCAGCTACTGGGACAACGAGCTCGAATCGTTCAAGGCGTACTACGGGTTCCTCACGGCGCGCACGGTGGAGGATTTTGAACGCGCGGCGTCGCACATCCCCGCCTCGTTTAATGCGTTCTGCGCCACACGCATGGGCGATATTGCCTACTTCTACTGCGGACGCCCACCCATCCGCGCCGACGGTATTGATCCCCGCCTGCCTGTGCTTGGCACAGGTGAATACGATTGGAAAGGGATTATGCCGTTTTCCGAAATGCCGCGCGTGGTGAACCCCAAACAGGGCTACATCGCGAACTGGAACAACAAGCCCGCCGTATGGTGGGAGAACGCCGATACGCCCGTGTGGGGCATGATTTTCCGCGTCTATCGGTTGAATGACCTGATTCGCAGCAAGCCGCGCCTGACGGTGGACGATGTGAAAGCGTACATCCGCGATATCGCCGAGTATGACGAGGACGCGGGCAAGCTGCTGCCCATTATGCTGCGCGTTATCAAACGCAACGAGCGCAACCTTACAGACGAGATGCGCGCCGCCGTTCGCCTGCTCGAAGCGTGGGACTGCCACGAGCGCGAGGGCAGCGCGGCGAAAGCGCTCTGGGACGCATGGCTCGACGCGACGCGCAATCGCGTGTTCGCCGACGACCTGGGCAACTTTTTCAACCCCGCGCTGTTCCGCCTCGCCATTCAGCCGAGCTATATCGCCTATGCACTGCTGGGCAGGCAGGCGCCCGTGCCGCGCCAGTATGACTACTTCAACGGCAAAAAGCCAGAGGAAGTGCTGACGATTGCGCTGGCGGACGCGCTGACGCAGCTGAAGCGTCAATACGGCGGTGGGATGAACCTGTGGCGCTACAGCGCGCCGCGTATGGGCTGGGGCGACGCAATGCCCGGCGCCCCCTACACGGACCGTGGCTCGTACATCCAGATTATCCAGTTCGGCGAGCAGTTCTTCGGGGAGACCGTGCTGCCGCCCGGACAAAGTGAAGACCCCGCCTCGCCCCACTATGCCGATCAGCGCGATTTCGCGGGCTGGTGGTTTTATAAGCCGATGAGGTTGCGGTAGGAGGTAGAATATTTCCCCAAGGAGAACTCAGCATGGCGATCTTGGTCAACGCCGATTCGAAGGTTCTGGTGCAGGGCATCACGGGGCGCGAAGGGGAGTTCCACACGCGCCAGATGATTGAGTACGGCACGAAGGTCGTCGCGGGCGTCACGCCGGGCAAGGGCGGGCAGGCAGTCGCGGGCGTCCCCGTGTTCGATACCGTCAAACAAGCTGTGCGCGAGACAGGTGCGAATGTCTCGTGTATCTTTGTTCCCGCGCCGTTCGCGCCCGACGCGATACTGGAAGCCGCCGACGCGGGCGTCGAACTCATCGTGTGCATCACCGAAGGCATTCCCGTGCAGGACATGGTGCGCGTGATGAGCTATGTGAAGCGTTGCACGAACAGCCGCGTGATTGGTCCGAACTGCCCCGGTCTCACCACCGCCGAAGAGTGTAAGGTGGGCATTATGCCGGGCACGCTGTTCAAGAAAGGGAACATCGGACTGGTTTCGCGCAGCGGCACGCTGACTTATGAGATTGTCTACGAGCTGACGCAGGCGGGGCTGGGACAGTCGACCTGCGTGGGCATCGGCGGCGACCCGATTATCGGCACAACCTTTATCGATGTGCTGCCGCTGTTCGAAGCGGATCCGCAGACGGAAGCCATCGTGCTGGTGGGCGAGATTGGCGGCTCGGATGAAGAAATCGCGGCGGAGTATATCAAACATCACATGAAAAAGCCCGTCGTGGGCTTCATTTCGGGGCGCACCGCGCCGCCGGGCAAGCGCATGGGACACGCAGGCGCGATTATCTCAGGCGGCACGGGCAGTCCGCAATCCAAAGTCGCCGCGCTCACCGACGCAGGCGTGCCCATCGCCGACACGCCGAGCGAGATCCCAGACTTGGTGAAGAAGGCGTTCGGACGCTCACACGCGGTATAATACCGTTATGCAGGAGCGTTTGTGGGCGCCATGGCGCATGCAGTATGTCAGCACGGCGGGTAAGCCCAGCGCGGAGTGTATCTTCTGCGCCAAGCCCGCCGAGCAAAACGACGCCGAGAACCTCATCGTCTGGCGCTCCACGCAGTGCTATGTGATTCTAAACCTGTTTCCTTACACGAGCGGGCATCTGATGATTGCACCCTACCGCCACACGCGCGATTTAGCGAGCCTGACCGACGGGGAGTGGCTCGATTTGGGCAACCTCACGCGCCAGTGCATCCGCGCGCTGGAGCGCGAGTATCGCCCCGACGGTTTCAATGTGGGCTTCAATCTCGGTCGCGCAGCAGGGGCAGGAATTGAGGAGCATCTGCATCTGCATATCGTGCCGCGCTGGCACGGCGACACGAACTTTATGGCGACTGTCGGCGAGACGCGCGTGTTGCCCGAAAGCCTGAGCGAGACTTATACGCGCCTACAACGCGCCCTGCAGGAGGTGAACGCTGCCCATGACGGAGCGACCCGTTGAGGAACTGCTGGCAGAAGTCGAGGCGAAGGCGAAGCAATGTGTCGCCTGCCCCCTCGCGCGAACGCGCACTAATGTCGTGTTTGGCGAGGGGAACCCCCGCTCGCCCCTTGTGATTGTCGGCGAGGGACCTGGCGAGCAGGAAGACGCCACAGGACGCCCCTTCGTCGGCAGGGCGGGCGCGCTGCTGGACAAAGCCCTGCGCGAGGCGGGCATGGCGCGTCGGCATGTCTATATCTGCAACATCATCAAGTGTCGCGCCTGCGTAATCGAAAACGGGCGTGTACGCAATCGTCCCCCTGCGCAGGACGAGATTCGGGCATGTGCGCCCTGGTTGGACGCGCAGCTGACGCTCATCAAGCCGCTGGTGATTGTGTGTCTCGGCTCGCCCGCGGCGTCCACCCTGATTCACCCGAACTTCAAAATCATGCAGGAGCGCGGGCTGTGGTTCAGCAACCGCTACGCGCCCGCCGTGATTGCCGCGCTGCACCCCGCCTACATCCTGCGTCAGGCAGGCGAGGCGTATGAGAAAGCCTACCGCTCGCTGGTGGACGACCTGACGGCGGCGCGCGAGCGCGTCAAGGAAATCCGCCGCCTGATGGAAGAGATGCAGCCCATCGTGCCCGAAGGCGACGAACAGATGCGGTTGTTCTAAGACTCGTCGGTATCATTACCGCGCCTTCTCTCCATGCCTGAGCATCTGCGCCGCTTCGTTGAGCAAGCCAACAACCGTCGCGTCGCTGTAGCCGCGAGACTGAACCTCGCGCAGAAACTGGCGCGCCTCCGCAGGACGGTTCTGCAGGATACGCAGGCGTCCCATCGCAATGCCGTAGGCGATTTTGTCGGGGTCGCGCTGCGCCGCCGCCTGCAGGTGGCGCTCCGCCAGCTCCAGCTGACGCTGATTCATCCAGTAGTGGGCGGCAGCAATCCACCGGCTGGCGGTCTGTAGCTGCTTCAGCCCATCGTCGGCGATGGAACCTGCAGGATTGGGCATGAGCGCATACGCCTTGCGGAACTCGGCTTCGGCGAGGTCTAAGCGGGTGCGGCGGGTGTAAATCAGCCCCAGCGCCTGATGACCCATAAATTGCGGCGGCTTGCCCAGCACATGCTGCTGGATGATGCGCTCCGCCTCGTCATGCTCGCCTCGCTCGGAAAGCATCACGGCGAGGTTATTCCAGCCTGTGACATTGCTCGGCTCGATCTCTGTCGCCTTGCGGAAAAGGGCAATTGCCTCGTCGGGGTTGCCCAGTCGCAGCAGCGCGACGCCCTTGTTCACATAGCCCATCCCGCTGCGCGGGGCAGTCTGGATTGCTTTTTCGGCGTACTCGAGCGCCTCGCTGTGCCTGCCCATCTTGTTATACAGGTCGGACAGGTTGCTGAAACCAATGGGTGAGCGCGGCGAGGCGTTCGTGAGCCACAGCCAGAACCGCTCCGGGTCGCGCCAGTTCGGGAGGTTGTAGGCGGTGGTAATGAGGAGAGCGACGCCCCAGAATAGAAGTAATGCCCTCACCCCCCAGCTTCCCTCTGACAAGGATGCAACGCTCAGGTTCAACCACGAGGCGCGCGCGCCTGATTTTTTGAACCTCGCCCCCCTCTCCGTCAACGGAGAGGGGGGAAGCGCCGCCCCGCCCGCACGCGGCTCCCCCTCTCCGTCAACGGAGAGGGGGCTGGGGGCTGAGGTGGAATTAGAACGCGAACCCAAGCGCACTTGCTCGCGCCGTAAGAGAAAGGTCGGAGGTGAGGGCAACCGCAATATCCCCATCAACGCCAGCGCCAGCGGAAAAGTCAAAAACCGCTCCGCCGTGAACACGCCATACGCAAACTCCAACGGGCGAATATTCAACACGGGCAACAGGCTGATCAGCCCCGCCGCGAAGAGCCAGCCTGCGTGCGGGCGACGGCGAACCAGATACGCCATGCCCAGCAGAATCAGAACCGCGATTCCCAGCTGCGCCCACGCCCAGCCGTCGCTTACGGGCACAGGCAACTCGGAATGGTGCGCGGGCGTGATGCTGAAAAACGGAACGGACGCCAGCGTCGCCAGCGTGGTCAGCGTACGCCCCATCAGGAGCAAATGCTGGAGGGGTGTCCCCGCCTCGATCTGTGCCTCTCCAATTGGCGCGGTGAACAGGTAGCCCAGCGCGGCGTAGCGAATCCCGAAATAGACCACAAGCGTCAGCCCCAGTGCGCCGTACAGGGCGCGTTCCGTGCGGATCAGGCGTGCGAGCTGCGCTTTTATCGAGCCGTCCCCGCCCTGTGCCAGCTGCCACAACAGCAGCACCAGCGGGAACATCAGCGCCATCTCCTTGCACAGCAGCGCGCCCAGAAATACGAGGCTCACGCCTATAACTCGCGCCCTGCCCGCGAGACGCCCTTCCAGCCACAGCGCAAGCAGCAGGAACAGTGTCGCCATCAAATCGTAGCGCGAGGAGACGAACGCCACGCTCTCAATCAGCGCAGGATGCACCCCGTACAGCGCGCCGCCCAGCAACGCCAGACCGCGATTCGACAGCAAACGCATGCCCAGCGCAATCACCAGCGCCGTGTTGAGTAGATGGATCAGCACATTCACGGCGTGGAAGGGGGCAGGGTTGTCCTTCCAGAGCCAGATTTGAACGAGCAGACTGCTCAGCGCGAGCGGGCGAAAGTAGTTCGGGGAGAAATCGAGCGGCTGGCACACCGCCTCCAGCCAGCGCGACGGCGACTGGTAGTCAATGCGCCCGTAGATAATCTGGTCGTCGTCCCAGATGAACTTGAAATCCAGCGTCTGCGCATAGAGCGCGCCGACCAGAATCAGCACGCCGAGCGCGCCCGCCCAAAACGCCCACCGTGAACGCTCCCAAAACACGCGATAGTATACTCGCTGGGGCCGCGCATGGTACACTTTACGCTATGCAACGCCTGTTTCTGCTGGGAGCCGCACTGTTGGCGCTCACTGCGACCGCATCCTCGCCTGAGCCGAAGATTTTCAAAGAGCGACTGCCGGGCACAACCGTCGAGTTCGAGATGGTCTATATCCCACCGGGGCGCATCGAGTTGCCTGACCCCGAAAACCCCGACCAGACGCGCGTGGAGGAGATTCAGGGCTTCTGGATTGGCAGGACGGAGGTCACATGGGACGAGTACGGAACCTACGCTTTCAACAAAGACATCGCGGAGGAGGAAAAAAAGCGCGAGGCGGACGCCGTCGCCAAGCCGAGCAAGCCCTACGGCGCAATCGACCGCGGCTACGGCTACGAGGGCAACCCTGCCATCGGCATGACCTTCATCGCGGCGCAACGCTACTGCGAGTGGCTCACCAAAATGACGGGCAAGAAGTATCGCCTCCCCACCGAAGCCGAATGGGAATACGCTGCGCGCGCGGGCGTGTTGAAACGCGAACCCCTGCCTCGCGAAACGCTCGATAAAATCGCATGGCACCTCGAAAACTCCGACCTCAAGCCCCATAAAGTGAAACAGAAGCAGCCCAACGCCTGGGGGCTTTACGATGCGCTGGGGAATGTGATGGAGTGGTGTTTCGGGCTGGACGGCAAGGCAGTGGCGTGCGGCGGCTCGTTTATGAACAAGCCGGAGCATGTGCATCCAGGAGCGCGCGCTCGTCAGACCCCCGACTGGAACATGACCGACCCACAGTATCCCAAGAGTCGCTGGTGGCTCTCTGACGCGCCGTTCGTGGGACTGCGCGTGGTGTGCGACGCGCCCTGAGTCTGCTCAGACAGACCTGCCTCCTGTGCGTCTGACGCCTTAACCTTTTGCAAATTATAAACTTTCCTTAACACAACTTAACGCTTTGTTAACTTTGCGCCTTCCATACTACTCTATGTGGAGGCTTCTATGCTAAGGAAGGGCTTTACTTTGATTGAGCTCTTAGTGGTGATTGCGATCATCGCCATTCTGGCGGCGATCCTGTTCCCTGTATTTGCTCAGGCACGCGCGAAGGCGCGGCAGACCTCGTGTCTGTCGAACATGCGCCAGCTGGGCACGACCATGCGGATGTACGCGCAGGACTACGACGGCTACCATGTCTATATGTGGTGGGAATGGCATATCCCTCTCTACCCCTACATCAAAAACTGGGATATTTTCGTTTGTCCCCAGTCCTCTGCGCCGCGACCTCGTTTGGTGGAGTATACGGCGGCGGACGGCTGCCGCGCGAACGACGACGCGCCTGGCTCGGTGATTGTGGGCACATTCCCCACGAACGCGCCTGCAGGGCTTAACGCGCGCAACTGCTCCAAACCCGCGCCTCGTATCTACGGACACTACGCCAAGAACGAAGAGTTCATCGCGAACTACGGCTACAACCGCACGACCTACAGCGGACTGGAGCATAACGAGGCGGGCTGGGAGACCACTGCGGATGTGATTATCATCACCGAGTCGCGCTCGCAGAGCGAGGGCGTGCCGGAGCGACTGCGCAGTGTGTTTGGCGCATCCGCCCTGCCGTTCGATCTGTACCCCTACATCGAGCCTGGCGCTACGAACTGGAACGAGGTCTTCCTGATGATTTCTGGGCGACATAGCGACGGAACCAACGCGATTTTCGCCGATGGACACGCGAAATGGGTAAAGTACGACTGGTTCTACACCCCGCAGGGACGCTTCGCCATCTCGCCCGCAATTGCCCGGATGAACCTGGCAGACAACCAGAACTGGCCCTAAGGAGACCGTTATGAAACGCTGGATACTGATGAGCTGTGTGATGCTGGTTCTTGCGCTCAATCTTGCCGTGTGTGGCAATCGAGGCGGCGAGGAGGGCGCGGCGACCCCGCCGCCCACCACCAACCCGATGGGGCAGCAAACCGCACCTGACACTCCCGGCGCCGCTGCTGAAGAGCGTAAAGCGGGCGGATACTGAGAACCCAAGTTGCTACCTACCGTGAGATTCCTCGCCTTCGGCTCGGAGTGACAGGCTCATTTTCGCAGAAGCGCCTTTGTCATTCCGAGCGGAGCGAGGAATCTCGCCCGCTCAAAGCCGATAGGTAACAATACCCCTACAAGGTATACTTTTCGCTATGAACCACTGGAGCGAGATTGCCGAGCAGCTGCGCCAGCAGATTGAGCAACGCCATCAGGCGCGCGAGGCGGGGCTGCAGGCATGCCGCAAAGCGACCCAGCTCTGCGCCCGCGCGATACGGAGCCTGCACCGCCACGAGTTCGAAGCCTGCCGCGAGTTGCTCACGGAAGCGCACCGCGAAATCAGCCACGCCCGCGAGCAGCTGCGCCCGTTCCCCAGCATCTATTACGCGGGCTTCCTGCACGACGCCGAAAAAGAGTATGTGGAGGGCGAGACGCTTTATGCGATTGTGCTGGGCGACGCGCTACCTGAACCCGACGAACTTGGCGTGGACATCGCCGCCTACCTGAACGGCATCGCCGAAGCCGCCTCCGAATGCCGACGCTATGTGCTGGATCTGCTCCGCGCAGGCGAGTTGAGCCACGCCGAAACCCTGCTGGGCGTGATGGACGAAATCTACGATGAACTCATCACTTTTGACTATCCCGACGCCGTCACGGGCGGCTTGCGCCGCACCTGCGACGCGCTCCGCGCCGTGCTGGAGCGCACCCGCGCCGACCTCACACTCACCGTCGCCCAGAAAGAACTGGAGAACACCCTCGCGAGCGTGTATCAGGCGTTGCAGGAAAAAAAGTAGTGTATACTTCCTCTTGAAAGGAGCCAGCCTATGCAACCCGATTATGCAGCCCTTGGTTTGTACCGAGCAGGGCGGCGGCGCGTGACGGTGCGCCGCCCCAATAACACCACTTTCAATGCGCAACTTTATTACCCCGCGACGGCGACAGGCGATAACACGCCCTACGACGGCAGCGGCGCGCCCTACCCCGCTATCTCTTTTGGGCACGGTTTCCTGCAGCCCCCTGAACGCTACCGCTCGATTCTGGAACACCTCGCCACATGGGGCTATTTCGTGATTGCCACCGAGTCGGCGCTGGATTTGTTCCCCAATCATCGCGCCTACTCGGAGGATATGCGCTACTGCCTGACCTATCTGGAGCAGCAAAACGCCGATCCCGCATCGTCACTGTATGGGCAGGTTGCGACCGAGCAGTTCGGCGTCTCGGGGCACTCGATGGGCGGGGGCGCAAGCATTCTCGCAACCGCCGCGGACTCGCGCATTAAAGCAGTCGCCAACCTCGCGGCGGCGGAGACGAACCCTTCCGCCATTCAGGCGTCAGCGAATGTCACCGTGCCGCATAGCCTGATTTCAGGCAGCGCGGACACGATTACGCCCCTGAGCAATCACGGCTTGCGGATGTATAATGCGGGCTTCGCGCCGAAACTGCTCCCCGTGATTCAAGGCGGCTGGCACTGCGGGTTTCAGGACACCTCCATCATCGGGTGCGATAGCGGACCGATGCCCCGCGCCACACAGTTGCAACTCACCCGCCGCCTGCTGACCGCTTTCTTTGAGCTATACCTGCGCAACGACCTCACAGCGTGGGACTGGGTCTGGGGCGACGGTGTGCTGAAAGACCCGCTGATTCAGCTCACTGCCGAGTCAGGCGTGCTGCTGGAGCCTGACTTCACGACGCGCTATGCGACCACGCCGCGCGTAATCGAGCATCGGCTGTTCCTGCGCAACCGTAGCCGCTACCCGCAGCAATACGCGATTCTGATTGACGGCAACCAGTGGCCGACGGAGGCGCGCCCTGCCACGACGCCCGTGATTGCGCCTAACGAGAGCCTGCAGATTGCGATTGCCGTGCGCATCCCTCGCATGCGCCGTCCTGCGCTCGATGTCGCGCGGGTTCGCGCCCTCTCGCTGCGCGACGGGGGCACACTGGCGACGGCGTATGTACGCACTATCTACCCGTGAGGTATCCTATCGCCGATGAAACGGCTACGCCCTATCTCGTTTGCACAGGTCGAAATCGAAGACGAGTTCTGGTCGAAACGGCAGCACACCAACCGCACGGCGACGCTGCCCCACCTGTTTGAGGAGCTGGAGCGCGCGGGCAACATTCCGAACCTGCGCCTCGCCGCCGAAGGCAAACGCGAGGGCTATCAGGGACCTGTGTATATGGATTCTGACCTCTACAAAGCCCTCGAAGCCGCCGCCTATGTGCTGAAACAGCACCCCGACGACCCCATCCGCGCCAAAGTGGACGAGGTAATCGACATTCTGGAGCGCGCGCAGCAGCCCGACGGCTACCTGAACAGCTACTTTCAGGTCGTCGCGCCCGATAAACGCTGGAGCAACCTGCGCGACTGGCACGAACTCTACTGCGCGGGACACCTGATCGAGGCGGCGGTGGCGCACTATCACGCCACAGGCAGCGAGCGATTGCTCAATATCGCCCGCCGATTCGCCGATTACATCGACTCCGTATTCGGCGAGGGCAAGCGGCTGGGCTACTGCGGACACCCCGAAATCGAACTCGCGCTGTTTCGGCTGTATCACGCAACGGGCGAGCCGCGCTACGCGAAACTCGCCGAGTTCTTCCTGCTGAATCGGGGCAAAAAGATTTTCGCGCAGGAACACAACATTCCGCTGGAGCAGTACGACGGTACTATCTGGCAGGACAACCTGCCGCTGTTGGAGCATAAGGAGATTGTGGGGCACGCGGTGCGCGCCGCCTATCTATTCGCGGGGGCGACTGAGCTTGCCTCACACACCTACGACGCCGCCCTTCGTGAACGCCTGCTGAGGATGCTGCTGCGCGTGTGGGACAACACGATTAACCGACGCAGCTACATCACAGGGGGCATCGGCAACGAGCCGAAACACGAGGGGTTCACCGCCGATTATGAATTGCCCAACCGCACGGCGTATCAGGAGACCTGCGCGTCGATCGCGCTGATTTTCTGGGCGCATCGGCTGGGGCTGCTGCTGGGCGAGGCGCGCTTTTACGACGCGCTGGAACGCGCCCTGTATAACGGCGCACTGGCGGGCATCTCGCTGGACGGCAAACGCTTTTTCTATGTGAACCCGCTGGAAAGCGACGGGACCCACCATCGCAAGGCTTGGTACGGCTGCGCCTGCTGCCCGCCCAATATTGCTCGGCTGCTCGCCTCGCTGGGCGACTATATCTACGCGCAGGGTGACGACGCGCTCTATGTGAGCCTCTATGTGGGCGGGCGCGTGCGCACGGAGCTGAACGGCAAGCCCCTCACGCTGGAAGTGCGCACGGACTACCCGTGGGGGGAGCGCGTCGCGCTTCGTATTGCCGAGGGCAGTCCCGATCGGTTCAAACTGATGCTGCGCCTGCCCGCGTGGTGCGCCGCGCCCGAACTGTGCTTGAACGGTGAGCCAATCTCCCCTCAGCGCGAGAACGGCTACGCAGCCATCGAGCGCGACTGGGCGACAGGCGACACGGTGGAGCTGCGCCTGCCGATGATGCCTGTGCTGATGGAAGCCCACCCGCGCGTGGAAGCCGACCGCTGGCAGGTCGCGATTCAGCGCGGTCCCATCGTCTACTGTCTGGAGGAGCAGGATCAGCCCGCGCCGCTGACGCACATCGCGATACGGCGCGACCACCCGCTGCACAGCGCGTGGGAGCCAGAGTTCCTGAATGGGATTGTAGCGATTGAAGGTATGGCGGAGCTGCTGGAAAGCGACGAGGCATGGGGCAACGCGCTGTACCGCCCTCTGCGCGAGCGTGCGCTCAAGCCCTTCCGCGCGATTCCGTACTATGCGTGGGACCATCGCCGCCCGTGCCCGATGCGCGTGTGGCTACCGCAGGTATAACTGGCGCGCCCGGAGGGATTCGAACCCCCGACCCCCAGATCCGAAGTCTGGTGCTGGCTTTTTGAACTCGTGCAAGGGGAAAAAGGCTATGGAGAACCCCAGACTCCGCATCGAGGCAACACCCCTTCAGGCGTGTGCCGAAACCGAAAGCCCACCCGCGTGTCAAGCCTGCCCTTTCAGAAGGGGAACTCGCGGCGATTCTCAAAGCCTGCGAGGGCAAGGGTTGGCTCCACCTGCGCAATCGTGCGTTGGTGTTAGTGCTACTGGACACAGGGATGCGCTTGAGCGAGGCGCAACGCTTGACAGTGGCGGACGCGAAACGGGAACGGCTCGTCATTCTCGGCAAAGGCGAAAAAGAGCGGATGGCGTTTCTCTCAGTGGAAACGCGCCTCGCCTTGAAACGCTACCTGAAAGCCTGCCCGTATGCCCTGAATGACGACGCCCCGTTGTGGTGGGGCAGGTACGGCGCACTCACGCTGTGGGGGCTGAAACTTGCCCTCAAGCGGTTAGGACAACGCGCTGGTGTGCCTCTTGGAGCGCATAAACTGCGCCGTTCCTTCGCCACTTGGAGCTTGAGGAACGGCTGCGACTTGGAACGCCTACGGCTCCTCATGGGGCATAGCGATTATGCCACCTTGCGACGCTACCTCGCGCTGCTGGAAAGCGACCTGAAACAAGCGCACGAGCGGTACTCGCCCCTCACAACACTGCGAGGCAGGAAACGACGCGAGTAAGCCGAATAGAACCGTAGCCTGCTCTCTCGCGTTCACAGAGGGGGCAGGCTGCGCGTAAAGCCCACAACACAACAGGTAGCCCCTAAGACCACCTGCCCATGCTCCACCAATGAATGGAACCCCACAACGGATCGCCCCCCCTTGAAATGCTGTTGTTCTTTCAGGTATAATAGAACAGCCCCCCTGTGGCAGCAGGGGGGGTATTGCAACACACAAGCTCCTTTGGGTAGGGGTCATCCCCACCCTGTACGGGGGTCGTCACCCGCGGACAATATTATACCCCATTTTGGACAATATTGTCAAGTGAGGGGGAGGGTGTTCGAAAAACGCTTCGAGTTGGTGGAGATTCCTCGCCTTCGGCTCGGAATGACAGGAGTTGCGCTCCGAGTGCCCCTTGTCATGCCGAGCGGAGCGAGGCATCTCAAACACTGACGCCCCCGATTTTTCGAACACCCTCAGGTCGGCGACCTCCGAGCGAAAAATGAGGGAGGTCGCACAATGAACAAAACTTTGAAACAAGCGCGCCAGCAGCTCGGGTTGCCTCTCGAGGTCGCTGCCCGCAAGGCAGCTGTGTCCCTCCGCTGCTGGTGGCTTTGGGAACGCTGGGGCTTTCCCCCGAAGCGACGGGCGGTCGCCGAGAAGATTGCCCGATTTCTCGGCACGACACCTGAAGAGTTAGGGTACGGACAGCCTGAACAGGAGGTGAGCCAGCCGTGAAAAACGCGACCCCCCACCCGCAGGGAGCGGCGCAGGGGGCAGGGCAAAGCAGACTCACGCTGCGAGCTATTATACCCCTGCTCCGAAACGCTCAGCAACTCTCAGGTGGTAAATGGAAAGCTTCCTGCCCCGTGCCGACACACGGGCGCGGGCGCGGCGATGTGAATCCGAGTCTTGAACTTTGGGAGCAAGACGGTCGGCTTCGGCTCAAATGCCACGCGGGTTGCGACAGTCGCATGGTCTACCGCGAACTCGCACGGCTCGCGGGGCATTCTCGCACGCAGCAACCCGAACCGCGCGGCGGTTCAGAGGAGCCCGAGGGGCTGACGCTTCAGCAGTTCGGTGAGGCGAGGCGGTTGGATGTCGAGCAGCTGCGGCGGTGGGGCGTTTCGGATGCGCTCTACAACGGGCGACCTGCGGTTCGGTTCAACTATTGGGACACCGACGGGCAGCTCCGAGCCGTGCAATACCGCCTCGCGCTCGAGGGCTCCGAGCGGTTCAAGTGGCGGCGGGGCGGCCGCCCGCGCCTCTACGGTGAGTGGCGGCTCGGCGAGTGGCAAGCTCAGGGCGCAGCCACACTCTGGGCGGTCGAAGGCGTGAGCGACGCCCTCACGCTGTGGCACGCTGGGCTCGCGGCGATTGGGTTCCCGTCGGCGTCCAGCGGGAGCCTCGCCCGCGAATTCTGGAGCCACGCAGCGCAGTTCGAGCGGATTCATCTCGCCTTCGACGGCGACTTGGCAGGCGAGCAGCTCCTGCAGGCAGTCGCCCGCGAATGCCCGCCTGAGCTGCGTGAGAGGGCGTTCGTGGTGCGCTTGCCTGCGCCCCACAAAGATCCATCCGAGCTGTGGTTCTCCTTGAACACCGACGCCGACGCCTTCAGAGCTGAGATTCAGAAACTCGGAAACTCAGCAACTCCCTTAATAGACTTTCCGAGTTTCCGAGTTTCCGAAACGCGGAGCCTGCTCAGACCGCTTGGGGAGATTATCGCCTCACGCGGGATCGGCGAGCTGGAGTTTTTGGACTTGCTTGGCGCGGGCAACCTACTTGTGCGCGGCTGCACAACACTGATTGCCTCCCACCCGAAAGCGGGTAAGACCACCTTCCTTGTGCATGCCTGCCGTCAATGGCTCCAAGAGGGGTTAAAGGTTGTCTACCTCACAGAGGAAACGGGCGTCATCTGGAGAGAGCGTGCTCGGAAGTTCCCTGAGTTGGAGAATCTCTACCTGAATGAGGTGGGGCACGCTTCACCTGAGGCATGGACAGAGGCTGTTCGGGAGATGACGCCCGATGTGTGCGTGATCGATGTTGTTCGTCGGTTTTTGAACCTGTATGACGAAAGCGACGCCGCCGAAGTGAGCCGTGCCTTGCGTTGCTTCACTGACCTCACACGCGAATTGCCGCGCCTTGCCCTCGTCGCTCTACATCATACACGCAAAGGGGCGACCATTCGCGAGGCAAGCGTTCTAGATGCCACAGGCTCCCATGCCTTCGTAGGCGAGGTGGACGCTGTGTTATTGCTCCTACCCACCGAACATCCCCGCCAGCGTGTGCTTGCGCCCGTTGCTGGACGGCTGTGGCACGCAACGCCACCACCGCTCTGTTTCGAGCTGAGCGAGGACGGAACCGAGTACACCTGCTTGGGAGAAGCGGAACCCGTAGCGCGTGAAACAGAGGAGCGCGTGGGCAAGCAGCAGGTGGTATATGCGCTGGCGCAACTTGGCGAATCGACAGCCGCCGACCTTGCCGAATGGCTCCAGCAGAATGAGGGCGCGAAATACACCAAGCAGTGGACGCAGGTTCTCCTAAACGCCCTCGTTCGAGGAGGGCGAGCGATTCGCGAGGGAACAGGTAAGCGCGGCGATGCCTATCGTTATCGGTTGCCTGACGACGATTCAGAAACTCAGAAACTCGGAAAGCCTATTAAGGAAGTTTCCGAGTTTTCGAGTTTCCGAAACGGCGATGCCGACTTCGAACAGCAGCTGCAGTTGCTCCAACAGGGCGAACTTGGAATTGACGCCGACGAAGCCGAACAGCTAAGGCTCGTGTGGCGCGAGGCGTCGGCGCGAGGGTTCCCCGCAATGTGGCTCGGCGATCAATTCGTGCCGCGAGGGCGCGTCGGGTGGCTCGAAGCCTTACCGTTGATTGCAGCGGCAGCCGAGCAAGCCCTGCTGCTGCTACGCGAACAGCCGCCACCACCGCCGCCGACGCCGCGCCAGCAACCGTTATTCGGAACATGACAGGTACGAATATGAAGCGGTATGACTTCGCAAGTCTGCTTCAACTCGCGGGTGTTCCAGAAGCAACCCAGTCGCGGCTGCTGGAAATTTTAGACTTGGCGTCGCATTGCGGATACCCCCCGCTTGTGGTGGGGCTGTACCCCATTCGGGCAGGCGCGGCGCAGTGGTTCGACGGGGTTGTCAACATGCCCCCCGAAAAATATCTCATCACACGCCTATTGCTGCTGGAGCAACTAAGCGAGCTGGAACCGCCCCCGCCTGAACCGAATCTGTACGAGGTATGCCTCCACATCGCCCGCAGCTACCGCGACCCCAAGCATGGGTGGAGCGTCGAATCGTTGCTTTTAGGTGATTGCGGGCTGAGCGCAACGCGCGTGTTCATCACCCTGTTCGAGCTTCACAGCGCGACGCTCGAACGCCTGCGCACCTTCACCTATCACGAGTTCGGCGATTACCAGATGATTGCCGCGCTCACCCCCCGCTTCGTGTTGCCTCAGCTGGGAAGGAAGGCAAAATCGTGCAGCACGATGGCGTCTACTACCCCCATCCCCAAATCATATCGATTATGCACTTGCGTGGGAGCGTGAACGGATTGTTCGCCGAGATGATTGGGGATTGCCTGTTCATGGCGCGGCAACTGGGGTTTCCCCCACTCCTGTTCGATTGGGGCGAGATTCCAGCTGGTGCGGACGCCTATCGGCACGCGCTCATAACGCTCCCTGAAGAAGCGATTACAAGCGTCGTGGGGCGCAAGGGGCTACACTCTACCCTCATCTCGATGCTCTATTCGGGCGATAAGTCGTAGGACGGCAGGCGAGGTAGGCAGGGGCATTCACCCCTGCCCTGCCCCCCACTTTTTTTTCCCTTGCGCTGTATCACAGGCGGTTATGGACACAGCCGAGCGCGAGCAACTGTTTCACGAGGCGCAATCGCGGCATGGCGTGCCTCTGTATGTGGTTGCACGTCAGCAAGGGCTGTCGCCTGCGACGGTTTATTTATGGCGACGCTTCGGTATAGCCCCAAAACGCCACGCCTCGCGCGAGAAACTCGCCGCACTGCTCGGCTTACCGACGAGCGAACTGGAGGTTCAGAATGCGCCCGAATAACACGAAACCGCCTGAGAAGGGAATAGATGCCGTAGGTACTGAAGCAGCCTACAAGGTGCTTCGCGACGCCATCCGCTTGCTCATCACGGGCTTTGGACGCCCTGCGAGTGAAGTGCAATCGCAGTTTCACACGATTCTGCGTGAGGAGGTCGAGTATGCGAAACCGACACGCTAATCCTGAACAAGCTCCTGTCGAGCCGATTCCTGTTGAACCTACCGAACCTGAACCTGACGCGGTTGTTGAACCCGCGTGCGACGCGATTCACGAGCTGCGCAGTCAGATGGGGCTGGACGCGCCCGCTGCCTTGCTGCTCGCAGGATGGCTCGGCTCGGGACTCGCGCGAGTGCCTGCGCCGATTCTCGCCCTATTCGGACACGACGCGCCCTCTTGGGCAACCCGCCTCGCCGAACTGCTGGACGCTGAACCCCACCTGCTCCCTGCAACCCCAACCGAAGTCCCGAACGACGCGCCGAACGGTCTTGTCTACTACACCTACACGCCGACCACGCCGAGCGACGCCGTGTGGAACCGCCTGAGGCTTCAAGCCGAGCGGAAGCCTGTGCTAATCGCGAGCGTCTACCCGCTTGAAAACCCGCTGCCGTTCGGGTCGCTGCTGCCCGTCTACTTGCCCTTGCAACCGACCTTCGCCCCGTCATGGGACGCCGAACCCGTGCGCCGCGCTTTGCGAGCCTTCGCCGAGTACCCCGCGCCCGACGACGCCGAACTGCCCGCCAACGACCTACCGAACCCCCATTGGGTGAGATGGTGCGCCCTGCGCTCGCAAGCGTTCGGTGCGAACCCCGCCGAGTTTCTCGACGCCTACAAGGCGCACCTTCTGCACGAGTTCAAGGCAGCAGCGGCGCGTGATGCGATTCTCCAACGCATTCGTGAAACTGTTCAACGGCAAGGCGACTGCACAATTTCGCCCCAATCAATCGCTGCGGAACTCCAGCGGTTCTATTCGCACGCCACACCTCGAGCTGCCTTAGAGACCTGCCTGCGCTATGCCCCCGCCTTCGCGATGTGGCAGTTCATCGTTCGGTACGATGGACAGCGCGTCCATTTCACGCGGTCGGAGGGGCAGGTACGCTCCGAATACGAGCTTCAGCTTGAACGCCAGTGGCAGCTTGTGCGAGCGACGCTTCAAGCCGACCCCGACAAGCTCCGAACCGCCGAAACCATCTGGCGCCTTGGCAAGCGGTACGGGTTCCCCGAACTCACGCTGTTCGGTTCACGGCGCGTCGAGGCAGGGGCAGCGAACTATGCACGCTACCTCGCCTACGGTTCGCAGGAAGGCTACCTCGCGCTGCTTCAGCAGCTCAGTGAACTCGCCTCGCGCCCTGCAGCTGAGGCGACAGGCGAACCCGCCGCGCTTGAACCCGTGACGGTGTAGCAACTCCCCCCCTGCAGTCGACGAGGCTGCAGGGGGTTGCCCCTCTCGCGCGAAACTTAGACCAATTTCGGGCATTTTTGAGTTCAGGCGAGTCTAACTTCGCCTCATGCGTCGTATACGAACCGATGGGAATGAGCCGACACAAGAAGCGCAAGCAGGCGCAGGAGATTCTCCTTCGCTGCCTTCGCGAAGGAGTGAGCCAGTCTGTCGCCTTGCGCATAGCAGGTGTGCCCAAAGCCACCTACTACGATTGGTTGAAACGGTACCCGAAGTTTCGCGAGCAGGTAGAGCAAGCCGAAAGCGAAGCCCTCAGTGCTATAGAGCGCGTCCTTTACATAACTGCCCTACAAGGCGACACGAAGTCGGCGATGTGGCTGCTGGAACGGCGTTGCCCCGAAGTCTATAACCCGAAACACCAGCCTGTTGCCGAAGACTACAGCATCGAGATTCTCGCCCCACCTGACGACGGTTCCGTGCCCTACACGGTTCACCTTGTTGAACGCCCCACGAACGGCACGAAACCCTGACAATTCGCCTTTGTTGGCAGGAATCTTCTCACGAACCCCGAAACAAAGAAACGCCTACCTGTTCACGGCAGGTAGGCGAGTGGTGCTACCGCAGGTGGGTACGGTAGCGAGGTGATTATACCCTCTCCTGAAGCCCCCCTGCGAGAAGCCCCTCTTGACAAACCCGATTCAGAGGAGGTATACTATGCGACAGAAGCGATTAAGACCGCTTCCTAAAAAAGCGGTTCGTGAGCAAGAATCGGCTCGCTGGGAGAGCGCTTCCCTTACAAGGAAGAGGTCGTAGGTTCGAGTCCTGCTTCGCCCACCAGCGAGCGACCGATGGGCTTATGCGGGGCTGTAGCTCAGCCAGGTCAGAGCGCTAGCCTGTCACGCTAGAGGTCGCGGGTTCAAGTCCCGTCAGCCCCGCCAAAAATGCGCCGAGGTAGCTCAGGGGTAGAGCACTGGACTGAAAATCCGGGTGTCGGCGGTTCGAATCCGCCCCTCGGCACCACCACCGGGCGAGTGGTGGAATGGTAGACACGCCAGACTTAGGATCTGGTGGGCGTATGCCCGTGGGAGTTCGAGTCTCCCCTCGCCCACCAAATGGGGTATAATAGCAGTGCGATGTGCGGGAGTAGCTCAGTGGTAGAGCATCTCGTTGCCAACGAGAGGGTCGCGGGTTCGAGTCCCGTCTCCCGCTCCATTCTAATTTAGAGGCATTACCATGCAAGTGCAATCCATCCAGCCTTTTCAAATCCTGAGCCGCGAGGAGCCTTCGCCTGCGACGGTTCAACTGACCATCGAAGTGGACGCGCCGACCACCCAGCGGATGTTCGAACGCGCGATTCGCCTGCTGGGCAGAGGAGTGCGCGTGCCTGGCTTCCGTCCCGGTCAGGCACCGCTGAGCGCAATCCGCCGCTTGATTCCCGAAGAGCAGCTGCGCCGCGTCGCGGGCGAACTGATGATGGACGAATTCATCCCCAAAGCGCTGGAGCAGGAGCAACTGGAGCCGTATCGCCCGCCCAGTGTGAACATCGAGCAACTGCAGGAAGGTGAGCCGTTCCGATTTACGCTCATCGTGCCGCTGCGCCCGAAAGTGGAGTCGCTCGGCGAATATCGTGATTTGCGTTTCCCCATCCCGCCGCAGGAGACCAGCGACGAAGAAGTGGAAGAAGTCATTGAGTCGCTGCGCCAGAGCCAGATGCGCCTCGAACACGCACCTGACCGCGCCGCGCAGCCCGACGACCGGCTGGTAATCGCGATTAAATCCCTTGAAGACGCCGACGCCAAACCGAACCGCTACATGGTGACGCTGGGCAAAACCTTCGGCGAGCTGGACAACCTGCTGGCAGGCATGCGTGAGGGCGACAAAAAAGAGGCGACGCTCACTTTTCCCGACACCTTCAACGACCCCGACCTCGCGGGCAAAACGGTGCAGGTAGAAGTCGAACTCCAGCGCGTGCATACGCCGATTTACCCCGAACTCAACGACGGCTGGGCGCAGGAACTCGGCTACGAGAACTTATCGCACATGCGCAAGCGAGTACGGGAGAGTATCACGCACCAAAAAATTAGCTACCTGCAGGATCAGGCGCAGGGACATGCGCTCGCTGCCCTCCGAGAACGCAGCACGGTGCATCTACCCGAAGCGCTCATCGAAGAGCAACTGCGCGAGGAAGCCCGCGACTTCGGCGAGGAACTGCGCAGTCGCGGCTTGACCTATGAAATGTTCCTGCAACAGTCCGGCATGACCCAGCAACAGCTCATCCAGCAGTTGCGCGAGCGTGGGACTACCCGCCTGAAAAATACTTTCATTCTGATGGCAATCGCCGACCAGGAAGGCATTCAGGCAACCGAAGAAGAGGCGGAAGCGCTTATCCGCGCGATGGCGGAAGCGACCCAGGATCCCACGCAGCGCGCGCGCATGCTGGAAGACCGCGAGTTCCGCAATCGCATCATGCAGGAACTCCGCCTCGAGCGGGCGCTCCAGAAACTGCTCGAAATCGTCCAAAATACAGAGGAAGGAGCCTGACCATGATTTACCCGAAGAACCAGCTGATTCCGATGGTGGTGGAGCAGACGGCGCGTGGGGAGCGCGCCTACGACATCTACTCGCGCTTGCTCAAAGATCGGATTGTGTTTGTTGGTACGCCCATCAACGACGACATCGCGAATCTGGTGGTGGCGTCGCTGCTTTTCCTGGAAAAGGAGGATCCCGACAAAGATATCGATATGTATATCAACTCGCCCGGGGGCGTGGTGAGCGCGGGACTGGCGATTTACGACACGATGCAGATGATCCGCCCCGATGTCGCCACAATCTGTATCGGGCAAGCCGCCAGCATGGGCGCGGTGCTACTGGCAGGTGGCGCACCCGGCAAACGCTACGCCCTGCCCCACGCACGGATTATGATCCATCAGGTGCACGCAGGCTTTCAGGGAACCGCGCTCGATATCGAGATTCAGGCGCGCGAGGTACTGCGCTATAAGGACATCCTGAACAACATCCTGCACAAGCACACAGGGCAGCCCATCGAGCGTGTGGAACAGGACACCGCCCGCGACTACTTCATGTCGGCGCAGGAAGCCAAAGAGTATGGAATAATCGACCATGTATTAGACCGCAGCGGTCGATAATAGGAGGCTCTCTGTGGCACGAATGAACGACACGCGTATGATGGATCGGTGTGTGCTG
Organism: uncultured Fimbriimonadales bacterium; assembly: GCA_937992175.1. GTDB lineage: Bacteria > Armatimonadota > Fimbriimonadia > Fimbriimonadales > GBS-DC > GBS-DC. The sequence continues at coordinate 10,474 of CALKLF010000084.1, read as the reverse complement.
TGCGGCAAGTCCCGCGAGCATGTACGCAAGTTGATACTGGGCATGTACGGCGGCGTCTGCGCCGACTGCGTGAAGTTAGCGGGCGATATCCTCCGCAACGAATCGAGCGCCCCCGCGCCGACGCATCCGCTTGGCTCGGTGGACACCGTACCTAAACCCAAAGACATCTATCGCGTTTTGAATCAGTATGTGGTGGGGCAGGAACGCGCCAAGCGTGTGCTGTCGGTGGCGGTCTACAACCACTACAAGCGTGTGAAAGCAGGCGCGAGCGGCGAGGTGGAACTCCAAAAGAGCAACATCCTGCTGATTGGTCCCACAGGCAGCGGCAAGACCCTCCTGGCGCAGACGCTGGCGCGAATCCTGAATGTGCCCTTCGCGATTGCCGACGCCACTGCGCTCACCGAAGCGGGCTATGTCGGCGAAGATGTAGAAAACATTCTGCTGCGTCTGATTCAGGCAGCGGACATGGATATCAAAGCCGCCGAGCGGGGCATCATCTACATCGACGAAATCGACAAAATCGCCCGCAAAGCCGACAACCCGTCCATCACGCGCGATGTATCAGGCGAAGGCGTGCAGCAGGCGCTGTTGAAGATTCTCGAAGGCACACTCGCCAATGTCCCGCCGCAGGGCGGACGCAAACACCCCCATCAGGAGTTCATCCAGATTGACACTTCGAACATCCTGTTCATCTGCGGCGGCGCGTTCGACGGGCTGGAGAAAATCATCGAGCGACGGCTCACTGACCAGACGATGGGCTTCCGCTCCAGTCCAGAAAACCGCAGGAAGCGCAATGTGGGCGAGCTGCTCCAGCATGTGATGCCCGAGGACCTGCTCAAGTTCGGGCTGATTCCCGAGTTCATCGGGCGGTTGCCTGTCGTGGCGACCTTAGAGGCGCTGGATGAGGCGACCTTGGCGCGGATTCTGGTGGAGCCGAAGAACGCGCTCGTGCGCCAGTACCAGAAGTTTTTCGAGCTCGACGGCGTGGAGCTGGTGGTGCAGGAGGGCGCGCTGCGGGCGATAGCGCAGGAAGCCATCCGCCGCGGCACGGGCGCACGCGCCCTGCGCGCCATCCTCGAAGAGATTATGCTCAATGTGATGTACGAAGTACCCTCGAACCCCAACATCAAGCGTGTGATGATTACAGAGGAGACCGTGACGCAGCGCAAAGACCCCGAAATCCTGACGCAGGACGATATTCAGCAGGCGTCATAATCGCGGCGGTGCGAGGCGGACGATGCCTCGCGCCGCTCGGACCGCAGATGACCATCAACTACAACACAGGGCAGTGCGGGATTGTGCAGGTGACCTTCGGCAACACTACTACTACGGTGAACCTGGCGAACTTCAACGCGCCGAACCCGTGTCAGGGCGCACCGCGAATCTAAGACCAGTCGGAGTTTCAAGTTGTTCATTGGCGGGGACGCCGACACTACATGCGCCGTTCGTAGCGTCGGCGTCCCGCCGACGATTTGGGCTACTTGAACTCGTGATTGGGTATGCCGATTGAGGGTTTAAGTGCTACAAAACCTTCGTGGGAGCCGCGCCGAACCGTTTGTTTGCCCTCACCCCCCAGCCCCTCTTCCACAGCGTGGGAGAGGGGAGCGGTGCGCGTGCGCAGCACCACAGGTTCCCCCTCTCCCACGCCGCGGGCAAGGGGATAGGGGGTGAAGGCTATTCCCCTGGAGAGACGGCTACTTTGTGCGTTCGCTCAGTCCCACATTTACTTCCACATCGCCCATCTCGGTCTGCAGCGGCACGACGAGCGTGGGAACCTCCAGCGTGCTGATACGGACATTGGTGCCCCGTATCAGGCTAGGCGGCGAGAGGTTGCACTGAATGCCGCGCGCAGCGAGTTCGGTCAGCGCTGCCCCCGAAATCATATTCCCCAGCTCGGCAATCGCGCTCGCCGCCAGCTCGTCGAAGGTACGAATGGTTGTGCCCAGCATCTTGGAGGCGATTTTATCGGCGGTGAAAATCGACATGCCGATGATAATCTGCCCCTCAAGCTGTCCCGTAACGCCTAGCACGATGTTGCACTGCTGCGAAGTGAAGATTCCCTTGCGTGCGCTGAGCTGCCCCTTCTGCGGCGTGATGCCCACCATCATCTGGAACACATTGATCGCCGCGCTGATAAACGGATTGATATATTCTGCTTTCACTGGATATCGCCTCCTTATGCCGCTTTTTGTACGGCTTCCATGATGCGTTCAGGCTGGAACGGCTTCACGATGAAGTCCTTCGCGCCTGCCTGAATCGCCTCCACAACAATCTGCTTCTGCCCCATCGCGGTACACATCACGACCTTCGCGTTGGGGTCTTTGGCGCGGATGGCTTTGAGCGCCTCCAGACCGTCCATTTCGGGCATCGTGATGTCCATGAACACGAGGTCAGGCTTGTGCTGTTCGTAAAGTTCGACCGCCTCGCGTCCATTCGAGGCTTCCGCAACGACTTCCAGCCCGTGCTGCGTGAGAATGTTTTTCAGCGTTACGCGCATGAACAGCGCGTCGTCCGTAATCATGATGCGTTTCGCCATCGTTGAACCTCCTGTTGTGGTTTCTGGTAGAAGAACGCGCTCGGATTTTCGAACCCGATTTGCGTGTAGTTGAAGATGCGCTCGGTGTTGCCAAGGAACAGGTAGCCGCCCGGCTTGAGCGCGTGGTAGAACTCTCGGAAGATGCGCTCCTTCGCCTCGTCCGAGAAGTAGATGACGACATTTCTGCAGGCAATCAGGTCGAACCCCTGCGGATAGGGGTCGGCGAGCAGGTTATGCCGTTCGAACTTGAGGTAGCGTTTGAGCGCAGGGTCAGCTTCGTAGAGCGTACGCCCGTTCTCCTGAAAGGCGCGGAAGTATTTCTGTTTGTATTCAATCGGCGCGCTGCGCAGGTCGCTTTCGGCGAACACGCCGCGCCGCGCCCGCTCCAGCACCTCTTGGTCGATGTCCGTGCCCAGGATCTGGTGCGAGCGGTTCGGGGCGAGTTCGTGCAGCAAAATCGCCAAGCTGTACGCCTCCGCGCCATAGGAGCTGCCCGCACTCCAGAGCTTCAGGTACATGCTGCGCCTGAGTAAGTCGGGCAGAACCTGTGTGCGCAGGATCTCGAACTGCTCCGGGTTGCGGAACAGCTCGGAGACATTAATCGCCAGTCGGTCGATAAAGCCCCGCAGGCGCGTCTCGTCCGCCGCCAGATAGTTGAAATAGTCGGTGAATCGCTGAAACCCCGCGCGCTCCACCATCGTATAGATGCGCCGATAGGTTTGCTCGAACTTATACTGGTCGAGGTCTAAGCCCGCACGCCGTTTGAGCAGTTGTTTGAACTGCTCGAAGTCGCGCAGCAGTTCGGGCGTTTTCGGCACGCTCACGCCGCATGGAACTTGTTGCATAGTTCTTTCACCCCCTCGGTAATGGCTTCAGCGATTTGATGCAGGGGCGCGACGCGCTTGACGCAGCCCGTCTGGATAGCGGCGCGCGGCATGCCGAACACGACGCTGGTACTCTCGTCTTCGGCAATCGTGTACGCGCCTTTGGCAGCGAGGGCGCGCAGTCCCGCCGCGCCGTCTGATCCCATCCCCGTCAGAATCGCCACGACTACCAATCCTGAATAGTTTTGCGCAATCGACAGCAGCGCGACATCGACGGCGGGGCGCACGCCATGCACGGGCGGATCCTGTGTGAGCGTGAGTTTGCCGCCGCGCTCCACCTTGAGGTGTTTACCGCCCGGCGCGAGGTACGCCATTCCTGGCTGCAGGGTCTCGCCCCCCTGCGCCTCGCGCACCGTGAACGGGCTGCTGCGGTCTAACCGTTCCGCCAGCGATCGTGTGAAGCCTTCAGGCATGTGTTGAATCACGAGAATCTTCGTGTGCAGTCCCGCAGGCAGGCTGCTCATCACCGTATGCAGGGCGCGCGGACCGCCCGTGGACGAGCCAATCACCACCAGCGGCGCGTCCTGTGTGGAGCGCCCAATCTTCGGGCTGGGCGGCGGCGGAGCAAGAACCGTGCGCGCAGTGGGGGGCGCAACGGCGAGCCGCGCCCGCGCAACCACCTTCACCTTCTCGATAATCTGCGACGAAATCTTGTAAATATCCAGCGAGATGGAGCCAGACGGCTTGGCGACAAAGTCCACCGCGCCGAGTTCGAGGCACTTGAGCGTGACCTCCGCGCCCTCGGTTGTGAGGCTGCTAAGCATCAGCACAGGCGTTGGCTGCTCCTGCATCAACCTCTGGAGCATCGTCACGCCATCCATCACGGGCATTTCCACATCGAGCGTGATAACATCGGGCTTGATCTGCTTCGCCATTTCCAGCCCTTCCTGCCCGTTGCGCGCCGTGCCGACCACTTCCAGCTCGGCGTCCTGAGCCAGCAGGTCGCTAATCATCCGCCGCATGAACATCGAGTCGTCCACCACCAGCACTCGAATCTTGCTCATCGTTGTCCCTCCGTTAAGCTGCTCTGCGCAGGATGCCCAGCGCCGCCGATAAATCCTGTTCCACTGCCGTTGCGCCGACGGCGCGCACGCGGATCTGCCCTGTCGCCACAACGAACTCGAACGACCGCCCCGAACTGCCGCGCGTATGTTCGAACACGACGCCAATGCGCAGTTCGCTCAGCAGTTTGTGGAGCGTTTCCACATTCCGCTCGCCGATGCGCAACGCCTGACTGCGGTTATGGAACAGCTCGCCGCCCCCGATCAGGATGGCTTTGAGACGCGACGCCAGCGCTGCGGGCACATCGAGCAGGCGCAGCAACGCGGGCACGGCGGTTGTGGCGTATTTGCCCGGCGTGGCGAAAGCGTCCTGGTCATGCGCTTCAGGCAACATCACATGCGCCAGCGCCGCCGTGTGCGTGCGCGGGTCAAAGAGCAGCGTTCCCACGCATGAACCTAATCCAATACAGCCCAACACCCCCGCGCCGCGCGCCCACACCATCTCGCCCATCCCCGCCAGTTTGACCGCCGCCATCGTTCGCTCCTGTTAGATTCCCAGCACGTCAAACAACTTCTCCAGATTGCCCGTCTCAGGCAGATAGAGAAAGTAGCCTCGAAACTCGTGTTCGGGGGTTCGGAACGCCGTTTCGATTGCCAGCAACTCGCGCTGCCCGTATAACGCCTCCACGAGGATGGAACTCAGCACTGCAATCGCCATATCGGCGGCGAAGGCGGGCGGCTCCATGTAGAGCGTGAAGCCCGTCATCTGGCTGATTGCCTGCAGGTAATTGCCCAGCATGATGTTGCTTACTTCGTTGATGACCGACTGATAGAGCTCGTTGAGGTCTTCCAGTCCGCTGGGTTGCATCTGCACCAGAATCTGCCACAGCACGCACGCGCTTTGCCAAGGGAACAGGAACGCGCCCTCGCCGGGCCATTCGCCGTTCACGCGGGAGACCGTGCCCACCACCAGCGATTCGGGCGACACGCAGCACAGGCTGGGCAGGGTACTGGTGTCCATCTGCATCACCTGCGGCGCTTCGAGGGTGAACAGTACGCCCGTCAGGTCAGACAGCGCGGTCACCGCTCCCCCCAGTCCGATGTTGCCAATCTCACGCAGCGCGTCTGTACGCAGTTCGTTCAGTGCGGTTGTCATCGTTCGCCACCTGCCAGAGAGGTTTTGCCATAAAATGCAGGTACGGGTTATTGTAAGGATACGGGGTTCAACACAAGTTGCAGATGTTAAGTCCTTCCCACGAAAAATGCTGCGGAAATGCAGGGGGGAAACGGCTGAGATTCCTCGCTTCACTCGGAATGACAACTGTTGTCATTCCGAGCGAAGCGAGGAATTTCTTTCGGCACCATTTATCGCAGGAAGCACTTCGCAGAGAGGGGGATGGGCTAAAGGGGAGCCTCTTTATTCCTTGAATCCTCTCCCAAAATCCCCTTCAAACTCTGTATATTTGCGAAATTTGCTCGGTGACCGTGACCTGCAGCGAGGCGTTCTCTTGCTTGACGCGACGATCAGTTCCCTCTCTCGACTCGGCAGTTGTCACAGCGGCGGGTTCTACTATGGCGTGGCGGTACACCCCATAAAGGGCGAAATCTGGGCGTGCGCTCTGAGCGCAGGTGCGCTGGCGCGCCTGAGTCCCACAGGGACCTGCTTGCAGACAGTACCTCTTCCCGACGGAGCGCTGCCGTACGGCATTGCGATTCATCCCGAAGGACGCTACATCTATGTGACCGATGTTTCCTCGTACATCTACATTTACGACATCCAGACGAACCAGTGGGCGATTGCAGAAATCAGCGACGCCATCGGACTCTACGGACTTCGATGGGTTGGAACGCGCGACCTTGGGTGCTCTCTGTATGTGCTGGACGGTGCGCTGGGATCGTCCCTTTTACCCCCACCCCGCCCCTCCCCGCAAGCGGGGAGGGAGCGCACGCGCGGGCAACCGCAACGCCTCCCCCGTTCACGGGGGAGGTTGGGAGGGGGGAGAGAATAGGAAGCAAAGAGAAAGGTGAAAATATGCCGAAATGAGATTCCTCGCTCCGCTCGGAATGACAATGAAGGTTCGCCTTGGGAATTTGCTGTCATTCCGAGCGGAGCGAGGAATCTCGACCGCTTCTCTTGGCGTTTCCGTGGCATTTTTCGTGGAAAGGACTTAAGTCGCTCAAAGGTTAGAGCGTCCCCGAAACGCACGCAGCGCGTAAGGTGCGACGGCATTCCTGCCGTCGCCTTGCAGGTACGCTGTACAACGACGATGGCGGGAACGCCATCGCACCAAAAGAGGGCGTTTTCACATTAGAGGCACTTATTACCGCCCCAGCGCCGCCATCGGCGAGGATTGAATCTCCGCCTCGCAGCCTAAGTAGAGCGATTGCAGCTGCTGTGGGTTGAGGCGTAATGTCTCAGTGAGCCAGCTTGGCAAGTAAAACCACCATTCGTCGGGCGCGTCGGGCTGACGGAGCGTGTGCGACAGATGGTTCGCCAGAGTCACGACGGCGACCAGCCCTGAATCTTGCCATCCGCCGAGCGATTCGACGTGATGCTCGCCAATCGCCTCTACCAGTTTCTCAGGAAAGCCCCAGTGCAGGCTCACGGCGCGCCCCACTTCCGTATGGTCGCAGCCGAACACGCGCCGCTCCGCCTCCAGCTCGGGGACGCCCTGCGCCATGAGATCCTCCACCTGCTCGTAAGGCGTCCCGCTGTAGCGATCCAGCAGAGGTTTGCCGATGTCGTGCAGCAGTCCTGCCGTGTACGCCTCGTCGGGCGAGACGCCGTTCACCTGCGAGGCGATGAGCCGCGCACACAGCGCAGTGTCAATCGAGTGCCGCCACCACTTGCCCCGCCGCAGGTTCTGCCGATCGGTCTTGCCCACAAACATATCGAACACGCTCACCGTCATCGCCAGATTGCGCACCGTCTTGAAGCCCAGCAGTACCACCGCGTCCTTCACGGAAGCAATCTTGCGCGAGAATCCATAGTACGCTGAGTTTACCGTGTTCAGCACGCGCGTCGACATGCCCTGATCGATGCTGATGAGCCGTTCCAGGTCTTTCACATTCGCGTTCGGGTTGCTGGTCAGGTGAATAATCTGATGCACCACCTGCGGCAATACGGCAAGGTCTTTCACCTTCTGCACGATTGATTGCGTTTGAGCGACCATAGTAGCCTCCTATCCGCTGTAGATGACGCGCACAATCTCCTCGATGCTGGTGCGTCCCAGCAGCACTTTTTCGAGGGCGTCCTCTTTGAGCAGGCGCATACCCTGCTCCACCGCCGCTTTCTGAATGGTATAGGCGGCGGCGTGTTTCAGAATCAGGTCGCGCACGGGATCGGACATCACCAGCAGTTCGTGAATGCCCGTGCGCCCCTTGTAGCCTGTGTTTTTGCAGTTTTCGCATCCTTTGGCGCGATAAATCGTCAGTTCATTCAGGTTGGGCGGCGGGGCGAAGCCGTAGCGCGTGAACTCCGATTCGGTGGGCTGGTACGGCTCTTTGCAGCGGGGGCAGAGCGTGCGCACGAGTCGCTGCGCCAGCACCGCAATCAGCGACGAGGCAATCATAAACGGCTCCACACCCATCTCGGTCAGGCGCGGCGGCGCACTGGAGGAGTCGTTCGTGTGCAGAGTGGACAGCACGAGATGTCCCGTGAGCGCGGCTTCAATCGCAATCGTGGCGGTCTCGCGGTCGCGCATCTCGCCCACCATGATAATGTCGGGGTCCTGGCGCAGCATGGCGCGCAGCGCGCTGGCGAAGGTCAGTCCCGCTTTGGGGTTTACCTGCACCTGGTTGATTCCCGGCAGCTCATACTCCACAGGATCTTCCGCCGTGATGATGTTCACCAGCCCCGTGTTCAGGCGGGAGAGGATCGAGTAGAGCGTGGTGGACTTGCCTGAGCCTGTCGGACCCGTGACGAGGATAATCCCGTAGGAGCGGCTGATGACCTCTTCCAGCTGCGCGAGCGTGTCGGGCAAGAAGCCGAGTTTTTCCAGCCCTACGCGCACACTGGACTTGTCCAGCACGCGCATCACGATTTTCTCGCCGTAGATACAGGGCAGGGTGGAGACGCGAAAATCGTACTCGCGCCCGTCGATGGTCGCGCTGATGCGGTTGTCCTGTGGCACGCGCTTCTCGGCGATGTCCATGTCCGCCAGAATCTTGAAGCGCGAGGTGAGCGACGCCTGCACGCGTTTGGGCAGCACCATCGAGTCGATCATCACGCCGTCGATGCGGTAGCGTACCTTCATGCAGTCGCGAGTGGGTTCGATGTGGATGTCGCTCGCGCCGTCAGTAATCGCCTGCGTGATAATCATGTTCGCAAGGCGCACGACGGGCGCGTCGTCGGCGATTTCGCGCAACTCCTCCGCCGAGAGTTCCTCTTCGGAGCCTTCGTGGACAAGCAACTCGCTCTCGCCGAGGTCGCGCATGAGTTCCTTGACGGTGTCCGAGACGGCAGAGTCGGTCCGGTAGAGCTTTTTGAGCGCGTTGTGGATATCCTCTTCGGTCGCGATAACGGCTTCGATTTCGTGTTTGGTGTGCTGACGAATTTCATCGATGGCGAAGATGTCCAGTGGGTCGGCAAGCGCGACGACGAGGCGTCCGTTCTCTTTGGCGACGGGCACGGCGCGATAGCGTTTGGCGAGTTCGGGCGTGAGCATCGACGCCAGTTGCGGGTCAGGCGGGGTCTCCACGAGGTCGACGAACGGCACGCCCCAGTGCTGCCCCATCACGCGCACGCGATCCTTCTCGGTGATATGTCCGAGCTGTACTAGCAGATGTTCCAAGGGGAGTGGCACGCCTTCATGTTGCTTCTGGAGCGCTTCGTGGAGTTGGTCTTCAGTAATTAGCCCCAGCTGCAGGAACAGGTCGGCGATGCCGACAAAGCCCGTTGCGCCTCCGTACCCCATCGTCAAGGGGGGTTATTCCACAGAGGGGGGCGAAAATGAGAAAAGACCCGAGCGCTTTGGAATTGCCCTTTTCAGAGCCGTCTTCCCATCGAGCGTCGCTTCGAAGCTTTCGGAAGCCTTAACCGACGTTGCCGCCGATCCGAAGGCGTCCTATCACTTCTCGAGTGGGCGCTCGCGTTCTGAGCGTTCCTACCTGCCGCTTGCGGCTGCCTTTGCTGGGGCGCAGGCTTCCGCATTACTCCTCGCTGTCCCAAACTCACGTCGCTTTCGCGGCGCGGCTCGCGCGGGCTTCGCAAGGCTCCCGACAGCAGGGACTTTCCCGCTGCACTCGGGTCACGCCGTTGGGTTTCCCCAACAGCATCTATATTATAGCACATCGAGGACGCATTTGTCAAGGGTTTAAGGGGTTTTTAAGGCAAATTCGGGGGGAATTTGGGGGAAATTCGGGATTTCGCGCACGGTCGGGGGGCATTTTGGTGACCCCAGGGGGATTCGAACCCCCGTCCTCCAGGATGAGAACCTGGCGTCCTAGACCGCTAGACCATGGGGCCACCTTACAAGCTATATATTACCCGAAAAGTCGCTCGATTGTCAAGAGGAGGCGAGGGTGTTCGAAAAATCAGAGGGCATAGGGTATCCTAAACCCTATGAAACGCCGTTTCATCCCGCAGGCAACGCTCGTCACGCTGCCTGTCCCCCTCATCCTCTTCTGGATGCAACGCTTCTGCCAACTCCACCCCACCCCAAAAAACGCGGAAGACCCCCCATCTACCCCGAAGCGCTCATCCTCACCCTTGCCCTCCTCCAAGTCCGCAACCGCGCCTCGTTTCACCGACGCCCTTGCCCTTGAGACACTCCCCAACCACCCCCTGCCCGCTTTGAGTACGCCGGTCTATCGCATCCACACCATCCCTTACGGCTGGCACCAACTCTTGGCGTGGCTGGCGCGGCAAGGGATGACGCTGGAAGCGCCGACGCCCCAGACGCCCTATGCAATAGTGGACGGCACAGGGGTCGGCTATGCGACGCCGTTTGACGCGCCGTTTCGTCGGGGAGCGGCGATACGGCGGTTGCGTTCGCGTGTGAAAGCCGTGGTGGGGGCGTATTGGCAAGGGGGTCGGGTGTGGGTGGTGGGGG
>CALKLF010000083.1 GCA_937992175.1 uncultured Fimbriimonadales bacterium | reverse complement strand
GACGCTACGCGAAGCGCGTGCGTAGCGTCGGCGTCCCCGCCGACGATCTGTGCTACTTGAACTCGCAATCGGTATCACAGCCGCCTCAGGAACGGCTCCAGCTGCTCCTGCGGGATGAGCCGAAACCGATTCTCGCGCAGCGTCTGCCGTTCCAACACGCCGAGTTCGACCTGCCCCTCGCCGAGCATTTCACGCAGGCGGGCGCGCCCCGCTTCTTCGGAAACCGCGTCGATATCCTCCTGCTGCGCCGCTTCGTAGGCGACGCCCCACGCAGTGAGCGCGAGCGCGACGCTGGTTTCGAAAGTCGGGTCGCCGCTCAGGTTCGCCTCCAGATAGCGCATCGCCTGTTCCTCCGCCGTCGTTGTGCCTCCAATCACAGCGAACCGCTCGTAGGGCTGAAACTCGCCGTCGTAGTTGAGCGTGTAGAACAGGTCGCGTTCGGGCGTATCGTGCAGCTCCGCAAACAGCGCGCGCGCCACGAACGGCGTGGTGAGCGGGTCACCGAACGCTTTTTTGAGCGCGGGCGAGAGCGCAAAGCCCACCACACGCTGGATGGACACATCGTCAGGGCTGCGCACAAAGCCCTCCTGATGCGAAAAGTCGATGGCGGCAAGGCGCAGGTTCTCCACATCCGCCTGGTTGCCAATCGCGGAGAACATCAGGCGGTCGTAGATTTCGTACACCTTGCGCCCGCGCCGCTTGAGCGCGAGCAGCAGCACGCCGTTGTCATAACTGATTCCAATCACGGGGCTGCCCGCGCGGAGGCGATTGCGGATATACTGCGCCCGCTGTTGTAGGTTCTCCTGAAAATCGTAAGGGGTCAGCATCAGGCGTTGCCTCCACTGCGGATCGATTGCACAATCTCACGAATCGTGCTTTCAGGCACTTCGAACACGCCGTCGCGTGTGGCGTAGCGCGCCGTGGGCAGGATTTTATCGATTCCGCCCGTCGCCGCGTCTAAGTCCGCCGCGATATCGAGCAGCAGAATCGCCTCGCGCAGCGTTTCTTCCATCGGACGCTCACTGAAGGGCCCTTTGGTCTTGGTGATATAGTCAAACACGCCGCGAATGCGCTCCGAGCCGGAGCCAGCCGCGCCGTATTCGGGGGTTTCAAAGCGCGCGCCGCTTACATCGTAGAAGAAGATGCGTCCCCGATCCTGGTCGGGGTCGTACACGCTCAGGATCGGGATGAACAGCCCAATGCCGCCCAGCGCGTTCGGCAGGTTCGCCGCGAGGGCACGGCTGACCTCCTGCAGTTTGCCGTCGAGGCTCATGGGCTGCAGCTGGCTACGGGCGTAGTATTTGAACGAGTGGCGCAGGTAGCGCACCACCTCCATCGCGCGTCCATACGCGCCCGCAATCGCAATCAGGGTGTGGTCGTCCAGCGGGATGATTTTGTCAGCGCGGTCGTACATCACGGCGTTGGCGGCGGTGGCGCGTCGGTCGCCCACATTCAGCACGCCCCCCTTGAACTTGAGGGCGATGACGGTCGTGCCGTGCACTTCCAGCGCGGCGTTCGGTGCGCTCGCAGGCGCGTCGATTGGGCTGAGCAGCGGGATTCGCGCCCCCGTCTGCGCCTGGTAGCGTTGTAGTAGCTCGTAAAAGTCTCCTGATGGCGTAAACATAGTGTTTGTCTCATAGTTCGTCGGCGAGACGCCGACGCGACGCCTCTCGTGGCTTGAGCGTCCCGCTCAAGCACAATCTTTTGCACGGGCGGGGACGCCCGTGCCACGCCTTGTAGGGCACGAGCGAGACGCTCGTGCTACTGACCGCTGCGCTGGCGGTAGCGACGCGCCTGCTCGGGATCGATGCGGCGCATGCGCTTGAGCAACTCGTTGGTATCGGGTCGCTTCACATCGGGCTTGCTCGGACCATCCCCATCGCCGCCTGGTCGGGTCAGCGGCTCCGTCGGGACGGGTCGTCGCACGCGCTCTTCCGCTCGTGTCATCATTGCTGCGCCTCCTTATGGGGTTCGCTCGCCCTGCGGGGCGATTGCAAGAGGTTCACAAACTCCGTAATATCGCTCGCCGCCATTAGACGGCGGGTCAAATCGCGTATGTCGCCCGTGAGCTGACTCAAATCGATGCGCACAGACTGCTCCCCACTGTTCAGGATGATGCGCTCCCAGTTGACGCTTTCCACCTGTGAGGGGTATCGCTGCACGCACAGCCCACGAATAGCCGCGCGGGTATCGGCGGGCGGATGCTGTATCGCCTGTTGAACCGCCTCTTCGCTCGTCAGCGTCTGCATGCGCCCCTGCTCCACCAGCGCGTGGTAGAGACCTTCCGCGGGATCTATATCATGATACGCTAAATCGAGGGCAATCATCGCAGGGTCATCGAGCGAGACGCCTTCCGATTCCGCGAAAAGGCTCAACAGTTGCCGTTTGGCAATCCAATCGAGTCGGTCGCCGAGCAGTTCGGGGTCGGTTTCCAGCAAATTCAACACCGTTTCCCACTCGCGCAGCACCCAGTCGGTTTCGGCGTCGCGTCCTGCGAAGCGTTGCTGAGCCGCCTGCAGATAGCGGCGCTGTAGGTCGATTGCGCTCATCACACCTTTGTCGGTCTCGACAAGCCACTTACCGTCAGGGTCGCGTGAAATGCTCTGCGCCGTGCGCACCGGGTCGACGATGAACAGATTGACCGTCCAGCCGTCCTCCAGCAAATCCAGCACGAGCGTGGTTGTCCCGACTTTGAGCGTGGTGGCGTATTCGCTCATATTCGCGTCGCCGCAGATAACATGCAGGCGGCGATACTCGCGCATGCGGGCGTGCGGCTCGTCGCGCGTGTTGAAAATCGGGCGACGGTAGAGCGTCTCCACATTCATCGTGTCCATATAAAAGTCCGCCCGCTGGCTGATTTGATAGGGCACTCGTGGGTTGGGGTTCACCTCCACGCCCACCTTGCCCGCGCCTGCGTAAATCTGTCGCGTGGTCAAGAACGGGGTCATTGTGGACGCCAGCACATCGAAGTTCACCTCGCGCTTGAGCAGGTAGCTCTCATGCGTGCCGTAGCTGCTGCCGTGATAGTCAGTGTTGTTCTTGTAGAGCTTGACCGTCGCACCGATTTTTTCTTGATAGGCGCGGGCGCAGGCGAGTAAAATCCGCTCGCCCGCCTTGTCGTGCGCGATTAAGTCCATCAGCCGTCGGCATTCGGGGGTGGCGTATTCGGGGTGGGCGTGGTCGTTATAGAGGCGCGCGCCGTTGGTCAACACATGGTCGCACCGCGCCTCGCGTTCCGAGAGGCTGATGGGGTGTTCGCGTTCGATTTGGGCGTCATTCGGGTCAACGGCTAAATGCTCCACGCGGAACCCACGCATGTCGCGGCGAGGATCCTCAAGGCGATAGTCCCAACAGCCTTTGACGGCGGGGAAGGGGCAACTGCGCAGCAGTCCGACGGCTTCCATCACCTGTTCCGCGACGCCACGCCCCTCGACATACAAGCCGTATTCAGTTTCTATCCCCAACAGACGGTTCACAGGTAGATTATACTCTATTTTCGGGGCGCAGGGTCAGCAGCCCTGTCCGAAGTTGAACAACACGAGGAGCAAATCCGCGTCGTCCACCGTGCCGTCGAGATTGATATCCGCACGGTTCGCGCCCGTCGCACCAAAATTGAACAACACGGCAAGCAAATCGGCGTCGTCGATGCAATCGTCGCCGTTTACATCCCCCAGCACGAGATTCATCCGTAAATAGGGATCGAGTGTGTCGCCGCCTGGGAGCAGCACATTCGTGAAGGTCTGCGAGAGCGCGCCGCGCGGCTTAACGCGCATGCGCCACACAGGGCGATACAGTTCGGGGTCGTCGTTCAGGGCGATGTCCGTCGGCTCGAAACGCGCCCGCCATACGCCGTCCGCGCCTGCGAGCACCAGCTTGGTTGACCCTACACCCGTGTTGGGATTCGTGATTTGCACCAGCGTAGAGCGATTCGCGCCCAGCGCGCCCAGATAGCCAATCAGCAGGGGCGAATCCACCTCGCGGTGCGCGAAGTATACCCGCGTGGACGGCAGGCTGCCCTGACGCAGTTCAAACTCGCCATAGAAGAAACGCGAAGGCGGCGTATTCGCGGGGATTGTAAAGAACAAACTCGTCTCGCCGTTCGGCGGCAGTTCGAGGGTTTGCTGCACATCAGGCTGGTGCAGGTCGCGCCACCGGCGCAGCGCCGCGCCTGTCAAGAAGTTGCCGCCGCGCGTATGCATCCAGAACCGACCAAACTGGGTCGTGCGCCCCGTATTGCGAATGGTCAAACGCACAAGACGGCTGCCATCGTCCAAGTGCGCCGACGGCGTGAACCGCCACTGCACTGTCGGGCGGCGGAACTGGCTCGAACCATAGAGCCAATAGAGTTCATTCCAGCCCATCGACGCGCTGCTCCACTGCGCCCCGATGACATCAATCGTCCACAGCTCATTCTGTTCCGCCCCATGCGCATTCACCTCGCGGATGATATTCCCTATGAAGTAATGCTCCAGATGCGGCGGCTCAGGGATTTCAGGATAAAACACGCTGTTGCGCAGGAGGTTGTTTGCATCGCGCGTCTGGATTTCGAACTGCATCGTAGGCGTCGGGAAGCCGTAATCCTGATACAGGATAGGTGCGCCGCCCGGACCGGGTCCTGCGGGACCCGCTGCTGGCGTCTGGGTCGAGGAAGCGGCAGGCGCGTCTTTGGGAACATCGACCGACTGCAGGATTTTGATGCGATAGGCGAACTCCTTCGTCTGGTTCGAGGCGTTCACCGAGCGAAACTGAATGTAAAAATCCTCCACAGGCGTCGGCGTGGTCATTTTGAAGCCGAAAGTGCGCGACTGCCCAGGAGCGATGCGGTGGGTCGCGGCGGTCGGCTCGTAGCGCAGGTTGTGCGGAATGGCGTCCCACGGCACATCCGGCAGATACGCCCAGCCAGGAGGCGCAGAAGTTCCCTGTAGCACGCCCGGCGTGGTGTAAAGCACATGCACCTGATCCACCCACCAGCCAGTGTTATTATTCTGCACGGTCATCTGGTACTCGGTATTGGCAGGGTTGATATAGTTAATCGTAATCTGCACATTCCCTTGCGTCCCGCCGAGCGAAGCCAGTGTTAGTGTCGCAAAAATCCCAAGCCAGCTTTTCCAGCGCATGTGATGTCTCCGTCGTATAGTATAGCACAGAATCTCCCCCTGCAGGGGCGTGCAGGGGGAGGGGTGCGAGAGAGGTGTGGGAAGCTTAGCAGCCGTTGCCGAAGTTGAACAGCACAATCAGCAGGTCCGCGTCGTCCACGACGCCGTCGTTGTTCGCGTCGCCTTCGCCGCCCGCGTTGCCGAAGTTGAACAGCACGATTAAGAGGTCGGCGTCATCGACGCAGCCGTCGCCGTTCACATCGCCCTCGCGACGCGGCAGGGGTTGACCTGCTTCACCGCCGCCGCCCATCTCGATGCCGTCCACCACCCAGCCTGAAGGCGCCTCGATAGGCAACTCGAAAACAGCAGGAACCTCGATCCCAGCGTCGTTCGGACCAGGCATCGGGTCGCCTACTCTAGGCCAAGGCATGCCTGCGAAATCACCTGTCGCTTCCGACTCAGTGACAATCCCGTTATCGAAGCTCAGGTGCAAGCGCGACTCCCCGCCGCCCTGCGCAGCAAAGCGCTGCTTTAGCAGTGTAACATGTCCTTTGGGTGGGTAATCTCTACCCTTAATTCGGGCATTGTCAGGAAAGCCGTCGCTGTCGGAGTCCTGCGCGTCCCAGTGCACGCCAGACGCGGTCAGTTCGAACAAAGTGAAATTGTTCTGGTCGCCTGTGCGCGGGTTGCGCAGGCGCAGAATCACCGGGTCGTACATTTGCACGCCGCACTCGCCGCCGACGGTGTCTTGAAACTGCGGCGCCCAGAAGATGGTGCCGTCGGGGTGAACATTAGGACACAAAATCACGATGTGGGAGTTCGCGCCCGCGTTCGCGCCGTGCATGCGGCAGCGGGTGCAGGCGCGTCCCGATGCATGATGTTGCCCCTGAATGCAGTTCGTGCCCTGAATAAAGTTCACCGAGAACCCCGCGCAGGCGTTTGCGAAGGCGCAGTCCTGCCCGACCACGGCGCTGGCGCACTGATTTCCATTGCTCGGAATGGCGTAGATTGCCGAGCCGCTGTTCGTGTTAATCGTGGGCGGAAGATTGTTCAGGTTCCAAGCCGCCGCGAAGGTGTTCCAGTTCCACTGCAATTGCGGTTGCTGGCAGCCTTGCGGCAGGCAGACTTTGAAATGGTGTATCACTCGAAAGGTGCAACACTGAGGTCCTTGTTGCGCTGCGCCGGGGAGAAAGCTCGCCAGCGTCGCGGCGATCGTCAACGCTCCAATTAGCCCGTAATGTCGTCTCATCGGTCATCCTCCGTTTCTATTAATACAGCCCGCGCAGCGAATGTACCCAACAGGGGGCTTAGACTGGGCGAATTCGCCCCCAAGTTCCATCGCACTCTTATAGTCCAAGCGGCTTTTTATGCTCAGATTCCTCGCCTTCGGCTCGGAATGACGAGTTCACTTTCGCGAAAACAACCTTGTCATTCCGAGCGGCGCGAGGAATCTCGCCCGCCCAACCTCAGTAGGTAGCAACTTGGGTTATAATATTTTACGGACAGTATGCCGAGTACGCCATCAGAGATGAATCGCTGGGACTTTCGCCTGTTCGGGGGGTTCGAAGCGCGTTGTGGGACGCAGGTTATTCTGCGGATGCGCACTGCCAAGACCGCGTCGCTGCTGGCGTATCTGGTCGTGCATCCGCCGCATCGTTTCGCCCGTGAGACGCTTGCCGAGCGGTTCTGGGGCGAGTTGCCACCTGAACGGGCGCGCAATAACCTTAGCGTCGCGCTGAACGCGCTGCGCCACGCGCTGCAAACGCCCTACCCGCACATTCAGCTGCTCGATACCGACGCTCAGGGCGTTGCGCTTATCCCCGATGCGTTCAACGCGGATGTGCTGGACTTCGAAAATACGCTGGCAATCGCGGCGCAGGCGAGCGATCCTGCATGCCAGTACCAGCAACTGGTTCACGCGGCAAGCCTCTATCAGGGCGACTTCATGGCAGGCTACTATGACGCATGGGTGGTTCAAAGGGCGACTGAATTCCAGACCCACTGCCTGCATGCGCTGGAACAACTAACCCAGATTGAGCTGGAGCGCGGGAATCTCGCAGGAGCGCAGCGCTGGCTTCAGCAAGCTACCCATGTGGAGCCGTTGAATCCTGAGTGGCTCTATCAGCTCACGGAGTTGTATTTGCAAGCGGGGCGGGCGGAAACTGCAGGACGTGTCTGCACAAGCTGGATTGAGCATTATCGGCGCATTCAAGGCGACGCTCCGCCCGCTGGCGTAATGCGTCTGGCGGCGCGGTGTCAAGCTCTGACAGGCGTTCCCAGACTCCGGACAACACGCGGGCGACGCGAGCGTATGGACAAACCCTACCTGGAATCGCCCTCCCCTCCTGCCGCGCCCTCGCCTGCGCTGCGCACGCCGCCTTTACCCACCCTGCCTGCGCCGCGCACGCGCTTCTTCGGGCGCGAGGCGGAGATAGAGCAAGTCATTGGCTTCCTGCGCTCCCCCGAGATTGCTTGTATAACGATCGTCGGGTTGGGCGGCATAGGGAAAACGCGCCTCGCGCTGGAAATCGCGCGTCGTCTGCAAACCGAGGGCGAGTTCACGCTGTTCTGGATCCCCTTGCTCACGACGGCGCACTCGCAGCAACTGCAGGGCGCAATCGCCGAGGCGTTAGGACTGCCCCGAACGAACGACCCCCTCGCCCAGCTAACCGCTTACCTGAACGCGCAACCGAACCCGCTGCTCATATTGGACAACTTCGAGCACCTGCTGCCCGAGGGGGCAGCCGCCGTTTCGGAGCTGTTGCACGCTATGCCCGCAGTGCGTTGTCTGATTACCTCCCGCACGCCGCTCCAGATTACGGCGGAACACACCTACCCCTTAACGCCGTTGCCGTGCCTGGAAAGCATCGAGTGTTCCGCTCTCCAGCTGTTTGTGGACCGCGCGCGTCAAGTAGCGCACGATTTTCGCCTGACGCAGGAGAACCTGCCTGCGCTTCAGTCGCTCTGCCGTCAGCTGGACGGGATTCCGCTCGCGCTCGAGCTGGCGGCGGCGCGGCTAAATGTGTTGTCGCCTCGCCAGATGCTGGCGAATATATCCGAACGGCTCAACTGGCTGAAAACCCATCGCCATGACCTACCCGAGCGCCACCGCGAGCTGCGTCTTATTCTGGATGCGATTTACGCCTTGCTTTCCCCTGACGCCCAGCGCGCCCTGCAACGGCTCGGCATTCTGCCTGGCGCATGGAACCTGCCGCTTGCCCAGACGCTCTGTTTCCCTGAAAGCTCCCCCAGCGAGGTCGCACTCTGGCTGCAGGAACTCATCGATGCAAGTTTAGTCATTCAGCGCGACGCACGGTTTGAGATGCTGGAGGTGGTGCGGGAATATGCACAGTCGCAGGTGAGCGAATTGGAACGCGACGCCCTGCGCCAGACGCTGTGTCAGTGGGCGCTGCAAACGGCGCAGGCGCACCGCGCCGAGGCGTATTCCCCGCAGCTTCGGGACTGGCTCAATTTCTGGGACGAAACGCGCCCCCTCCTTTTTGAATCGCTGAACCTTCTGGAGCGGCGGGGCGAGGTCAACGCCTGCGTCGAATTGATGGAGGCGACGGCGCGCTACTGGAGCTTGCGCCCACTGCACGCCGACGCGCTCGCTCGCCTGGCGCGATTGACGGCAAGCCCCGCGCTCACGCTCGACGCTCAAATCCGCGCTCGCTTGCTCTCGATTCGCCTGCTGTTCGATCTCGATCGCCATCCCGAAGCCCTGCAACTGGCGCAACAGGCGTTCGAACGGTGTCCACCAGAACACCCCCTGCATGGCTGGACGCTCTATTGGTTCGTACAGCTCGTGTTCACCCTGCGCCAGATGTCCGTAGTGGAGCGCCACTGGGAATCCCTCCGAGCGCTCTATCCCTGCGAGTCGGATCCCGCGCTGCACCTTGCGATCCATTACCTTATGGCATATCTGGAACCACCTTCCGATGGGATCGCATGGCGCGAAGAAGAAGTGCACCTTGCGCGTCAGACGGGCGACCCGCTGCTGCTACGCAGCGCACTCGATGCGCTTAGCCAGACGCTTCTCGTGACAGGCAGCTACGAACGCGCCCTCCGCTTTCTCCACGAGGAGCGGACAATCTGTCAATCTCAGGGCGACAGTGTCCATCTGGTCGACATTTTACACAACGAGGCATACTGCCTGATCCAGTTAGGGCGTCTGGACGAGGCGGGGCAGAAACTGCAGGAATGCACGCCGCTGTTGACTTTGGTGGGGCGTCCCCACGAAACTTGCGTCTGGCTACAGGCGCAGATTTTACGCTGGCGGGGCGAGCCTCAGGAGGCGCTCAATCTGGTTTTACCTCACGCGGCGTCGTTAGAGGCGCACGGGCGATACACTCTGGCGGCAGCCATGCTCGATTTAGCGATGATTCTCACCCGTCAACAGGGCGACCTGGACGCGGCGCGTCGCTACGGCGACGACGCGCTCCGCCTGCGCCAGCAAGAACCCGACCCCTACTGGGAGCGGTTCACCCGCACGCACTACGCTTACATTCGCGCTCTGCTGAACGAATCCATCGCTGTCGAGGACCTACATGAGTGCCTGCGGTTTTGGCGTGAACACGGGGTACGCCCCTGGCAGGTGACCACGCTGGCGTACTTTGCCGAGATTTATGCGCTGCAAGGCGACCGAGAGAACGCCCGCGCCGCCGTCGATGAAGCCATCCAGCTCAACCGTCAGATGGGGCGACGCCTCGCGCTCCTCGCCTGCGAACAGCTTCGGGAGCGGTTTGGGTTGTGATACCGATCGGTTTTCATTTCAAGTACATCGTCTCCGAAACGCGCTCAGCGCGCATGGTGCGACGGCATTCCTGCCGTCGCACTTGAATCTACCGATTGGGGTTTCAAGCGAGCGTCTCTACCGGGCTGAGTAATTCAGGTAGTGTGACGCGTCGCACTTGAATCTACCGATAGGGGTTTCAAGCGAGACAAAAACAGGCGAACGAGGGGGAGCCGTGCGGGCACAGGGCGACCTCTCCCCCCTCTCCGTTTACGGAGAGGGGGCTGGGGGGTGAGGTTGGAAAAATCGGGGGCACACGCGGCGAGATTATACTCAGACGATGTACCCTTGTCAGGAGGGGATCAGGGAGTGAGGGAAAGCAGCTGCATCCCCCTCTTGCTCTATCCGCTTTTGTCTCACTTGAACCCCCGATTGGTATACCAAAGGCTGCCCTGCGTTTTTTTAAGACTCTCGTAAGACCCCTTTTCGTATAATAGGCGCGCAGGCTCTCGACGGGCTTGCACAGGAGGCTAACTATGCTGAATCGATTGCAGATTTTCGGTCTAAGCGCGATTCTTGCCGTGGCGTCGCTCAGCGGCGCATGGGCGCAAGGCGTTGCGCAAGCGTTCACTTATCAGGGTTCGCTGCGTCAGGGCGGAAACCCTGTCAATAACCCGTCGCAGCCGATGACTTTCCGTATCTATAATGCCCTAACGGGCGGTACGCTCCTGTGGAACTCTGGGGCGATTACGGTGAATGTGCAGAACGGGCTGTTCACAGTGCAGTTGAACGCCCCTGCGACTGTGTGGAC
>CALKLF010000082.1 GCA_937992175.1 uncultured Fimbriimonadales bacterium | reverse complement strand
CTGTCATTCCGAGCCGAAGGCGAGGAATCTCGGCATAGGTAGCAACTTAATAACTTAATAAACTGTAGCCAGGTAGGGGAGCATGTCCGTCGGGACTATCGCGCAGAAAGTGGTTGCAGCTGCCGCCGCCTACGCCTTGGCAGGGTGGGTGAGCCTGCAGTTTGCGTATTTGCCTGATAAGAGCAGTCTGGTCTGGCTGCCTGCGGGCGTCGCGCTGGGGCTGACCTACTGGTGGGGCTATCGCGTGGGGCTGCTTGGCGCGGGACTGGGCGTCGCGAGCGTCGTCTACGCGGTATGGGGAAAGTGGGATCTCGCCCTGCTCAGCGCGATACCCGTGATGCTGCAGGCAGGGGCGGGCGTCTGGCTCCTGCGCGAGGCGCGTATCGACCCGCGCCTCAACCACGGGCGCGATGTGGTCAAGTTTCTCACTATATGCGTCGTCGCCGCCGTCATCTCGCCGGTGCTGAACACCTTGCTGCGGGTCGAGTATGGAATTATCGACCCGCAAAACTGGCAACTTTCCGCCCTGCACCGCTGGATGGGCGATACGATGGGACATCTGGTGGCTGGGGGCTTCCTGCTGGTCTGGTGGGACAACTGGCGCACGCGTAAGCGCGACTACACCGCGCTGCTGGGATTGGCGCTACTATGCCTCGTTTCGGTTTGGTTCGCTTTCTATCTCCAGCAAGTCGCTGTGCTGCCCGCCCCCGCGAT
Organism: uncultured Fimbriimonadales bacterium; assembly: GCA_937992175.1. Classification (GTDB taxonomy): domain Bacteria; phylum Armatimonadota; class Fimbriimonadia; order Fimbriimonadales; family GBS-DC; genus GBS-DC. The sequence goes on along the minus strand of CALKLF010000082.1, from coordinate 5,485 downwards.
GGCGGTGTTACTACCTGTGTTCGTAATTGCCGCGTTCGCTTACCAGCAGCGCGGAGTCACCCTCATCACCTTCGTCGCCGTCATCATGCTGGCGATTCAGGTCGCCCACTGGAAAGCGGAGCAACCTATCGAGTTGCGCGACTTCGTGTTCGGCTGGATGTTCATTTTCCTTACCTTCGGGACACTGATGGCGATTTCAGGACCGATTATCCAGCAACGCGAATACACGCGCCAGATGGAGCAATCGCGCAGGGAGCTGGAGCGCGCGTTGCAGCAGACGCGCGATATTCTGGAGAACGCGCCCACCGTCGCGATGCAGATGTATGACGAGCGCGGGCGCATCCTGTTCTGGAATCGCACCTCGGAGCAGTTCTACGGGTTCACCAAAGAACAGGCGGAAGGCAAGACGCTGGACGCGCTGATTTTCACCCCCAAAGAGCAGAAAGAATTTCTTCAGAAACTGCGTGAAGTGGTGCGTACGGGCAAGCCTGCGCCGCTTCAAGAATGGCGTATCCGCACGGCGGAAGGTAAAGAGTGCGTCATCCTCTCCTCACTGTTCCCCATCCGTTATGGCGATGAGACGCGCTTCATCTGCGCCGATATCGACATCACGGAGCGCAAAGCGCTGGAGCAGCGCCTCGCCCACGCCGAGAAGATGGAGAGCATCGGGCGTCTGGCAGGCGGCGTCGCCCACGACTTCAACAACCTGCTCACCGCGATTATGGGCTTTGCGGAACTGGCGCAGGAACGCCTGCCCGAAGACCACCCTGCGCAAGGCGACCTGCGGCGCATCGTGGAAGCCAGCGAACGCGCCGCGAAACTGGTGCGCCAACTGCTCGGCTTCGCCCGTAAACAGCTCACCCAGCCTCAACCCACGGAGGTCAATCAGGTGATCCACGACCTGCTGCCGTTGCTGGAGCGCACCCTCGGCGAAATGATTCAAATCCGTCTCCGCCTGACCAACGCCGATACGACCGTGCTGATTGACCCTTCGCAGCTGGAGCAGATTGTGATGAACCTCGCTATCAACGCCCGCGACGCGATGCAGGGTAAAGGCGGCGGCGTTCTCACTCTCGAAACTCAACGCCGACGCTACAACGCGGAAGAACTACAAACCGAACTGGAGACCGAGTCGCTCACGCCCGACGAGTATGTGTGCCTGAGCGTGCATGATACAGGCATGGGTATCCCCGAGGAGGCACGTCTGCACCTCTTCGAGCCGTTCTTTAGCACGAAAGGCTTGGGCAACACAGGGCTGGGGCTGGCAACCGTCTACGGCATCGTGCGGCAGAACCATGGGTTTATCACCTTCGAGAGCGAAGTGGGCGTCGGCACGACCTTTCGGGTCTGTCTGCCCGTGTGGCAGGGGTAATCGCTGAATGGTAAATTGCCGAGCGGGTATAATTATGAGCAGTGTCTGAACTAAACGGAGTTAACGGTAGTAGTAGGCGCGGGTGGGATGGGCGCGAACCAATCTTCCGCGATGTCCCGTTCGAACGGAGCGAGTGGGCGGGGGTCTATGCGGTGTTGAAGCAGGTGAACCAGCTCAAAGCGGAGCTGGCGCACGCGCAGTACGAGGCGACGCGCACCGCCTACCAGAACTATCTGAAGGCGTATGAGCAGGAGCTTGCCGCCTATGCCCAGCGGCGGCGCGAGGACGAGGCGTACAATCGCGAGGCGTATGAGCAACGCCGCCTGATTGCCGAGAAAATCGAGGCGATTCGCCAACGCTGGCAGCAGGAGATCGACCGCCTGCTTGAGGAACTCAATTCCGCCGATGTGGAGGCGTATCGCCGCGCAGGTCTGGCAGGCATCAACCTGCGGGGCGACCCCCTGCTGGGAATCGGGCTGCCTGAAGAGCTGGAGGGGCGCGCTGCGGAACGAGACGCGACCGATAGCGACGGGACGGCGGATGCTTCGCTTGCAGACAGCGGAACGCAGGGAACCGCCGCCGCGCACGCCTCATTCACGGCGCAAGTCAGCCGTTCACAACCTGCCTTAGACGCGAGTTTGATCGATTCTGCGGATTCCCCAGAGCCGCTCACGCCTGAAGAGGCTGCGCACGACGCTTGCCTGCCAACCAACCAGTCGCTGGTAATTCCCCACTGGCTGCACTGGGCTGCGCCCGTACTGATTGGGCTGGCAATCGGGCAGATTCTGCTGGTCGCTCTCGGGCGTCCGATAGGCGACTGGGAGTCACTCGCGTTCTGGATTGCTTCGCTTGCGGGCGTGATGAGTACGCTCCTCTGGTATCGCGTCGTATGGGGGCTGAGCCGCGCTGTCAGCGAGTTGTATTATCTGTTCGACTGGGGGGCGGCGAAAGCCCGACGCGCCGCGTGGCTGGGCGGATTCGCGCTGATGTTGCTGGCGATTTCGCCCCTCGCACTGCTGGCGTTCACGCTCTCTCAGCTTCCCGCTGTGTGGACGCGCGATTCGCAACTGCTGACCGCGCTCACGCTGCTGCTGATGTTGCCGTTGCTGGGGCTGGCGCTGGTGGGCGGCTATCTACAGGGGCGCGAACAGGTCGTGCGCAACGCGGTGCAGAGCGCGGTGGTCGCCGCGAAGCGCAACCAGCTGCAAGAGGCGCGGGAACAGGCGCGTCAGGAGCGGATACAACGGGAGCAGATCCGCCTTGAGCAGGAGCGCGAACGCACTGAAGGGAACAACGCGCCCCACAACGGCGCGCCGCCACCCCCTGTTGCCGTCCTGCCTCCTGCCCCAAGTTCGAATGACCCGCATCAGCGACTGCGCGACGCCTTTGAAGCCATTTCCTATGCGCGAGGCGTCTACGCCAACTATCGCCGCGCCCGCGAGCTGATGCAGGAAGAACTCGCCCTGTACGAGCAGATGGTGCGCGACCTGCAGCCGCGCCCCATTTACGATTATCTCCCACCCCAGGCGGAACAGCGGATTCAAACGCTCTACAACCAGTGGCGTGACGCCTACGGCGCGTTTCTGGACTATATCGCCGAAGCCACGCGCGAGTGCAAAGACAGCGAGCAGATTCAGCAGCGCATCGCCGACTTCAAGCGCGCGCTGATGGGCTAAAGCGTGCGGATCCCCTCGCGCACGCCCTGCATGATTGCCTCGCCCGCGTCGGGACCGTTGAACGAGACCGTCGCCTCGTAGCCGCCCTTGAGGTATTCGTGGCGCGTGAGGATGTAGCCAATCCAGTCGTTGACCAGTGCGACGGGGGCGACATAACGATAGCCCGCTTCGCGCCCGATTTCGCGGGTCTGCAAGCCCAGCGAGCTAATCGGCTCGCCCGGAAAGCCGACCAGCAGCAATCCGCCCAGCGACAGCAGGCTTATCGGCGCGGTTTCGGGCATCAGGTCTTTTACAAGCTGCCTGAGCAACGCTTCGGGCACTTTATACTCGCGCCCCGCCGATTCCTGAAACTCTGGATGGGGCTGCGCCTCAGGTAGACGCACCTGAACCTGACGGATGCGAAGCGACGGCGCGGCGGGGTGCGCCTCTTGCAGGAGCCGTTGCGCGTGCTGAGCCAGTTTCGCGCCGTAGCGCTGCACGCGGTCGTGGTCGTCTTTGCCCTCGTCGGCGACGGGCGACACATCGCCCTGCGCGCCGTTGAGGTAGAGCGCGACGGCGTCGCGCCCCAGCGCCCTCTCCAGCGTGTTCTGCAGCACGCCAGGAAACTCGGCGGAGACCTCCATCATCGTGTGGGGGTAAATCGTAGGGTGCGCAGCGTAGACCACCAGCGCAGCGAACGGCTTGCCGCGCGAGTCGTCCAGTCGCGCGACAGTCATGGTCGGGTCAATGAGCCGTCTGCCGCGACGATTGCGGTTCAGGTTCGGCAACGCCGCCGCGTTCAATTGGAGCGTGGCGGGTTTCAGGTTGCGCCGCGCCGCTTGAACCGCCTGCACGACGCGCTCGGTCGTGAACTGCAGAAACTCTGGGGTAAATGTGCCCACGCCGGGCAGGGGGAAGCGCATCCGCTCGTTCAGCCCCATCGAGTCGGGCGCGCAGTGCGTGTGGCTCGCGCCGATGAAGAGTTGTTCGGGCTTCAGCCCCGTCGCCTCCAGCACGCGGCGCGTGAGGCTCCAAGGCGTGAGCAGGTGATCCATCGCCACAATCACGGCTTGCTGCCCGCCCAGCTCTAGCGCAAGCGCGCGGGCGTAGATAGGATCATGCGCGCCGCGCGGGGGCATATTCAGCCGCGCGCCATAGCCCCCCAGCTGGATGCGAATCTTCGTGATGTCGGGCGTAATGTCGACCTTCGCCGCGCCTGCTCGCAATCGTCTCTGCGCCATAAAGATATTATAGCCGACGCACGCGCGGTCGGGGTATCCTTCTGCTGATGCATACTCGGACTTTCGTTCCTACGGAGATGGGTGTGCGCGAGGCGTACGCGCTGCTGATTAGCTGTGTCGCACCGCGCCCGATTGCTTGGGTCAGCACCTGCGCGCCCGATGGATGCACGAACCTCGCGCCGTTCAGCTTTTTCAACGCGGGGGGCGCAAACCCCGTGTCCGTGATGTTCTCCTGCACGAACTTTCGCGACGGACGCCCGAAGGACACGCTGCGCAATGTGCAGGCGACGGGCGAGTTCGTCGTCAATATCGCGCCCTACTGGCTGGCGGAGAAGATGAACCAGACTTCGTTCGAATATGAGTACGGCGTGTGCGAGTTTGAGGAGGTGGGGCTGACCCGTGCGCCGTCGCTCTATGTGAAGCCGCCGCGCGTCGCGGAAAGCCCCATTTCGATGGAATGCAAACTGTTTCAGGTAGTCTCGCACGGAACAGGACCTGTGGCGGCGAACTATGTGATTGGCGAGGTGTTGTGTTTTCATATCGCGGAGCATTTGCTCAAGCCAGAGGGGATTGTAGACGACCTCGTCGCCGATTTTATCGGCAGGATGGGCGAGTCGTGGTATGTGCGCGCCACGCCTGAGGCGATGTTTCGGATGGAGCGCCCGTCGGGAAAGTAGATTCGTCGGCGTCTAAAATGTAAGAAAAAAGTTTACAGGAAGGTTTTACAATCAGGGGGGCGAGCGTAGAGCGCGTGGCACGGGCGTCCTCGCCCGTGCATTGTAAACTATTGCTCTTCGCCCTCCTCATCGAGTGCGTCAAGATACTCCAGATACTGAGCCAGTTTCCGCATAGTCCCTCCTTGCTTGGGCGAGACGCCCAAGCCACCTAAATCGCGCGAAGCGCACCTGTTTTCTCTCTGGAGAGAAAAGGGCAGGATGTGGTTTGCACACCCTGCCCTGTGCGGACGGAGAGAATAGGGTGCTACTATTGTAGCAGACCGTGATTCCGACCTCGCAGAACACCGCCGTCGCCATCACCACCGCCAAGTATCTCACACCGAACGGCACGGACGCGTTGCCCACCTGCGCCACGAAATCGAAGAAATCCGTCGCCAGCGCGGGCATCAGCGCAGCTCACGACGCAAACTGCCGTTCCCCAGCGGCGCGATTGTCGGCTACACGAACGCGGGCAAGTCCACCCTGCTGAATGTGCTGTCG
>CALKLF010000081.1 GCA_937992175.1 uncultured Fimbriimonadales bacterium | reverse complement strand
TGCCCCCTCTCCCGCGACGCAGGAGAGGGGGAGTGCGCGGCGTTGACACCCCTCTCCCACAGCGTGGGAGTTCCGTGGGAGGGTGCGAGGCGACTGTTTTTTGCCCTCACCCCCTGCCCCCTCTCCCGCGACGCAGGAGAGGGGGAGTGCACGGCGTTGACACCCCTCTCCCACGCTGTGGGAGAGGGGCTGGGGGTGAGGGCAACAAGTGGACACAGGTTGTAATGTTGAACTCAATTGTCGTGCCCTTATTAGCCAGCCTCCTCTCGCGCAGTGTGGGAGAGATGAAGCAACCTGCGTCCCGCCTGCGCTCGGCTCCCCTCTCCCACGCTGTGGGAGAGGGGCTGGGGACGAGGGCAAAAAAGAGCGCACACCCATCAGAATCTTACACAACTTTTGTACCCCTGTCAGGGCTTGGAGTGAGGGCAACCAAGTTTTCGTCCACATCATCATCCCTCCTCAGAAAACAATCTTGAACAACCGCGTCAAGATGCCCTCGCGTTGGCGCGAGCCGACGATTCCCTTGCCCTCAAAATAAATCTCCGCGTTGGCAATCGCAGTGGAGGGCACGGTGTTGTCCGAGCGGATGTCGCGTATGCGCACCAGCCCGCTGAACACCAGCGTTTGGGTCTCCTCGTTGATTTTGAGCGTGCGCCTGCCCTCGATGCGCAGCACGCCGTTCGGGAAGGTTTCCACCACCTGCACAGTGATGCGCGTCTGCAGCGTGCCCGCGCGCGCCGTGTTGCCCTGCACATTCGAGTCGGTTCTGCCCGACGCGCCCAGCTCGGGCCACAGGAAGTTCAACAGCGGCCCCACGCCTGCAGTGGTGGACGCCGACTCCGATTTCTGCACGGCGGTATTAGCGCGGGCGGATGCGGTGGTGCTTTCCGCTACCACAATCGTCACCAGGTCGCCCACGCGGCGCGCTTTGAAGTCCTCAAATAGGCTACCCGACTTCTCACTCCAGAGAGAGCCAGTAGCCTGAGCGTCCCGCTCAAGCGAAGGTGCGTCATTTGTGGCTTGGACATTCCTGTCCAAGCCAAAACCCGTGGGGTAGGCAAGTTCCTCAAAGGCTGAATCGTCCCCAAAACGCGCGAAGCGCGCATGGTGCGACGGCATTCCTGCCGTCGCCTGACGTTTGTCACTTCGCGTGGTTTGTGCTACATCTTGCGCGCTGCGCTGAATCCACAACGCCACAGACTGCGTTTTCTCCCCAAAGTGACGAAATTCAGGCGACTGCATTCCTACCGTCGCAGATCGAATAGCCGCTGATGACGCGACGGCATTCTTGCCGTCGCACCAGAACGAAGCGTTTTTCCATTGGAGGCGCTTGCCAATCAAAGGTTCAGCTGTCGCCATTCTGCCCTCAACCCCGCCCTCCTCTCCCGCGGCGCGGGAGAGGAGATGTGCCGCGCCGTGCCCACGCTCGGCTCCCCTCTCCCACGCGGTGGGAGAGGGGCTGGGGGTGAGGGCACAAAAGTGCGCCCATCCATCAACATCGTACACAGCTGTTGTACCCTTGTAAAAACGGGTAAGCCCCTTATTCGTCGGCGGGACGCCGATGCTATGAACGCCTGCACGGACATTCCTGTCCGTGCCACGAAGCGGCGCACGGGCGGGGACGCCCGTGCTACAGAGTAGGCAAGCCAATAGCCAAATCGTCATAACCTCACCTCCACCACGCCCGATTCCACAATCTGAGCGCGTATTGTTTTCTGCGTGTCGGGGATGTAGACGGGGATAACCTCGTCGGGTGCGCCCGTTGCTCGCGCGACCCCGCGCACTTCCAGCACGACGCCGCCACTGACAACGCGCACCTGCACGCTCTCGCCCGAACGCACAGCAATCTGGCGCGTTTTCTGGGGAGCTTTGAAGCGCAGTAGGTACTTCGCACGGGGTTGACCCTCCACCAACGCAGTGATTTCCATCGTTGCGGAGCCGTGCGCCACGCGCGGCGCGCCCTCTAAGCGGAACTCCACCGCGCCGCTGGGGATGGACGCAGGCGCAGGCGGGTTGTCCAGCGTCCACGCGCTTGCCGACTCGCCCACGACGGCTTTGAGCTGCTCGCGTGCGAACTGCTCCAGTTGCGTGGCGTCCAGTGTTTGCGCGGCGCGTGTCAGGCGCACGGCGTCGGGCATCTCAATCTTCACAACACTTATATCGATTTTATGTTGGCGCAGGCGCGTCAGCAGTTGTTGCTTGGTGAACACGCGCGTTTGCCCAGCCAGTGGCGACGCGCCCAGCTCGATCTGTGAGAGCTGCGCTTGCAGGGCGGGGTCTTGAGCCTCGATTGTGGCGATGTCGCCCAGTCGGAAGCGTGGGGCGTTTAAGTTCGCCTCAACAGGGATGCGTATCGTGGCTTGGACAGTCCTATCCAAGCACACTGCACGGACAGGAACTTCCGTGCCACGCAAACTTTGCTCTTCCGTAAGCCGCGCCGACGCCGTCCATAGCAACCCTAACATCAGCACGGCAATCATCACGCCCCGATTATCGGCAACGAAACTCGCATTTTTGAGAGTCCAGATTGCTCCAGCGTCTGCCGATAATCGCAACGACGGTGGAGTCGCATGGATGCGCGGCAGATGAGAAGGGACAGTCGGGAGGTGGAACACGATGATTGGCGGCAACTTGAGCGGGATTAACTTTGCGGGGTTAGCGACGGGGATCGACACGGAGTCGATTATCCAGAAGCTGACCGAGCTGCAGACGCGCCCGATGCAACGGCTCCTGGTGCGCAAGTCGCAACTGCAGAGCCGTATGAGCGCGTTTGACCAGTTTCGGGGGCTGGTGAACAACCTTGCATCGGCGGCGGGCGCGCTCTCGGTCAACAGCGCGTTCAACTCCGTGCGCGGCAACTCCAGCGATACCAATGTCGCCACCATCACCTCCTCCACCGAAGCCCTCCCTGGAACCTACGAACTGCGCGTAAGCAAGCTGGCGCAGGCGCATAAGATTGTGAGCGGGGCGCACACATCCGCCACTGCCGAACTCGGCGTGAGCGGGCAGTTCATGGTGAACGGTAAAATCATCACGCTGCAGGCGACGGATAACCTCAACACTGTTGCGCAGAAAATCAACGCAGCGGGCGCAGGCGTCACGGCGTCCGTACTGAACACTGACAACGGCGCGTATCTCACACTCACCGCGAGCGAGACGGGCAAGAACAGCAAGATTCAACTCGCCGATGTCGGCGGCTGGCAGGTGCTCGCGCCGACGCTCAAACTGGTCTCCTACGAAGAGTTCATCCGCAACCAGCAGAACAACGCCGCCCTCTCCGACCGATTCCGTGATTCAGGTCAGACGCTGGCGCAGGTGTTCGGCATGACCAGCCCCACCAGCGGTACCATTCAGATTAACGGGCAGAACATCGCCGTCGACTTCGCAACCGATACGCTCGCATCGCTGGTAAACAAAATCAACAGCGCGGGCGCGGGCGTCACAGCCTCTATCGAAACCGAAACGGACGGTGGAGTCACTTACTATCGCCTCAAAATCGACGGAGGAAGCAGCTTGCCGACTTTCGTGGACGACCAGAACATCCTCAAGAACTTGGGAATCCTGCAAAACGGCTACCAGAATGAACTGGTGCAGGCGCAAGACGCCGAGTTCACAATCGACGGTTTCCAGTTTCGGCGCAGTCGCAATCAAATCAACGATGCGATTCCAGGTGTGACGATTACCCTCCTGAGCGCGGATGCAGACAACCCGAAAACAGCCCGTCTGACGCTCACGCGCGACACCGAAGCGGCGCGCGGCGCAGTCAACAACTTCGTGAACGCCTTTAATAGCCTCGTGGACTTCCTGAAACAGAACGCCTCGATCGATAAAAACACTCTGCAAGCAGGCATGTTGTTCGGCGACACGACCGTCAGCAGTGTGATGGATGGACTGATTAACCGCACAATTAGCGCGCTGCCGAATGTTCAAGACGGATTGCGCGTGCTGGCACAGGTCGGCGTGCAGCTGGGGCAGGATGGCAAGCTCACTTTCGATGAAGGCAAGTTCAATCAGGCAATCACGCAAGACCTGCAGGGCATGATGCGTCTGTTTACGGCGTCGGGGCGGACAACCGACCCTAATATCAGCTTCGTGTCGTCTACCGACAAAACGAAAGCCTCGCCACTGGGGGGCTATGAAGTCGTGATTACGCAGGTCGCCACTCGTGCAACGGCGATGGCGAGCGTGGCGCAAACCGCCCCCAGCACGGAAACCGAGACGCTCACTTTCAGCGGCGCGCTGTTCGGCAGCGAACCCGTGAATCTGATTATCGGCGCGGGCAGCACGCAGCAGGACATCGTGAACCTGATTAACAACGACTCGCGCTTGCGCAATCGAGTGGTCGCCAGCGTGGAAAATGGAAAGCTGGTCATTCGCGCAGTGAACTACGGCTCCGCCAGCAACTTCACGGTGGTGTCGGATAAGGCGGCTTCGTCCAGCAATTCGGGAATCGGCACAACGCCCATCAACGCCGAGGGGCTGGATGTAGCAGGAACCATCAATGGCGAAGCCGCCACAGGGCGCGGGCAGTTTTTGACGGGCAATAACGAGAACCCGAACACGGCAGGCTTGCAGATTCGCGTGACGGCGACCGCGCCCGGTACCTACGGCGTGGTGCATTTCACGCGTGGCGTCGCCGACCAGGTTCGCATGTTCGCGCGTCAGGCGACGGACATCGTGAATGGCGACATCCAGAACGCCACGAACACCATCCGCGACCAGATGAGCGCAATCGATCGGCAGATCGAGTCCATTCGCGAGGAGATTGGGCGTCGTCAGCTGATGTTGCGCGAGCAGTTCGCGCGGATGGAGCGCGCCATTAGTCAGATGCAAAGTCAGGGCGCGCGGCTCGCTGTGCTCGCCAGCAGCCTGCCACGCTTCGGCGCGGCAAATTCCTAATCAGGGAGGTCAATCTATGTACGGTGGCGTGAACGGTCACGAACGCTATCTGGAGACGGCGGTAGAGACCGCCAGCCCCGCGCGGCTGATTGTGATGCTCTATGACGGGGCAATCCGCTTTATCAACGAGGCGATCACGGCGATGCACCAACGCGACTACGAAACGCAGAACGCCCGTCTCCAACGGGCGCAGAAGATTCTCGCCGAACTCATCAGCAGCCTCGACTTCGACAAGGGCGGTGAAATCGCCGAGAACCTGTTCCGCCTCTATACCTATATGTATAACCAGCTCGTCGAGGCGAACATTCATGACAATGTCGAGCGGCTGGAGCATGTCATCGATTTACTATCCGACCTGCGCGAGGCGTGGGATACTATTGCAACCGAGTCAGAAGCGCAGGTGAGCATGCCCACGGTGAAGGTGAGTCTGCATGGCTAAGTCGCTGATTGAGACGCTGTTGCACGATTTCTGGATGCTCAGCCTCTGCCTTGAGGACGCCATCGAGGGGGAGCGCTGGGACGAGGTGACGGGACTGCTGCAGCGGCGCGAGGAGACGCTGCAGACTTTAGAGAAGCTGGAACCTGACCCGAACTGGCTGCCGCTGTTGCGCCGTGCGCTGGATGCCGACGAGCGTTGCCAGACGCTCTTGCGGCGCAAGCAGCGCGCCCTGCTGCTGGAGCTGGAGCAGGAGGCGCGCCAGCGCCAGTGCGCGGACTCCTACGACGCGCCCCCCAACGCCGAATGGAAGTTCGAGGCGGAGGGTTAGTTATTGTGTGGCGCGCAGTCCGCGCTCTTGCAACACCGCTTCCACCCACGCCGCGTCTCCCTCCGACAACGGCGGCTTGACAGGCTGAGCATAATCTATCAGCAAGTGACACCGCCCCTGCGCATACACCCTGTCCACCAACGCCTGCAAGTCCAACGCCACATCCGCGTCCGTCGGACGCAACGGCACGCCAATCGTCGGCACACGCTCCCGCAACCCTATCGGATAAAACTCCCGAACCGTCGGACGCTCCGCGCGATACACGCACACCCGATATGGCGTGCGCTCAGGCGCGTGTAAATACACCTCAGGAATACTCACCACCCACTCCCCCGTGCGCAACAGGTCAATCTCTACCAAGTTCACCCCCGCCTGAATAGTCTCTTGCTGTTTTTTGAGGTACTGCGCTTGCCCTGTGCCCGACAGTTTATTGGCGAGGCTCAACACTTCAATCGTGGTGATGACGCGCCCGCCTGTGGGTTCAATAACGTTGATGAAGGTCTCGGTGATGGGTTCGGTTTGGATTTCGATGTAGAGCGGCTGGGCGCGTGGGGGCGCGACGGTGGCAGTGGGCGTGGCGGAGGGCGTCTGGTAGTCGGGGAGGTGCTTGTGGCGCGTGATTTTGATGTCGGGGTAGACGGCGCGTTCGTAGCCGTCGGGCAGTTCCACATACACGCGCTCCTCCACTACCGCGAGTAATCCCTCTGGCAGCGACTCGTTGAGCGCGTCGCAAGCGGCGACAATCAGGCGGGCATGCACGCTGCGCCAATACTGCTCCAGGTAGGGGTTCATGCCTGGGAACGGGTTTTGCATAATGTAATTTTACCCTGATTGAATTGGTGTTCTGGGCGTGCGATGAGGTTCTCCTTACACCGTAGGGGGAACCGTGCGGTCGTGTGGGTGGTTGCTACGGCGTGGGGAAAACCGTACTGTCCCATTGGTTCCTCACGGCGGCTTGACAACAATATCAATCAGGTTCGACTGTGTCCCTTATTAGCGCCCCTGCCCAAGTATCGTGGTCAAATTCAGCAACATCGGGTGTCCACGCCAGACGATGATGCCGTCGGGGTTAATCACAAGGGCGGTGGGCACACTGTAAATGCCGAACGCACGAGCCCCTGGGCTTTGCCAACCGCCCTGACCTGCCCAAAAGTGTTCACACTGCTCCCATAAGCCCAGCTTCTCCATGTAGGGTTTCACGGGGTCAGGAAGGTCGTCAATACTCACGGTGATGATCACCAGCGAGTCTTTGTAGGACTCTTTGAGTGTGGGCAACTCGGCTTTGAGTTTTTCCAGCGCGCCGCGACAGGGACCGCACCAAGTCGCCCAGAAGTCAAGGTACACCCACTTACCTTTGTAGTCGCTGAGCTGCTTGGTGGCGTTGCCCTCCACTGCACGCAGAAGAACGTTCGGTGCAGGATCACCCACACTGGGAGGAACTTGAAAGTGAGTTGGCTGCGGGCGGCTGTCGTCGCCCAGATAGAGGGTGCCGGCTACCTCAGAACGGTTCGCCACATAGAGGTAGTAAAAAACGCGCTCGCGTAGTTGAGTGAGCGTGGTGCGCCCCTCGGAGTCGAGCGTTCCCTCCAGCACTGTGAGCTCGCGTCTGCTGTCATCCCGTACTTTGAGTTTGTAGGGTTGATTTGCGGCGGGCTTGCCGTCGGGCATGGTCGCAGTAATCGTGAACTGCTTATCACCCCGATACTGGCTCAAATCAGGCGGGGTATAGGCGAGCTGAATGCGCTGCGGCGTATCAGGCAAGAGATTCTTGCACCGAGCGCTCTTGGAAAACCGTTCCGCTGCCGTCTTGTAACGCTGGGTCTCTTCGTCGAAACCGAGCTCTTTGGGTTCTCCTTCCAGCTCGATGCCGTAGCTGTTAGGTGAGAGGTCGTCCAGCGTGATGGTTTGCTGTCCCTCTATTTGCTTCACAAGGAGTGTGTAGACGAACGGTACGTAGTCGCCACCTTCAGCGAAGGCGCGAATCTGGAGCGTGAATCGTTGGTAAGCGTCTTGGGGGGCGCGGGAGACATCGGCATCAATGATCAGCGTCGCAGGTCTGGGCAAGCGAATCTCGGTGCGTCCCTGCCGAACAGCCTCTGGCTCGATTCGCGTATGGAAACCGCGCAGGAAGCCGGGGTGGTGGACAATCGCGATTAGCGGTCGGTCGTAATCTTCGGGCAGGCTGCAGCGGTATCGCCCCTCACCCAGCGACTCCAGCCCGAACTGCGAGTAAATCTCGGGCTTCATCAGTTCGTTGTCGCCCCCTTGTGGGAACTTATACTGCATTTCCATATACTCAAACACGAGCACATCGTCTTCCCGTAGCTCGAAAAGAGACAGTTGGAGCGGTTCGGGCAAGGGCTTGCCCGTCTCGTTGAGCACCACGATGTCCATCGGGCGTCCGCGCTTGAGGCGTACCGTGTGTGTTTTGCCCTTCACCTCAGCCGTGGACACCACCTCGTTCACAGGCAGGTAGTTGGGCGCAGAGACCAGTAGCAACCACTCCTTACAGAGTTCGCCCAGCTCGCGATGGCTCTCTTCCGAGTGCGGCAGAAAGGCGACCTTGCCGTCAGCGTCGGTTTTCTGCCAAGAAGGCTCAGATACCCTTACACGGGCTTTCCTACCACTAAGCTGGTACAAGCCATGCAGTCCCACAGTAGCGTTCGGCACTGGATTGCCTGCCTCGTCCACCACATGGACGGTCAACACAGGCGTCGGTGCCTCTTGGGAAGGCGCATTTTGAGCGCACCAAGTAGCGGTCAAGGCGAGCATGATCCCCACAGACCCTATCCAACCCAGCATCATCTTCAACCTCCTGAAAGGGATTCGGTGTGCTTTTGTCGATTCCTGCAGGGGCGGATTACTCCTGCTGTCTGTTTCGGGCTCGGATCTTTGCTTCCGCGCCGTGCTGGGTTGGCTGGTAGTAGGGGACGCTCCAGTAGCCTTCAGGCAGATACGGCTGTTCCACCCAGCCTCGCGGGTCGTCGTGAGGGTATCGGTAGCCCTCGGCGTAGCCGAGTTCGCGCATGCCCGAATGGGGCGCGTTGCGCAGATGCATCGGGATTGGCGTGAGCGGTTTGGTGCGCACATCTTCTAACGCCCGCTTGATGGCTAAGTAGCTCGCGTTGCTCTTGGGCGAGCAGGCGAGGTAGGTGGTCAGATGTCCCAGAATAATCTGCGCTTCAGGCATGCCGACGCGCTCGACCGCCTGTGCGCCCGCCGCCGCGAGGATGAGCGCGGTCGGGTTCGCGTTGCCGATGTCCTCACTGGCTAAAATCAGCAGGCGGCGCACGATAAAGCGCGGATCCTCGCCCGCGACCAGCATCCGCGCCAGATAGTGCAGCGCGGCGTCGGGGTCGCTACCCCGCACCGATTTGATGAACGCCGAAATCGTGTCGTAGTGATAGTCACCCTGCTGGTCGTAGCGCAGCATCGGCTTTTGGAGGAGCTGCTCAATCAGGCTCAGGGGGATGGTTCCGCTGTTGGGCGTTTGTAGCGCGGCGGTCTCCAGCACATTGAGTGCAAGGCGTGCGTCGCCGTTGGCGCTGCGGACTAAGTGTTGCAGGGCGTCGGGCTCGATGCGCAGTCCCCGTCCGCCCAGCCCGCGTTCGGCATCGCTCAACGCGCGTTCAATTAGCAGGCGCACCTCGTCGTCCGAAAGGGGCTGCAAGGTCAGCACGCGCGCGCGCGAAAGCAGAGCGTTGCTTAGAATCAGAAACGGGTTCTCGGTGGTCGCGCCCACGAGGGTCAATGTGCCATCCTCCAAGTAGCCCAGCAGCGAGTCCTGCTGCGTGCGCGTGAAGTGATGGATTTCGTCCAGCAGGAGCAGCGTGGGTTGCCCGGTCGCCTGCAAGCGCTGGCGGGCACGCTCAGCGACCTTGCGGATTTCGGCGACGCCGATCGAGACCGCGCTGTGCGACTCCACAGAGGCGTTCGTATAATGCGCAATCAGATAGGCGAGGCTGGTTTTGCCGCAGCCGGGCGGCGCCCAGAGGATGACCGAGCCGAGCGTCCCCTGCTCGATAGCGCGGCGCAGGGGCATCCCTTCACCAAGTAGGTGCCGTTGCCCTACATACTCGTCCAGAGTGCGCGGGCGCATGCGCGTCGCCAGTGGCAGGCGCGCGTTCTGCGCCTCGCCTCCGCCAAATAAGTTGGATTGCATCACAGATAAGGATACCGAATGTTCTAATATCCATCGGGCTTTCAAGTGTCGTGTGTCGTCGGCATCCCCGCGACGACACACGACATCTGAAGCCCCAGCTGGTATAAGTCCCTCAAAGATTAAACCGTCGCACCAGAGCAAGACGATTTCACATTTGAGACACTATAAGCAACGCCTATATCGGAATGATTAGGGCGCGTCCTCCGACTCTTCTAAAAGCAGTCGCAGCGTTGCGCGACGATAGCGTGTTGCTGCCTTCAAGCCCTCAATAAGCGTCTCGAACTGTGCGTAGCGGGAATAATCCGTGCGCGCCTTCTCCAGCAGTTCCAGCGCCTCGCCACTGCGGTCCAATTCGTGGTAAAGCACCAGTGCGCAGAGCAGCGGCGCAACCGATTGGTTCTGCCGCGCCCATTCCAGCAGTTCCTGCTCACTCCTTCCAGAATCTTCCCGCGCCCTATCGGAAAGCGTGCGGAACGCCAGCGTATACAGCTCTTCCCCACGCTCAGCATCGCTTAGAACGGTGATTCGATAGTGCGCGCCTGGCAACCAGGTCGGGGCGATGGAGACCGTGTAATCAGGGGGCTGCAGAGGAATGGTTTCTGAGAACGGCGCTTTATCGCCTTCTGACTTGATCTCCACACGGACGAATAGCGGGGCAGACGGAGGTTCGTCGGGCATTGCGAACCTCAACTCGATCGGCTGCTGTAGCGGCGCGACGGCGTAGTTTGTGGCGACTTCTTCAGGGCGGACGCTCATCAGCCGAATGGCGTAAGCGAGTTGCTCGCCACTACTCCGGCTACGGTCGCTCGAAAGCTGGGCGGAGAGGGCGAGCGATTCGCTGAGGTAGCGCTGGATGGTCTCTCGGTTGGGTGCCCAATCACGAAGGCTGTCTACCTCTTTCAAGGCAACCTGGAACAGACTCTGGTTGGCTGGAACCTGTGCATGCGTTGAGGGCGGTGTTGTCTTGCCTGTTTTTGGAGCGCCGTGGAGTTTCGCGACAATCGGCGTCTGGGGCACGGTCTCTCCAGAGGAAGGCTTTGCGCTGGGAGGATTCGCGCGCGCCGTCAGGTTCGGCTCTCTGGGCACGGCGATGGGGCGTTCCGCGACTGGGGGTGGCACGGGGTCAGCTGTGACCAGCGCGCCGATAGGCGTAGCAACAGGATGGAACAGCGCCATGCGCGTCCAGACGAACAGCATCGCGGCGGCAGCGGGAGTCGCCCACTTGAGTAGCGGCGTCCAGCGCGGCAGCGAAAGCCAGCGAGCGCGTTCGCCGCGCTGCATCGCCTGCAGTTCGCGCAGCTCTTCATAGGTCGCGCGGCAGGAATCGCAGCCCACCAGGTGCATCATCCACCCTTTGGATTGACCGGAGCGTGCGCGGCGTTCTACAAGGTCAAGTAGCTGTTCAACAGTCAGACACTGCCCTGCCTGCTCCTGACTCAGATGGCGCGCTGCCTTCGCCTCGAGTGCCGTTAGTCGCTCTTCTATGGGTCGTTTCATCGTGAACTCGCCTCCTGTTTATCAAAGAATAGATTGGCGCGCCTCCGTTTCCAAATAGCGGACGGGTTGGCTCGGCGTGACGGCGTTGTAGACAACGACGCCGCAGGATGCGCCATAGCACACCAGCACGGCGATGAGGCTCATGAAGCGCGCCAGATACGGCGCGATTTTCACGCAGGCGTTGCGAAAATACTGGGTATTGCGATACGAGGGCGGCTGGCGGTGTGGGTTGCCGCCGATTGCCTCCTGCACGGCCGCCAGCTCGCGCTCGGTGAGCGGCTCCGCCGAGCGCTGGCACTCGTTGACCGCCGCCCAGATTTCGTCGTTCGTAAACAGGTTCGGATGCAACACCGCTTCCGCCAGCGTTTTCGCCCGCGCCCGCTTGAACTGCTGGCGCAGCGCGTCTGGGCGTTTCTCCAGGAGCGCCGCCAGTTCCTCGTAGGAGTTGCCCTGCAGCACGCCGACCCAGACGAGAAACTCATCGTCGCTCAGGGCGCGACGGGCGCACTCCATCAGGCAGCGCGCCTGCTCGCGCTCGATGGCTTCGCGTTCGGGGTCGTCTGGCGCCTCCAGAGTCTCCTCCCATTCGGGCGCGTCCTCGTCCAGCGTGGCGTACTGGGGGTCAAGCACTTCGGGCTGGGTGCGCTGCTGATGGCGTTTCACCACGCGATACGCGGCGTGAACCGCCACCCGTTTTGCCCAGGCTTCAAATGGGGCGCGGGCGGGGTCATAGGTGCGTAATCCCTGAAATAGATCTGCCAGCGCCTCCTGCAGCGCGTCCTCACGCAGGTTAGAGTTATACACCAACCGTCCGATGAGGGGTTGAAACTGACTGCGCGCCCACACCGCCAGCGACTCTTCCAGCCGATCGGCTCGCCCAATCGCCAAGCTGTCGCGCGAAAGGCTAAGCAGCTCCTCGACCACCTGCTGCGCCTGACGCCAATCTGCAATTCCCATCGCGCTCTCTCCTTCACGGCATGGGTACTGCCACACGCTCCCATGCATCAGGGCAATTGCATCGGCGGCAGGGCTTCTCGACGGCGCTCTGTCCGCGCCCGTCTTTGCGGTTGAATGACTCTGGTGTTTCTTTGAATCTTTCATGTCTATGATACCTCACTTGAGAGGGTTCGCGGAACCAGCGCGCGGCAGCTCAGTACGATAGTCGCCTATGAGCACGAATCCGGCCCATTGGTAGGGATCGGCATATCCCTTGCGCAAGAGTCCCAGCTGCGCCTGCGGGTCGGCGTGATTGGCTCGGGCGTGCCCTGCGAAATGCACCACACGCTTGCCCTGCGCGGTCTGGCGCGCCCTTTCGAAACCCTGACGCGCTTCACTCAGATTCCCCTGCTCTGCTAAGGTCGCAGCGAGATCCATTTCTGCCCCCGCTTCCGCGCGCGAGCTGCACTTCTGACGCTTGTAGATATCGAGGGCGCGTCGAATATACTCCGCTGAGCGTTCCAAATCCCACAGATCCGCGTACACATTACCCAAACGGTGCATAGTAATCGCCGCTTCACAGGGGTTTAACTGAACCTGCGCTTCAAGTGCTTCCTGCAAACGCAGTAAAGCTTCGTCGAGGTCGCCTCGAACATAAGCAGAAACTCCTGAGTCGCTGCGCACGCGCGCCGCCTCTACTGAACGGCTTTGCTCGATTTTCTCGAGCACGATCAGCGATTGCTTCAGATAATCTTCTGCCTCACTGTATCTTTGCTGGTCATTCGCCAAAGCCCCGAGATTAATCAGCGCACTCGCCAGAACAAGCGATTCGGGCGCGTAACGCTTGCACAAATTGAACGAAAGTTCGTAATACTGACGCGTTACCGCCCTCTTACCGTCATAGGAAAGCCAATCTACTCCCAGCTGCCTGAGTGTCTCTGCCATCCCCACGGGGCGTTTCGTCTCTACTTGGGCAAGCGTCAGCGCTTGCGCCACGAGAGCCTCTGCTTGCTGACGGTTGCTTTGCCATAAGCACATTGCCTGGTTAGATAGGGCTTCAACCACAAACACTCCGTCCCCGATTTCGCGCCAGACCTGTGCTACCTGCTCCCACGCATTGGCGGCTTCCTCGTAGCGTCCTGAGAGTTGTAAGGCGAAGGCACGAGCGCGGTAGGCAAATACCGCAGCGATTCGATCCCCGTGCGCTTTAGCGATTTGAATCATTGAGTCAATTTGCTGTAGCGCTTTGTCAAATTGCCTGTTGGTAAGCATCTTAGCGATTGCTGCATGGGTATCGTTGAATTCAGCACTGAGGCTTGGCGCAGGCGCGTCCTGAGGTTCGGTCAGTTTTCGCTTTGAAGGGACAGGCGCGCTCCCAGGCTCCTGCGTAGGGGTAGCCAGCCCCACCAGTGTCAGGCTCAACAATGTCGCTACTGCTCTCGTCGTCAGGCGTCGCGTGCGCATTTTACTCGCCTCCTGGGGATGCCTCGTTTCACTGACTGCAACGCAATCCCTGCTCTATTGATGAAGCAACCTTCATGAGTCGCTTCGTCTGCGTCGCGGAACGGGTCATCGCTTTTCGAACCCTTTTGTTCTTTTTTGGCGCGGGCGGGCGCGGAATTCGCTTGTTGTTGCTATATAGGCGAGGATGCCTGCAGATGTGACAGAGTTTCGACGCGCTCTCTCCCAATTGTTTCGAATGCGTCTGCTGAACCCATCGAGGTTTCAAGGAAGAACAAGCAGCAGAGTTTGGTAGGGATTACTCGGACATTGGCAGGATTGCCGTTGCGCGGGAAGCCTGTGTGCCCTATTTATTCAGGTACACTTACTTGCGGAGGTATGGGATGAGCTACCCGCAAGACGGTTCGCTCACGGCGGATGAGAAACTCTGGGGGATGCTGGCGCATCTA
The DNA here is from genome assembly GCA_937992175.1 of uncultured Fimbriimonadales bacterium. GTDB lineage: Bacteria > Armatimonadota > Fimbriimonadia > Fimbriimonadales > GBS-DC > GBS-DC. The sequence goes on along the minus strand of CALKLF010000081.1, from coordinate 17,447 downwards.
CTGACTCTACTGGGGTATGTTATCTGGGTAGGGCAGTATGTCGCGCCGCTGGTCATCTATCTGGCGTATAAAGATTGTTCCCGATTCGTCGCGTTCCACGCGCTGCAGGCGCTCTACTTTCAGCTGATTTTACTCGTGGGGGCGATTCTGTTAACGGCGGCGAGCCTTCTCATAGCGTTTATCACCTGTGGGTTCGGCGTGATTCTGGCGATTCCCTTGGCGCTGGCGTATACGATCGTCGCGCTGGTCTACACAATATGGCCCGCGATTGAGGCGAGTCGGGGTGCGTGGTTTGAATTGCCTCTTGCTGGGGGCTGGGCACGGGCGACGCTGGGTATATGATGGAGCAAATCGCGTTTGACCAGCCTGAGCGCGCGGCGCGGTTGTGGCGCCGTTGGCAGGGGGAGGGACTGCAGGCAGAGTTGTTTGAGCGGTTCGCACCGACCCTGACGCTGGCGCTGCAGAACGCGCCCGACCCCGATCGTCTGCTGCTCAACTTCGACCGCTGGCTGGAGTCGCTGGGTGCGACGCTGACCTACTATCGCCTGTTCGCCGAGACGCCTGCGGCGTTGACGCCGTTGCTCGCCCTGCTTGCACACTCGCAATACATGGCGGACACGCTGCTGCAGAACCCCGAACTGAGCGAGATTCTGCTCGATACGCGCCTGCTGATGCGCCCGCGCTCCCGCGCCGATCTGCGCCGTGACCTGCATCGTCTGCTCAAGCCCTGCACCACTTTCTGGATGAAGCTTGATCGATTGCGTGCATTCAAGCAGCAGGAGTTCCTGCGCCTAACCGCACTGGATGTGCTGGGCGAGGCGTCGCTACCTGACATTGCGCGGGGGTTGTCGAACCTTGCGGATGTGTGTGTCGGCGCGGCGCTGGACGCCTGTCATCAGGAACTCGGCGCGGCGCAGGGCGTGTCGGGCGAGCATGGACTGTGTGTGATTGGCATGGGCAAATGGGGCGGACGCGAACTGAACTACAGCTCCGACATCGACCCGATCCTCATTTGCGCCGACCAGCCCCCGCTGCAGGGCGTGCGTGACCCGATGCAGTACCTCACGCGCCTCGCCGAAATGCTGGTTAAAGCCCTCTCCGAACCGATGCGGCGTGGGATTGTGTTCCGCGTTGACCTCCGCCTGCGCCCTGAGGGCAGGTTCGGCGCGATTGTGCGCACGGTCAGCTCCGCGCTGCACTACTACGAGAACTGGGCGGAGCTGTGGGAGCGTCAGGCGATGATTAAGGCGCGGGTGTGCGCGGGCGACCCGCGCGTGGGCGAGCGGTTTCTGGAGCGGATTCATGCGTGGGTCTATCGCCCTGCGCTCAGCGACGCTGACTTCGCGCAGATTGTGGAGCAGCGCGTCCGCACGGAGGCGCAGACGCAGGCGCGCGGCGAGTATGAGACGGACATTAAAAATGGCTGGGGTGGAATCCGCGACATCGAGTTCCCGACGCAAGCGTTGCAGCTGCTGCTGGGGGGCAAGCACCCGCGCCTGCGCACGCCGAACACGCTGGACGCGCTGCAACGGCTGAAAAACGCGCGTGTGCTGCGCCCCGTTGAAGCCGACACCCTGCGCAACGCCTACTGCTTCCTGCGCACGGTGGAGCATCGCCTGCAATTGCAATACGGACATCAGACGCACACCCTGCCGAGCGCGCCGCGCGAGCGGGAGCGATTCGCCAAACAGATGGGCTACGCCGAGCCGACTGCGTTCGAGGCGGAGTTGCAACGGCATCGGGAAACGGCGCGGGTGTATCAAGAGAAGATTTTTAGCCCTCACTCCCTGACCCCCTCTCCCACGGCGTGGGAGAGGGGGGAAACGGCTCCCCGCTCCCACGCCGTGGGAGAGGGGCTAAGGGTGAGGGCGAACGCGTTCCCCCCCATTGAAAACGCCCCCCTCTGGGAACAGACCCTCCGCGAGTTGGGCTTTGCGGAACCCCAACGCGCCTATCAGATTCTGCTCGCGAACCTCGTCGGCAGCGATTACGGCGCGCCGTTGCCTGAAGCGAAACGCGCCTTCGAAGCCATCCTGCCCGAACTGCTCATTGCCTGCGTCCGCACGCCTGACCCCGACCGCGCTCTGATCGGGCTGGAGCGCCTCGCCGACGCCTTTCCTAATCGCGCGGCGCTGTTCGCCGCCTATGCGGAATCGCCTGATGTGCTGATTCGCCTGACGGAATTGGCGCAGTCGCCCCCCCTCTGGAACCGCCTGTTGGCGCACCTCGAACTGCTCGATATGCTGTTTGGCGAGGAAATCGTGGCAAAAGGGGCGAAACTGCGCGACCAGCACTTGCACGCCCTGCGGAAACGGCTGGAAACCTGCCGAACCGTGAACGCAAAGATTGCGAACCTCGCCGCCTACGCGCGGCGCGAGCAGCTCCGCATCGGCGCGCGCGATCTCTGGGGCGAAACGACCCCCGAACAGACAGCGCACGACCTGACCGCGCTTACCGAGACGCTGCTGACCTGCCTGTGGGAGATTGTCGCGCCTGAAACGCCCGTGCTAATTGTGGGGTTCGGCAGTCTTGGCGCTAGCGATTTGGGCTTCGGCAGCGACTGGGACATCGCCTTCGCCTGCGCCGACGACGCCGATATAGAAAAAGTACAGGTTTTGGCGCAAAACTTTATCAATCAGTGTCAGCAACTGACCGAACAGGGCGTGTTTCAGCCTGTCGATACGCAGTTGCGCCCCGAGGGCAAGTCGGGCGCGCTCGTGCGTACCCTGTCGGGCTGGCAAACCTACTACGAACATAGCGCCGCGCCGTGGGAACGGCTCGCTGCGCTGCGCGCCCGCCCCCTGAACGCCGACCCGCCGCTTACAGAGCCGTTTTTGCAAATCCTGAACCAGTTCCGCTACGGCGCGCCGCCCTCGCATGACGACCTAGCGGAGATGCAACGCCTCATCCAGCGCGCCCTGACTGAGCGCGTCTCGCCCGAGCAGCTGGAAACCCACCTCAAGCTCGGGTACGCCGGGCTAGCGACATTAGAGTTCCTCACACACTGGCTGGTCGTCCAGCATGCCAACTTGGAGAGCCGACCCGCCTCGCTGGAGACGCACGCGCAGCTGGAGTGGCTCTGGCGCAGTGGCGTTCTCGATCGCGCCGACTACGAGACGCTAACCGAAGCGTGGGGGTTCCTGTACCACCTGCGTAATCGGCTGCGCCTGCTCTTTGACCCTGCTCCTGAAATACTGCCCGACGACGAGCGCGCCGCCATTGTCGCCCAGAGCCTGAACCTGCGCGACGCCTCGGAAATCCACACGCTCTTGCGGGAGCATCAGCAATCCATTCGGGGGATTCAAGCGCGATTCTGGCGATGAGAGCATTCTGTGTCAAGAGACGCCCTTGATTTTTTGACTGACGATTCGGTATAATTTCAAACGGAGGTTGACCATGAACCGCATCTTTGTCGATGGAGACACAAAGCAGTGGGTGGGAGCACTCGCCGCGTTTACGCTTCTTGTTTTCCTTTCCAGTTGCGGAGGCGGCGGCAGCACAACGCCTCCCCCTACAACAGGTCTCACTGTTAACGGAACCGTTACCGTTCCCACAGGAACCCCGCGTTCTCGCTCTCTGACTGGCGCAGCGCTACCGAACGCCTCTGTTCGGGCAGTTCTGGCGTTTTCACCTGACACTGTAATCGCCCAATCCACCACCGACAGCGACGGTCGATACGCTTTGACCTTCCCTCCAGACTATGCCGGGCGCGATCTGTTGATTCTCGCAGAGAAAACGATTAATAACCAGCGCGTGCGTGTATCGGCACTGCTGCCGGCATTGCCGCCTCAGGGGTACGCTGGCGCGAACCTGGACGCCTACACAACTTTGGCGACCGAGGAGATTTTGCGCTTTGCCCGCGAGCAAAATTTGACGGCGCTCTCCCCCAACGGCGTCGCCACCGTGGTGGAACGCATTCGTGAAATAATGCGAAACCGCTACCAGTTGAGCTTGGTGGTCGGCGAGACCCTACCTGAGAATATTGGGGAAGGCTTACTGGAAGAGGAGCTGCGCAATCAGATACGCCCGCGGGTTCAGGAGCAAGGGCAGAACCTCCGTCCCTCCACAGGCGATGTCGCTACAGCGAAACAAATCACCCAAATGCTGCGCGATTACAGCGCCGTTTGGCTGGACCGTAGCGATAGCGAAGCACTGCGCCTTGAACAAGCGGTGCGTGAACAGGAACAGATTCTCAAAGAGCAAATCGCTCAGCCTCTGGAATCGTTCTTTGAACGTGGGCTGAACCTCGTGTTTCGTGTGCTGGGATGGGATGCACCAGGCGGGAGTGATCCCTATGAATCCCTAAGGGGTTTACCCCCAGGACGCTATCGTGAAGTGCAGTATAAGCTCGAGCGCGTTGGCGACGCGGCGGACAATCGTACTTGGATCGTGACCAGCGGTTCCTTCACTTGCACGGTGACGACGAACAATCCGCTGAGCGAATTCGAGTTCACTCCTGATGCAGGGCGCGTCAGCTTCTCCTTGCGTAAGGCGGGCGACCCCAGTGTCCGCCATGACGGCTCATTCGAGGTGACCCAGCGCGATTCGCAAAATCGGGCAACCCAGCTGCGGGTGCAGTTCACCTTGTCCGATAGCGGGTTGCGCCAGCCCATTCAGTTTAACGGCGTTGCGAACACTACCCCACGCGCGGACGGCAGTTTCCGCACTGTGAACCTGACAGGGACACTCCAAAGCCAGTACGCTGACTTGAATGTGACGAATCTGATATACGATACCTACCCCATCAGCGAGCGCGTCAAACAGATCAGTGCGGCGCGGGTACAGGCGACGCTCAAGTCAGAACCCAGCTTGACGCTTAACCTGCAGAACCTGAACCTCACCTTTGCAGACGGCAATCCGCCAGAGAAGCAGCTCACTCAACTTACAGTTCAATCGCTGAACTTTAACGGTATGCGCTCCACGCTCATCCTGAACAGCCTGAACGCCCAGTTCCAGCGCGTCGGCGGTGAAGCACAGCCCACGCGCCTGCAGGCGAACGCCGAGTATCGCACGCCGAATGATACGCTTGTGGGACAAATCCATCTGCAGTGGAACAACCCCACGGGCTTGAACCCGTTGGAACAAGACACAATCCCGCTGGAACAGTTTCCTAAAGGCAACTTCGAGTTCAACGGGAGCCTAACGCCGCGTGTGGGGCGTCCTGCGCTGGTCTACTTCAACATTGTTTCGGAGCCGGACTACGCGATGCCTCGCGTTCGCATCCAGCTGCGCTTGGATCTCGGCAGCGCGCGCTTGGAGGGGAGCTTCACGGGCGACCTGCGCATCGTGAACGGGTGCGTTGAACGCACCAACATGTTTCAGGTTGCAGCTCTCCAGATGACCCATACCCCGTCGAGCTTCCGTCTGCAACTCAACTACAACGCGCAGGGTCGGGCTTTCACGGGAGCGATTAAAAAACCTGATGGCTCGGCTGTTGCCCAGATTGGCAAGGCAAGCGCGTTAGGGCTGCCCGATCTGGGCGAGGCGTATGTCGTGCGCTACACGGACAACACCTTCGAGACCGTGAACTCCCTTGTTTGGTTCGAGGATTGATGGCGCGCCTTTTTGCGAGGGCGCGCCGCCCTCGCCTACTTAGCGGGATAATGGGGGCACTAATCGCTGGCGGCGTCGGGAGCCACGCGCAGCCTGTCCCTATGCCCTTCCGTGATTTGCACGGCGGCGCCGACGACCTGTTTCGTGCGCCACGAACCTTCCTGGAACTACGACTCTGTGCCTTTGCAGATACCAACGTGCGTCCCCTGTTTCGAAACGACCCGCCGTACGAGTTCAGAGCGCAGCGCGCCTACCTTCAGAGCGCGTTCATTTACGAGGTTCGCGTGCGCCACCACGCTTGGGAGTTCGGTCTTGCCTACGGGCAGGCCAACCGTTACGAGGGGAACTCAGGCGCTGCACGCCTGTTTCTCGAAGCGGAGCGAGGGCAGCTTGCGCCCAATACCCGCTACCCCGTCATGGCGACCCTTAGCCGTTCCGCCCTTCGCATCGGGACGGCAACCTACCACGGGGTTTGGAACGCGCCTTCAGCGCAGCTACACTACTGGCTCGAAGCCGGCTACCTGAAGGTTCAGCGTGTGCAGCAGGGTTGGCTGCAAGGGCAAAAAACAGGCAGTTCCTTTGAGGGAGAGCTGACCTTGTTCACCACGCGCGGATTAGCCGCCTCGGTCATCGGCGGCGATGGGTACACCTTCAGCGCGGGCGTTGCCATAAAGTCAGGGGATTGGACGGCAGGCATCTCGGCGCACAACTTATGGAGCCATCTGCAGGTACGCCAAGCACAGCGTATTGAGGCGACCGTGCGCGTGAACCAGCTGACTCCCGACGCCGACGGCTTCCTGAGCGCGCCACCCGCGCTGGAAGGAAGCGTCAACCCTGCTTCGCTTCAAAGAGTTGCCCAGCCGCGCGTGGACATCGAGGTCTGGCGACGGCTCAACGGCTACGCCCTTGGAGTTGTAGCGGTACATGAAAGTGACTGGCAAGGCGCACTTGCACTGCGTTGGGGCGGGAGCCACTCCTCGGTTCAGGTAGCTTACTGGCAGCCACACCCGATGTTCTGGCTCACCTATGAACAACGCCCCTGGCGGGCGGTTCTCGGCGCAGACCTCTGGAACGGCGGCTCGCTCCAACGATTCTATCTGGAACTGAGCTGGCAGATTGGGCTGGAATAGCAACATCTCAATCAATCATCCCCCGCGCCCGGAGCCACTTTAACGCTGCCGCCGCGTACCGACGCGAGCTGCCCGTGAGATCGCGCACCTGCGCTACTTTCACAGGTGGAGGCAAAGTCTGCAACTGTTCGGCGAGACGCTGCAGGGTCTCGGTCGTGAAGTAAATCCCCTCACCAGCGTCGGCAATTTCACCCCGCTCGATGCCGATTTGCAACATGGCGCGAACGGCGTCAGGCGGCGCGCCCAGCAGATGCGACGCCATCCGTACCGATGGGGGTGTCATCCCCGCCTTACGATACAGGTTCAACACACGCCGATAAAATGCTTCCTGTCGGGGCTTAAGGGGCGTTGTCATGACGCACACTGGCGTAATTTTACCTGTGAGGATCCCTTGTGATTGGCACCGAGGGGCGCAGGATTCGGGGCAGCAACAACGAATCCTCGTCTGGATGACGCCCTTTCTGCAGAAGGTAGTGCAGTTCCTGCGCGAGAATCCCGAAGGCGTGCAGGTGGTGCGACAGATCAGCACAGAAGACACCATCGAGCCGCCCGACGAGGAGGGAGGCTTCAGTCGCGCGTGGCTCGTGCCCGAACCCGACCGTAAAGAGTTCGGCGTCTATCCTGTGCCCCCATCCGACAAGCCGACGCAGTTTACCCACTTCATCGACGGCGTTCAGCACTCGCATCTGCTTTACTATCAGCAGACGGAGAAGGGGATCCTGCCTGTGGTCTATGGTTATGTGGCGGCGATGGTGTTGCACCGGCGCAATCGCGAGCTGCATCCCCTGCTGGAGTTGACCGAGTCGGAGGAAGCTCTCTACCTGCCCCTGAAAGCGTTTGACACTCGCAAGTTCAAACGGGCGGGGGTCACAGTTTACGACTCGCTGGAGGAGCGCGAACTGGAGAAGACCTCGTTCGCCACAATGCTCGTGCGGGCGGGCGCGACCGTGGCGCGCGTGCGCGACCACTTAGAGCGCAAACTCGCTCTGCAGTGGATTGAACAGCAAACGCCCGCCTCTGAGGACTGGTTGCTCGTGGACGGCTCCATCGCTGACCTGATGAGTGCGTTAGACCGTAGGCAACTGGTGAAGGTTGTGGGCGTGTCGAAGTCGCATCGAACGAGTTATTTGGAGATTAACTGGATGCTGCAGGTACTGAACATGCCTGCGGGCTACCGGAGCAGTGTGTTCCGTCCTGTGCGCGAGGGGCAGAGCGAGGTGTATAGCTGGTATCTGCGGTTGCGCTGGCAGCCGGGCGCATCGCCGACCTATGGGCTGGTGCGCGTTGAGACGCCTGTGCTCACCAGCCCTGACGATACGCGCGAATGGGCAGACAAAATCTCGGCATGGCTGCTGCAAGAGACGCGCCCGCTGAGCCTGCCGGACCCGCGCTACGACCGTCTCCTCTACCCATTTCGAATGTGCGAGCAGTATTTACGCAGCCGCGCGCCCAGTGAAGCCGTGATGCGTACCGCGATTCTGCATATACACGCCGCTTCGACGGAATGAATCCTTCCCACCCTCAACGCCTCTAACTATACGGAAGCGGAACGAACCGCTTCCAAGAAGACAATCCAACAGGGAGGTATGACGACATGGCAACTATCACCAAAACTACGATTAGCGTGGCAGAGCTGGATCAGATGATCGAACGCGGCGAGCAGTTTCTGCTGCTCGATGTACGCAATCAGGACGAGTTCGAGCGCTGGAAAATCGAGGGGCGCAACCCCTTCGAGCTGCTCCATATCCCTTATTTCCAGTTTGTAGAGAACGAAGAAGAGACCATCGCGCGAGTACCGAAAGGCAAGCAGGTGGTGGTCGTGTGCGCGAAGGGCGGTTCGTCGGAGTATGTGGCGAACCTGCTGCGCGAGAAGGGCTATGACGCGCTGAACCTTGAGGGCGGCATGGTCGCGTGGGGCAACTACTACCGCGTGCGCCGCATTGAGGAGGTGCAAGACGTCGCGCTGTACCAGATTATGCGTATCGCGCGCGGCGACCTTGCCTACGCCATCGTGAGCAACGGCAAAGGCATCCTGATTGACCCGACTCGCCACACCGAGCAATATACGAATCTCGCCGAGCGCGAGGGCTTCGAAATCGTGGCGATTTTCGACACGCACGCTCACGCCGACCACATTAGCGGCGGTCCGAAACTCGCCAAAGAGCTCGGCGTGCCCTACTTCCTGCACCCCTACGATGGCATCCACCCCATCGATATGCTGCCTGCCACGATTGAGTATGAGTACCTGAAGGATAACTTCACCTTCCAGTTCGGCGACGCGACGCTGAAGGGTATCCACATCCCCGGGCACACGCTGGGCAATATGGCGTTCCTCGTGAACGACCGCTACCTGTTCACCGGCGACTCGATCTTCATCGTGTCGGTAGCGCGTCCCGACTTGGGCGGGCGCGGGCAGGAGTGGGCGCCAATCCACTACGAGTCGCTCTACAAAAAGCTGCTTGTGCTGCCTGATGAGACGCTCGTGTTCCCTGCGCACTTCGCCACTGCGAGCCGTGAAGGGCGACCCGACGGAACCTTCTACGACACGCTGGGCAACATCAAGCGCAACAACCCGAAGGAGTACATGGCAGAGAGCAAGGAGGCGTTTATCAAGTTCATGCTCAGCACGCTGCCGACCTTCCCGCCGCAGTATGTGGACATCAAGCGCGTGAACGCGGGCTTGCTGGTTCCCGACGAGGAGAAGGCGCAGGAGCTGGAGCTGGGCAAGAATGTCTGCGCGCTGGCAGACGCCTACTAAACTCTCACTCGGTACGACGGCGTCCCCGCCGTCGTACCCTTTCCACGGGGCACGGGCGTCCCGACCGTGTGTAAGTTCTGCTTGAGCGAGACGCTCAAGCCACTAAGTTATCGCCATCTCACTTTGACAGGAGGTAAACAGTGATGGCAACCCAAACTTCGGTAGAAAAACAAGTAGAGAAACGAAACATTATCTTAGACGCCTTGCTGGGCGTGCCTAACTGGCAGGGCGTGATGCGTATTCTGCCTGGCTTCGTTCTCGCGGTTGCGATTATGCTGGTCGCAATTCCGCTGACGAATGTGCTGGGCGCATGGCTATTGAGCTTGCAAGGCATCGACCCGACGGGCAAGAAAAGCCCTATTTCCGCCGTGCTGACGGCGATTGTGATTGGCATTCTGCTGCGCAACCTGCTGCCCATGCCCAAAGCGATTGAAGACGGCATCAAGTTCAGCACCACCAAGATTTTGCGACTGGGCATTATTCTGGTGGGCATCAAGCTGAGCCTGATGGATGTGTTCAAGCTGGGCGTGTGGGGCATTCCTGTGGTGGCGACAGCGATTTTCAGCGGGCTGTGGTTCGTGGCGTGGTTCAACAAGAAGCTAAACCTGCCCGACCGACTAGGCACGCTGATTGCGGCGGGCACGGGCATCTGCGGCGTGACGGCGATTGTGTCGGTCGCGCCCGCAATTAAAGCCGACCAGAAAGAGGTCGCCTACGCCGTTGCGAACATCACGCTGTTCGGGCTGCTGGGCATGTTCCTGTATCCGTATGTTGCGCCGCATATCCTGCACACCTCCGAGCAGATTGGGCTGTTCCTGGGCACGGCGGTACATGAGACCTCGCAAGTGGTGGGCGCGGCGCTTACCTATAAAGAGGTGTTCAACGATGAGGTCGTGCTGAAAGCCGCCACCGTGACGAAGCTCACGCGCAACCTGTTCCTGGCGGTGGTTGTGCCGTTGTTGTCGTATCTGTATCTGCGGCGGATGGCGGCGCAGGGCGCGGGCGACGGCGGCAAGATCAGCATCGCGAAGCTGCTGCCGGCGTTCGTGCTGGGCTTCATCGCGATGGCGGTGTTCCGCTCCATCGGCGACGCGCAGCTACAAAGCGGCTTGGCGTTCGGCGTGTGGGATAAGGACGCCTGGAAGGCGTTCACCGACACGGTAGGCGAGACCTGGGGCTCCCGCGCGCTGGGCACGGCGATGGCGGCGGTCGGTCTGGCGACCTCGTTCAGCGTGTTCAAGGGCGTCGGGCTGAAGCCGTTCGTGGTCGGGCTGGTGGGCGCGCTGCTGGTGGGCGTCATCGGCTGGGGCATGGCGTTCCTGCTCGGCGGCTATGTGAAACTGTGATATAATAGGAGCGGACGATGAAAAATGGCTGCTGTGGCTCACCTGGCTGATTGCAATCACTGCGCTGTACGCGGCGGTCGCCGCGCGGGCAACCAACGCCCGCGCGGATGCCGAGCCGAAAGCGTGTGAAAGCGTCATCTACTGGGAATCGCCCTTGCTGAAGTAGACAAGAAACAAAGAGATTCCTTGCTTCGCTCGGAACGACAGAGATGTTTCTGAGACAACAGATTGTCATTCCGAGCGAAGCGAGGAATCTCTTTCGGTATTGTTTCTCGCGGGCAGCACTATGAGCTGAGAGGCGTCAGGATTGCCTCTGAAGAGAGGTACAATCTCTCTTGATGCATTCGTTCGCTCACAAAGTGGTTGCCTTGCTGAAAATCTACATCGCCGACAGCCTTGCCTATCGCGCCAGCGCGTTCATCTGGATGCTGACCGATATCGTACATTGCCTTGTGATGCCGCTGGTGTGGCTCTCCGCCTACAATGGGCGCGAGGCGATTGGGGGCTACAACCCCGGCGAGATGGTGACCTACTATGTGATGATTGCCTTCATCACGAACTTCATCGTAAGTCATATCATGTGGGACCTGTCGTGGGAGATCAAGGAGGGTGTGCTATCACAGTGGTTGCTGCGCCCTGTGCCGATTGTGTGGCGGTTAGTGGCGCAGAATCTCTCGTGGCGGGCGATGCGGATGGTGCTGTTTGTGCCTGTGGCGGGGGTGGCGTTGTGGTACTATAGCCACTTCACCACGCTCAGCCCGCTGTATTTGGGCTGGGCGTTCTGGCTGAGCGTGTTGCTTGGGCATCTGGTGTCGTTTTTCACGGCGTATGCGCTGGCGGCGCTGGCGTTTTGGCTTCAGGAGACACAGAGCGTGTTCTCGCTCTATTACGCGCCGATGTTGCTGCTGAGCGGCTGGGTCGCGCCGATTGCGCTGATGCCGAGCTGGCTGCAAGCGCTTGCGATACTCTTCCCGTTCCGCTACACGACCGCCGTGCCCGTAGAAATCGCGATTGGCAAGCTGCAGGGCGAGGCGATCTGGATGGAAATCGGGTTACAGGCGTTGTGGGTGCTGATTGGCATCGGCACGGCGCAGGTTTTATGGCGCAAGGGGCTACGGCAGTACACCGGAGTGGGGATGTGAAGTAGGGGCTTCCCGCGAGCAAGTCATACGCAAACCCGACAGGAAGCGGTCGAGATACCCACTGCGCTCGAAATGAAAGCGATATTCAAGAATTTCCCCTGTCCGCTTTTCGCCCGCTTTTGAGTCTTTACTGTACGGAAGCGCGGCGCAGCTGCCTTCCATCCGACTTTCTGGAGGTGGACTCAATGAAACGAGCAGGCATGCGATGGAGCTTAGTGGCAATCGGCAGCGCGCTTGCGATTGCAAGCGTGAACGCGCAGTCCGCGCAGGTGGTTTACGAACAGAGAGATACTGGTCTCCTTACTTGGGTAACAGAGTTTCGTTCCCCATGGAACGGCAGCGATGTCGGCAATTTGAACTTCATGAGCAATCCTACAGGACGCATTTACGCTTTCAACGACTTTTTCGGTTCAACCTGTGTGATTCGCGTCCGTTTACAGAGTTTCACAGGGGGCGACGCCTTCGGACGCCTGATGTTGGTCGCGGGCAACGGCTCGCGCCGCACAGGCAGCTCGGAGTACCGCCTGCCCGCCGACCGCGCGAATAACCTCGGTCCGATGAACCAGCCGGGCAGTGTGGTGTTCGGCACTTGGGTCGGTTCGGGGCACACCTTCGGTTTGCGCGCGACGGCTAACGACAACTCGCTGACCGCTTCTGCCGAAGGGCGCGCCGATGTGGAGATTCGCAACGCTTCGATGCTGAGCCTGAGTTCGGGCCCCAGCCCCTCCACGCCCAACCTTGCGTCCTATCTATGGGGCAGCGGCAACATCGACCCGACGGCGTTCCCGAATGTGTCGTTCAGCTGGGCGTCGGGCAGCATTGTGGGAGCGCGCCCGCAAATCGCCACCACACTGTTCGGCAACATCAACTCACCCCACTCCGACCGCCTCATCCTGCGCACCACGCTGAACATTCTCAAGAATGGCAACCCATTCTACACGGATGTCGACCAGGCGTTCGTGGACTGGAGCGCGGGCGAGGCGACCTTTAGCAAGGGCATCGGCAGCGTGGGCGACAGCTACACGCTGAACATTGCAGGCGACCCGAACAATACCCAGTATCAAATCTGCCTGCGCGTACAGGTGCTGCACGAGGGCTACCGCGACAACTTCGCCAGCCTGGCAGGCACGGCGGCTCTGTATGACCAGACATTTTGCCAGGAGTTCACTGTGCTGGTTCCTGAGCCTGCGAGCATGATTGCGCTCGGTACGGGTTTGGTGAGCCTGCTGGCGCTGCGTCGTCGGAAGCGGTAAGCGTGTTTGCGAGAATCTCTAGCCCTCACCCCCGACCCCTCTCCCACGGCGCGGGAGAGGGGAGTTTATTTTGTACCCAGGTTGCTCCCTATGATGAGATTCCTCGCCTTCGGCTCGGATGACAAGTTCACTTGACCGCAAAATACACTGTCATTCCGAGCGGAGCGAGGAATCTCGCCTGCTCAAAACCGGTAGGTAGCAACTTGGGTTTACTGCCTCTGCCCCGCGATGAACTCCGCATACCAGCGTCCGCTGGACTTCATGATGCGCTTCTGCGTCTCAAAGTCCACATAGAGCAGCCCGAACCGCTTGCTGTAGCCGAACGCCCACTCGAAGTTGTCCATCAGCGACCAGTAGAAGTAGCCCTTGAGCGGGACGCCGTCCTGAATCGTGCGATGCGCCTGCTCCAGGTGGGCGCGAATATAGTCCACACGGAGCGGGTCGTCCACTTCGCCCTGCGTGTTAGGGGCGTCGGGGAACGCCGCCCCGTTCTCCGTGATGTAAAGCGGGATGTCGCCGTATTCCGCCTGAACCCACTTGAGAATCTCGTACAACCCTTCGGGGTAGACCTCCCAGCCCATCTCGGTATGGAGTTTGCCCTCCTGATAGACGGTGCGCGAGCCGATGGGGTCGCTTGCGTCGTAAGCCAGTACATTGCGCGTGTAGTAGTTCACGCCCAGAAAATCGATTCGACTCTGGATGATTTGCATATCGTCGGGCGCGGCTTTCGGGGCGAACTCGCCGATGAAGCTAATCACCGCATCAGGATACTCGCCGTGGAAGATGGGGTCTAAGAAGTAGCGGTTGATGAAGTTGTGCCACAGGGCGGCGACCATCTGATCCTGGGGGCTGTCGCTGGCGGGTTGCTGGGGTCCGAGGTTGGTCACAATCCCGATTTTGGCGTTGGGCAGTCCGAGGGAGCGCAGGGCGCAGACGGCTTTGCCGTGTCCGAGCAGCATGTGATGCCCTGCCTTCGCCGCCGCGCCGATGTCGCGGATGCCCGGCGCATGCTGCCCCCACAGATAGCCGAGCGCCATCACCACCCACGGCTCATTCAGCGTCGCCCAGAGTTGCACGCGGTCGCCCAGCTCGCGGAACATCAGGCAGGCGTAGTCGGCGAACCATTTGGCGCAGTCGCGGTTTGCCCAGCCGCCACAGTCCTGCAGCTCGGCGGGCAAGTCCCAGTGATACAGGGTAATCATCGGCGTAATGCCCGCGCGGAGCAAGCCGTCCACGAGCCGTTTATAAAAATCCAGCCCCTTCTGGTTCACCGCGCCGCGCCCTGTAGGCAGCACGCGCCCCCACGCGACCGAGAACCGATAGGCGTTCAAGCCCAGCCGCTTCATCCACTCGACATCCTCCTGCCAGCGGCGATAATGGTCGCATGCGACATCCCCCGTGTCGCCGTTCAAAATCGTGCCCGGCGTATGGCTGAATCGATGCCAGATGGACACGCCCGCGCCGTCCGCGAGCGGCGAGCCTTCAATCTGATACGCCGCCGTCGCCGCGCCCCAGAGAAAGTCCTTCGGAAACTGCATAGTGGAAGACTTTTTCGATAGACCCCGCGTGTTCCCTGCTCATTCGGTATACTTATTTGCTGGAGGAGAACCCTATGCCCAGAATCGAGAAATCGGTGAGCATTAACGCGTCTGCGGAGAAAGTGTTCGAGGTGTTGCAGCAGGCGGAGTCGTTCGCCCAGTTCCTGCCCCACGCGCGCAATGTGCAGGTGCTGGAGCGCACAGAAAGCAGCGCGCTGGTGGACTGGGAAGTGATTGCACCGGGCGTTGGGATGCCCGTGCGCTGGAAGTCGCGCCACACGATCGACGCTGCGAATCGCCGCATCGCCATGCAGCCGGAGGGCGACTCGCTGGTCAAGCTCAACGGCGAGTGGCGTGTGGAGCCAGAAGGCGCGGGCAGTAAACTCTCGGCGCTGCTCGACTACGAAGCGAATGTGCCCCCGATGTTCGCCTCGCTCGCGCAGAACGCTGTGAACACCATCATTCAGGACTGGCTCAACGGCTTCAAGCAGCGCGCGGAGGGCTAAGCATGGCGCGTGTGGAACTCGAAACGGTCATCCACGCCCCACTGGAGACCGTGTACGCCGTCGCGCGGGATGTGGAGGCATTCCCGCAGTTTATGCCCGATGTGAAGTCGGTCAAAATCCTCGAAAAGAGCGAGGACGGCAGCCGCACGCTCACCGAATGGGTCGCCTACGCCTCGCAACTCAAACTGCAGGTGAAGTGGACGGAAGAGGACCTCTGGGACAACGCGAACCACACCTGCCGATTCCGTCAGGTGAAGGGCGACTACGACCAGATGGAGGGGCTGTGGGAGTTCCTGCCCCATCCTGAGGGAACGCTGTTTCGAAGCGTGCTGGATTACGAGCTGCGCGTGCCGCTGTTAGGCGCAATAGTGCAAAAAGTCGTGCATCACCTCATCACGCTGAACCTGAAGGGGATTCTGGAGTGCGTGAAGGCGCGGGCGGAGGCGATGGCGCGTGGAAGTTGACCGCCTGCGTGCGTTGTTGGAGCAGGTCGCGCAGGGCGCGCTCTCGGTGGAGGCTGCGCTGAATGCCCTGCGCGATTTGCCTTATCAGAATCTGGACTTCGCGCGAGTCGACCATCATCGCGCCCTGCGCAAGGGCTTCCCAGAGGTGGTGTTCTGTCAGCACAAGACGCCGAAGCAGGTCGCGGCAATTGTGCAAAGTCTGGCGGCGCGGGGGCGTGTGCTGGCGACTCGCGCGACGGACGCGCACTATCAGGCGGTGCAAGCGCAATTGCCGAACGCCGTCTATCATCCGCTTGCGCGGGCAATAACAGTGGGCGAGCCGCCGCCCCCGCCCGAAACGCCCTACGGCGTCGTCCTTGCCGCGGGTACAGCGGACATTCCTGTCGCTGAGGAGGCGGTTCTCACCGCGTGGATGATGGGCGCGCGCGTGGAGACGCTCTATGATGTGGGCGTGGCGGGCATCCACCGCCTGCTGGAGCATCTGCCGCTGCTGCACGGGGCGCGTGGCGTGGTGGTCGTCGCGGGGATGGAAGGCGCGCTGCCCAGCGTGGTCGGGGGGCTGGTCGCTTGCCCCGTGATTGCCGTGCCCACCAGCGTCGGCTATGGGGCGCATTTCGGCGGGCTAGCGCCCCTGCTCACCATGCTCAACTCCTGCGCACCAGGCGTTATGGTAGTAAACATCGACAACGGCTTCGGCGCGGGCTACTGCCTTGGGCTGATGCTCAACGCCGCACACTAACACCGATTGGGGTTCAGATGTCGGGAAATGCTCTGTAATCTTGCCCTCACCCCCGGCTCCCTCTCCCGCGACGCGGGCTTACTGCACGACAGTTTTTTGGACAACCGAAAAAAAAGTGGTTCATCGGCTTGGGGTATCCTCTACCCCAGTGAGGTAACAACCGATGAACCTACACACCACAGTAGACCACGCTTGGCAGACCGTCCAAACCATCTTCCCCAACACGAGCCGCCCCAAAACCAAACAACTCGCCCGCTTCGCCCACCGATTGTGCCTCGCCCAAAACTGCCAACTCCCCCAAGTCGCCCACGTCCTTACCGAACACGCCACCCCCGCCGCCCACGAACGGGGCTTCCAACGCTTCCTCAGCGAAGGTTCCCTTGACCTTGCTGACGCCCAATAAGCCCTCACCCCCTGGCTCCTGTCCGTACTCCCGCGCCCCCCTCGCTTGATCCTCTTGGTGGATGAGACCGCGCTGGGCAACCACTTGCGCGTGTTGGTCGTGGCGTTGGCATTTGAAGGACACGCACTCCCGCTGGCGTGCTCACCGACACGGCGGGGCAAACCGAGCGGGTGCGGGCGTTGCGGGACATCCTTGCCCCCGCGCTGCCGCCCCAACGCCCCGTGCTGGTGCAAGCCGACCGAGGCATCGGGTGCTGTCCGACCTTGTTGCAAGCCCTCGCCGCGCGCGGGTGGGATTTTTTGGTGCGGGTTCAAGCAAGCGTGCGCCTGCGCTTGGAGGACGGGCGTGAGGTCGTGTTGGGCGAGCAGGTACAGCGGGGCGAGCGATGGGAAGCGCAGGGAGACGCTTTCCAGAAGGCGGGCTGGCTGCCGTGTCGGGTGGTGGCGTCCCGACGCGGACGAGCCGTGGTTGCTGGTGACGAACCATCCGAGCGTGACGGTTGAGGAGTACGGGCTGCGGATGGGAGGGGAGTTGGCGTTTCGGGATTTCAAGAGCGGGGGCTGGCAGTGGCAGCGCAGTCGGGTGCGTGTGCCTGAGCGGGCGGCGCGCTTGTGG
>CALKLF010000080.1 GCA_937992175.1 uncultured Fimbriimonadales bacterium | reverse complement strand
GAAAAACGCTTCGAGTTGGTGGAGATTCCTCGCCTTCGGCTCGGAATGACAGGGGTTGCGCTCCGAGTGCCCCTTGTCATGCCGAGCGGAGCGAGGCATCTCAAACACTGACGCCCCCGATTTTTCGAACACCCTCAGGGGAATCTCAGTCGTCCACAGTCCACCGGTGCACATTCAGGCTTCCTGACTGCACTTGTCCTGAGAAGTGATAGTGGAAAGCGGTCAACCCCGAGCCGCTGGAGAAGGCAAACTGCACCGTATCGCTTCCCTCGAAGTTGTCGGTGAAGATCGCGCTGAAGTTGCCCTGTGTTAGGTTGTTGCTATGGCGGTTGGGCGTAAAGCCCCAGCGCCCCAGCTGCCCTGTGCCCGACACAGTGATGACTCGCGCATCTTCCGTCTCTTCGACAGAAAAGGAGCTGATAGAGCGGATGCGCATCGACTGCGTGCGTCCGTTCACGCTCCAGGCGAAGCTGCCCTGTCCGATATAGCGGTGGTTACCGTTGTTGTTCAGATGGAGTCCGTTGAACTGAAAGTCGAGTCGGTGGCTTGAGCCGTTGGTGGCGTAGCCGCGCGCCTGCACGCGCGTTACAATCACCGCTGCCAAAGCCACACTTGTCAGTATCAGCGCCGCCGCGGCGCCCAGTGCCTTGTATCGCATCGATTAACCTCCCGTCTGTCGATTGATTGAGGATGTGAACTCCCCCAATCGGATTTTCCACGCGGCGGCGGCTATGCGCTCAGGAGAAATGACAGGTTTCGTTGCTTCAGGTATACTGAGGTGCGCTCATGCACGCGCAGTTAAGGATTGGACTGATAGGCGCAGGGGGCATCGGGCGTCATCTGGCGTGGCAGCTGCGCCCCCTGAGCGAGGCGAAACTGGTGGGTGTGTACGACGCCGACGCGGAACTTGCGCAACGCGCCGCGACGGAGCTAGAGGTTCCTGCTTACGAGAGCCTGGAAGCCCTCCTGCAGGACCCCGCTATTGACGCCTGTATCCTCGCCACGCCGCCCTACACACATTACGAACTCGGCATGCAGATCCTGCAGAGGGGGAAACACCTGTTTTGCGAGAAGCCCCTCGCGCTCACCGTGGATCACTGCGACGCGCTGCTGCAGGCGGCGCAACAGGCAGGGCGCGTGCTGATGGTCGGGCAGGTGTTGCGCCTGTTCCCCCTGTTCTGGCAGTCGAAGCAGTGGCTGCAGGAAGGTGTGATTGGCGAGCCTGTAGCGGTGCATCTGCAACGGCGCGGGTATGAGCTGAACCTGTTTAGGGAAGGCTGGCGCGCCGACCCTGCGCTCAGCGGCGGCGTATTGCTGGAGATGAATGTGCACGAACTCGACTACCTGCGCTGGCTGTTCGGCGAGTTCGAAGTCCTCGCCGCGCAGGGCAGGCAACCCTTCGCTGAACCGAACTTCATCCAGCACTGGCACGCCTTGCTGCGCTTCGAAAACGGCGTTATCGGCGACATCGAGTGTAGCATCATCGACCCACTGGGTGGCTACACCGTGCGCGTCGTCGGGACGGAAGGAACGCTGGAACATACGGGCTTCAGCGGCGCGATTCGCTACAAACGCTTTGAAGGGCAAGAGGTGAACCTGACCCCTGAAGAGATTGGCACGCCCGAACCCTACATGTGGGAGCTGCGCAGCTTTGTGCGGGCAATCCTGCATCACGAACCGCTGCCATTCGACGGCTACGACGGGCGCATGGCAGTGGCAAACGCGCACGCGGTGTTGGAGCGGATAACCTCCCAGTAGGGTGGAGGGAGCCGCAAGTTAGTGAGGGGTATCATAGATCGTATGCGCCACAGCAAGGAACAGATTCTAAATCTAATTGGGCAACTGGGTTCGACCAAAGCCCAGTTGCTGGAAAGCGAGACGCATGAATTCAAGGAGTGGATACGCAACGCGCATCGTCTTTAAAAGATGCTTGCGGAGTATGCTGTTTGCTTTGCTAACCACATGGGGGGTACTCTCGTGCTGGGGATTCGCGACAGTACGGGATGTGGCTCCTACAACATATCAGAAATGCGCTCTCGTATTTATGAAAGCACAGATGCTAAAATTAATGTTGAAGCGTATGGTTTGACTCTATTACTGGTACACATCCCGCAAGGCATAGGCATCCATACGACAACAGATGGCAGTGCAAAAATTAGAGTGGGGCGTGAATGCAAGCCACTTACAGGTTCGTTGCGCATCCAAAAGCTTCATTCGATGGGGCTGGTCGATTTCACAGCGAATACAATCGCGCAACTTGGCATGGACGCTTTAGAATGCTCGTCGAGCAGAACAGGCTGGAGCGAATCGGGACTCGGCGCGGGGTGTTTTACAAGCTGAAGTCTTAAACGGCAACTGCAGGACAGATTTTTGAGCCAGCAAAATCCTCTTTTGCGCCTGCAAAATCTTTTTTGCAGGTGCAAAATTCCGTCCCTGTCAGGCGACATGGTATACTTCTCTCCGTGCTACTCGGCGTCGATGTGGGCAATACACATACCGTTCTGGGCGTCTACGAATCGGGATGCTGGCGCGCGTGGCGCGTGCATACGAACCCTGCCCGCACCGAAGACGAGCATTACATTTTGCTCCGCTCGCTGCTGCAGGCGGCGGGCTTGGAGGAGCCGATTACGGGCGTTGCGGTCTGCTCCGTGGTGCCCGCCTTGGAGGAGCCGTTGCGTCAGTTCGCGCGGCGATGGCTGGGCTGCGAGCCGCTGTTCGTCTCCGCCGGCGTCGATTTAGGGTTGCAAATTGACTATGAGCCGCCGACGGCAGTGGGCGCAGACCGCCTGGCGAACGCGGTCGCGGCGGTGCATCACTTCGGTAAGCCCGTGATTGTGGTCGATTTCGGCACGGCGACGACGCTGGACGCCGTCTCGCGCGAGGGGGTCTATGTGGGCGGCGCGATTTTGCCGGGCGTGGAACTGATGCTCGAATCGCTGGCGGGGCGCACGGCGCGCCTGCCCCGCATCGCGATTGAGGGCGCATGCCATCCCATCGGCAAAAGCACGCCCGAAAGCCTGCGCAGTGGCGTGCTGCTCGGCTCCGTCGGCGCGATCGAACATCTCCTGCACATGTTTCGGCAGGAGCTGGGCGCGGACGCCCGCGTCGTCGCCACGGGCGGACTCGCCGAGCGGTTCGCGCCGAACTGCCCCTCCATTCAGTGCGTGGAGCCGATGCTCACACTGGAAGGGCTGCGTATTCTGTGGGAACGGCATCACAGGGAGGTCGTATGAATCAGGAGATGCAGCAGGCGTGGAGCCTGATCCGCGAGCGCGTCAAACAGCAGGTGACGGGGCGCACGCTCTATCGCGCCCTCGATGCGCTGCAACTGGTGACTATCGAGGGCGACACCGTCGTGCTGGGGCTGCCCCACGAGGAGTATCAGCTCGCGGGACACCTGAACGCCCCAACCGTGCGCAAGTGGATTGAACAGTTCATCGAAGAGGCATACGCCATCCGCCCGCAGGTTGTGATCATTGAGGGCGCGACCCTCCACGACTGGCAACTGCACCAGCGCAAGCAGGAGGAGCTGCGCCGCCTAAGCGAGCAGAGCGTGCGCAAACGCGAGACCGAGACGCGCACCTACACGAACTGGGAGGCCGTATACGAACAGGTCGGGCGCAAATTCGCCGAGACACCCGGACGCAGCCTCGCCTCCAACCGCGCCCGCTACCTGAACGAGATGATTGACTTCGTGCGCGACGCTCTGCAGCGGATCCCCGTCGAGACGGAAGCCGACGAACGGCAGCTGAATCGGATTATCGAGCGAATCGCGACGAATGTGGACGCGCCGTCCGCCGTCGTCGCATGGCTGATTCTGCACGCCCCCACTGCCTCAAAGACCGAATTATGAACCGCATTAAACGCCGTGAACGCCTGCTGATAGGCGTGCTATGCGTGGTAATTATGGTTGCTGCGCTCGCGCTGATTCGTTCGCAGCCCTGGGGGCGGATTGACCTGCGCCCGATTAAGCCGAACACGCCGAACTGGATTGTCTGCGTGCGCCTGAATGACGACGCGCACGGCGATCTGCTGATGCTCCTGCCCGACGGAAAAACGCTGCCTCTCACGGAGGACGACTTCGACAACCGCAGCCCCGACTGGGCGCCCGACGGCAAGAAACTTGTGTTCTCGTCCAATCGGCGCGATATGGTGTATCAGCTCTGGACGATCGACCCCGACGGCAAGGGGCTGAGCCAGCTCACTATCGGCGGCGGGGCGAAACTCGCGCCCTATTACGACCGCGATGGACAAAATATTTTGCATGTAGCGCAGGGGCTGGTGACGGAAGTCGATGTGAAGGGCGTCCACTCCCTGCAGCTCATCCCGTCCGCCTCACAAATGATTCAGGTGCGCGAGCAGTACGGGCAGATTGCTTTCCGCTACGCGAAGCGTCCGAATCCCGACCTCATCGCGGCGGTACAGCGCATCGACGACGGCGAGCAGGTCGTGCTGCAGGATTTAACGCTCGCGCAGCAGCAGTTCACTTTGCCAGTCGTAATCGGGGGCGAGCAGGTCGACCTCGACTGGGCGCCGCAGGGGCAGAGCCTCGTGGTGAGCGGCGTAGGTTTGCTGTTGCCGACCTCGGAAGGTGAACTACGGATTGGCGGCGTCATCCGCTTCGATTTCGGGCAGGACACGAGGGAGATTCAGCCGCTCCCGCTGTGGCTCTCACGCGACAATTCACAGGCGGCGATTGAAGTGGTATGGTCGCCTGACGGCTCGCGCGTGGCGTTCGTGCTGTGCGAGCGGCTCAAGGACGGGAGCCTCAAACGAATCGGGCTGGCAAGCGTGCCTGAAACGGGCGGCGTGCCGACCATAATCGTGGAAGGCGAGGTGTACCACCCAGACTGGTCGCCCGACGGACAGCAGCTGGTGTTCGCGATGGGCAAGCCAGGCAACCGCCAGATTTACACCGTGCGCATTGACGGCGCGGAGCTAAAAGCGCGCACGCAGTCGGGCGATCACATCACGCCGAAGTGGTCGCCGGCGCGGTAATAATGGATCCTTCCCACGAAAAATGCTGCGGAAATGCAGGGGGAAACGCTGAGATTCCTCGCTTCGCTCGGAATGACAACCGTTGTCATTCCGAGCGAAGCGAGGAATCTCATTCGGTATCATTTTTCACTGGAAGCAGCTACCAACTGGCGGAGCAGATGCTGTGAACTCGTCGGCGGGACGCCAACGAGTTGCAACACCTGGAACTTAAGTGGTATAATTTTCGTCGGGGTTTCAGGGAGTGCCTACGGCGATTAGGCTGCGCTGACCAAAGTCTCGCCTTGCATCTGCTCCAGTACGGGCGGCGCCGGGAACACGCAGACAAACGCCGCGCCTTTGCCCACTTCTGACTGAATCTGGATTACGCCCTGATGTTTCTCGACGGCGCGTTGCACCAGCATCAGTCCGATGCCGCTGCCGCCTTGTTTGGTGGTGATGGCGCGCTCGAACAGATGATCGCGCACCTCGGGTGGCATGCCAGGGCCGGTGTCTCGGATGACCAGGATGGTCTTTTCGGGGTGTTCTATCCATGCGTATTCGATGCGGCGCTCGCCGTCCCAGTCGTGCATCGCCTGAATCGCGTTCAAGGTCAGGTTCAAGAAGAGCTGCATCAGGTAGCGACGATCCGCCTGCATACGCAGATTCAGCGGGATCAGGTTCACGATTTGCACGGGCGGGTTCAGCAAGCGCGCGCCAGAAAGCCGTTCCACTTCGCGAGCAATCTGCGCGGGGGCGACCTCCGTCAGCTCCACCTCGCCCTCTTCGCGCGTCATTGCCAGCAGGTCCATCAGATATTGGTGCGCCTGCTGCGTCACGTTGCGAATGTTCTCGAAGTAGCGTGTGGAGTCGAACTGCGGATCCTTGCTCGCCCGCACCATCCCCACATCCGAGAGCGACTGCACATTGTTGAAGAAGTTTTTCAGGTCATGCACGATTCCGCGCACCACCTGCCCGATGGTACTGAGCCGCTCCTGCTCCACCATTTGCCGATAGGCGTCCTGCAGCTCACGGTTCGCCTGCGCCAGATCGCTGGTAAGCTGATAAATCTGCGCGTTCAGTCGCAGCGAGAACGCAAGCGACACGACCCAGTAGTTGTAGTTCCAGGTGGGCAAGAAAGCGACTATGCCGTAGTAGACGAGCATGTCCGCTGTTACCAGCGGAACCATCAAACTCAATGCGCTGAGCAGGGCTTTATCCTGGAGACTACGCTGCCGCCACTGACGAAAGGCGACTCCAAACACCCCAAGAAAAGTGAGCAAATATACTACGGAGTAGACGACTCCGAGGGGCGTGCTGTCGGCTTGAATGTAATAGCCGCCCAGAGCAATCGGGCGCGGCTCGAAGGTAGGCGCGACAATCCAGCCCAGCAGCGCAAACAGGGGCAACGGAGCGGTAATAAGCCATAATGCGCGAGTCCAGCGGTATAATCCCAAATTGAGCAGGTCGTTCAGAATCTGGACGAACAGCGTGGCGCAGAACGCAGACGCCACGAACTGACCCACCGCGTAGGCGTAGGCGTTTGGCGGCGGCTGGGGCGCAGGCTGATACATCCGCACATCGACAAAGCTGAAAATCAGACAGCAGGCGAGGAACGCAATCAGCCACAGATTGCGCGCCCGCTCTTTCGAGAGATACGCTTGCAGTGCATGGTGAACAATCAGGTAGCCGTATAGCCCCACGCTTAGCCACAAAATCGCCTGCGTCCAGCCCTGCATCACGCTGCTCCTGACGAATTATTCCACAACTCAGAAGATCATCGGCTTGGGTGCGACGTATCTTTGGCGATCTGGAGTCACTTATCCATCCCCAGCCCCAGCTGGCTTTCGGTGGGGCGTTCGTTCTGGATTGCCCAGATTATCCAGTTGCGTTCGTTGCCTGCGAACTCCACATTCGGGGGGTAGGAGTCGTTGCCGCCCGCGTCTAAGAACAGTCCGAGGGCGAAGCCGCGCTCGCGGAGCGTCCCTCTGCCGATGGGGTTCGCTCTGCCGAAGTTCGCCTCGTTGCGCCGCGCCTGATAGAGGTCGTCGCCTGCGAGGTCGACGAAGATCCCGATTCCGTTGGCGTTCGCGCCGCCGAGCGCGAGGCTGGGCGCGTTGTATTCGTCGTTGCCGTCAAAATCGATCAGATAGCCGATGGAGAAGTCGTGCCCTGCGCCCATCGCCATGTTCATCGAGGCGAGATAGCGGTCGTTGCCGAGGCGATCCTCGAGGTAGCCAATCGCGAAGTGCGCGCCTGCGCCCTGCACATACCAGACGCCCTCGCGCGTGTCGTCGCCTTGCAGGTCGATGAGCATCCCGACGCCGCCCCAATAGCCAACGCCCTGCCCGAACACGCCGCAGGCGTAGCGGTCGTTGCCCTGCACATCGATTAAGACGCCGACGCCCCCTGCCCACGAGCGTCCATCAAGGTAATCGGCGCGTCTCCCGTAGCCCGCGCCCTGCGCCATGCTCACATTCCGCTCGGCGGTCTGCGGCGAGGGGAACTCAATCGGCGTGGGGTGCGCCGCGTAGGCATCGTCGCCGAGCGCGTCAAGCAGCGTGCCGAAGCCCTTCACTGCGCCAAAGCCCTGCGACTCATAGAAACATGCGTACTGGTCGCGCCCTTCCCGCTCGATGAGCGCGCCCACGCCTGCGAGCGCCGCGCCCTGCGCGAAGGCGTAGGCGTCATAAATGTCGTTCCCCTGCAGGTCGAGGAGCATCCCGACGCCAAAGCGCGCTGCGCCCAGCCCCGCCGATTGCGTGCGGTAGAGGTCGTCCCCCCCGAGGTCGGCGAGAATGGCGTAGCCCAGCGTCGCGCCGCCGAACGCCATCGCGCCTTTGCCCTCGCGCTTCTCCCGCTCAACGAGGGGTTTCTGGAGCGTCTCGGCGTCGTCGCCGTAGCGGTCGTTGCCAGCGAGGTCAATCAGGAACGACACGGCGTTCTCCAGCGTGAGGGTCGCCCCACCGCCGTAGTAAGTGTCGTCGCCGCCCGCGTCGATGAGCAGGAGGTAGGGCAGGCGCGGGTGGGTATCGTTCCCACCGCCGCAGAGCCGAACGCGTCCCCACGGCGTATCGATATTCAACTCAAACGACTTGCTCAGGGCTTCCTTGACGGGCGCGTCGGCTTTCTGGAAGGCTTCAATCACCTGCTGCATGGCGAGGGCGCAGTCGTGTCCACCCGATAGCAGGCGCGGCAGGTCGATTTTCTCCAGCGCGCGCTCCAGTAAGCGCAGCTCCTCGTTCGGCTCCGAGCTGCCCAGCGTCGCTTCGAACTCTTTGATGGGCATGTTGAGTAGTTTGAACAGGGCGTTCTGCTCGTCGGGCGTCAGGTCGCGCAGGGCAGCGTCGCGCCAGCGCCGCGCCTCGATAGCCGTGTAGATGAGAAACGCCGCCTGATGCTGCACGAGGTCGGGCAATGACTGCTTCGCCTGCTCGAGCTGCTGACGCACGGCGGGCGGCACTGGCGCGTTCGCCGCTTTGTAGAGTTCCAGCACCGCCTTCTCCAGCGCGTCAGGGGCGTTCGCCTGCTCCCGTAGCGACTGCAAGGGGTCGCCGATGAGCGTGCGTCGCACCGAGACGCCAATCGCGCTCGCGCCCGATTCGATTGCCGTCACGGGACGCCCGACCGCCCCCACCAGGCTGTTGCGCAACCGTTCGGCGTAGTAGGGCAGGCGCAGCGGGTCGCGCAGGAGCATCTCAAACAGCGGCGTGGCGTGCTGCGTGCGGAAAAAATAGTCGAACAGGCGGGGGTCAAACCGCACTTCCTGAGGAGCAAGGTTCGCCTGCGCCAGCGTTTCCTTGAACCATGCGTCGGTCTGGATCTGTCCGAACGCCGTCGCCGACAACCACACGCAGCACAACACAGGGCGAATGCGCATGCAGGGGTAATTTCGTTCACTGCGGGCGAGTTCCTGCGAGCAGACTTAAAAGGGGTTCCCTGAGGGCGGGTGCGCCCTCAGGGGAGACCTCGTCTTGGGTCAACAGCCGCTGCCGAAGTTGAACAGCACAATCAGGAGGTCGGCGTCGTCCACGATGTTGTCATTGTTTGCGGCGTTGAGGTGGAAGGGCATGATGGGCGTCATGACTGTGACCGAATCGTTTTCCCATCGGCATGCGCGGAAGAACGCCTGCCCGACGACGACCGTGCCATCGGCGGACACATCGAGTGCGCGATGCGGTCCGTACTGAGGATTGCCTGTCGGGCTGGGCAGTTGTTGCATGCCTGTGTTCGGAGTCCAGCGGAAGGCGCGTGGACCTTCATACATCGTGAACGCTTCGCCGACAACGACATCGCCGTTATCCGACACATCGTAAGCGATGCTGCGGTTGCCCCCCAGCGTACCCAGCCATGTGAGCGTCTGCGCATGGAGACTGGTCAGTGCGCCAAGCAGCACGCCCAGCGCAAAAAACGATACTGCAGCGCAACGGCGCAGCCCTCGGCGCGCCTAGGTCTGGTACCCCGTTAGTATATTCATGAGCGTATCTTTTGCCCGACTTCCCGCGCGGGCGACGAGTCTCAGCACAGCACTTTATGTGCCATTCCGTGAGACCATTGTATAAGACTCGTCTCTATCGCGCTCTGTTGCAGGTTGCTATCAGGTATCTTTATAATCACACTGCCATGACAGGGAATGTGCTGGCGGCGCGTTACGAACTGCTGGAGCAGCTTTCGGAGGGGCTGCTGTTTCATGTGTATCGCGCCCGCGATTTGACCCGCTCGCGCGTGGTGACGCTGAAAGCCGTGCGCGCCCCCTACGCGAACAATCAGTCGCTGCTGGACACCTTGCAGATGGTGCTCGACTCGCGCCAGCGCGTGCGCAGCCCGCACCTGCTGGAACTGTACGAGTCGGACTTAGCCGCTCAGCCCCCGTTTTTCGTGGAGGAGTTCGTGCGTGGGCTGGATTTGCAGACGCGCATCCGCCGCACCGCGCCCTTCACTGTGCCGATTGCGATTGAGATTATGATTGGGATTGTGGAGGGGCTGCAGGCGATTCACAGCGCAGGGCTGACGCATGGGGATCTGCGACCGGCGAATGTGCTGGTCGGCTCGGAGTGGCATGTGTGGCTGACCGGGATGGGGATGCGAGGCGTGTACCGCGCCGAGCCGGGACTCGCCGCCGCGCACGAAGCCCGCGCCGCCGCCTACACTGCGCCCGAACTGTTTCGCGGCGCCGCCCCCAGCGTCGCCAGCGACATCTATGCCTGCGGCGTGATGCTGTTTGAGATGATTACCGCCGCCGCGCCTTTCGCGGGGGAGACGCCCGTGCTGACCGCCGAGGCGCACCTGAACGACCCGATTCCGTCGCTGCGCCAACGCAACCCCGCCGCGCCTCGCACGGTGGAAGGCATCGTGACCAAGTGCCTGCAGAAAGACCCCGCCCAACGCTACGCCACTACCCTGCAATTGCTGAACGATTTGAAAGCGGTGCGCGACGCGCTGCGGTTCGGCAAGTCGCTCGGCTGGTCACCGATTGACCTGCCCGACTCTGCAGGCGCGAAACCCGCCTCAGGCGACATCTTCGCCCGCAAACCCGCCCCGCCGCCCCCGCCTGTCGAGGAAGAAGAGGACGACATCCCGAAATGGCTGCGCACGATGATTCGGCTCACGGGCGCGCTGGTCGCGCTGGGCCTGGTGATTGGCGTCGCGGCGTGGATGGCGATGCGCTTCGCTCCTGAAGACCGCCCTGTGCCGCAGGTAGTGGGCAAAAAGCTGGACGAAGCGAACCGCATCCTGCGCGCGGCGGATTTGGAACCCGAAGTGCGCATGGAGGGCTACAGCGAGCAGTACCCGCCCGGCGTGGTCTACTCGGTTAGCCCCCCAGAAGGGCGTGTGGTGCGCAAAGGCAGCAAGGTGTTCCTGTGGGTGAGCAAAGGCTCGCGCTTTGTGGAAGTGCCGAATGTGAACAACATGCCCGAATCGCGCGCCCGCCGCGAACTGGAAGGCATGGGGCTTGCCGTGATGGACAGCGTGGAAGAGCGCAAGCACGCGACTGTCCCTTTAGGGCATGTGATTGGCACGGTTCCGCCTGCAGGAGCGCGCATCGACCGCTCGCGTCCGATTAAGCTTATCGTGAGCATCGGCTCTGGCTACGACGCCCTGCCCCCCACAACGCCTGAACCCGAACCGCAGCCCGCCCATTCCGACGCCCCCAAACGCACTTTCGAGGTGAAAATCGACCTGACTGACCAGCCCGACCGACGGATTCGCATCGAGGTGGAAGACGCTCTCGGTAAACGCGTCGTGCTGGACGAGCTGCGCCCGGGCGGGCAAATTTACACAGTCCCTGTGGAAGCACAGGGCGGTTCGGTGAAGATACGCATCTTTGTAGACGAGCAGCTGGTGCAGGAGATCGTGCGATAGCCGATATCTAGAACGGTTGCCCGAACTGATTGCTTCTATCCGCATGCGCATGGAATGCTGAGCGCAGAGTGGAGTTACCGCGACGCGAAACTCATCGAGGCGGGGATCTATCCCGACAAGGGAGTAGCGATTACGGCGGCGCATTTGGAGGGGCTGGTTAGCTCGTTCCGCGCGCCCGCGCCGATTCTGGTGGAGCATCGTCCGTCGCCGTTGCTGCTGGGATGGCTGGTGCGCCTGTGGCGGCGGGGCGACGCGCTCTATGGCAGGCTCGCACTGTTCCCTGAGGCGGACGCGCTGCTGCGCCGTTTGCGCCTGCGCGGGCTGAGCGTCGGGCTGAGCCGCGACCTGCGTCGCCTGCTGGAAGTCTCCATCACCGCAAGCCCCCGCGTCCCCAGCGCGCAACTGTTCCACACTGCGCCCC
The DNA here is from genome assembly GCA_937992175.1 of uncultured Fimbriimonadales bacterium. Taxonomy (GTDB): domain Bacteria; phylum Armatimonadota; class Fimbriimonadia; order Fimbriimonadales; family GBS-DC; genus GBS-DC. The sequence continues at coordinate 55,740 of CALKLF010000080.1, read as the reverse complement.
ACCATATGGAGGTGATTCGAGTGGAGAGTGTTGAGATTCTGGAGTCCCGCATACGCGAGCTGGAAGCCGAGTTGCGCCGACGCGAGGCGCGTGAGCAGATTCAGCAGTGGAGCCTGCGCGGGCAGCTACCCCCTGCGCTCGCGCCGCTTGCCGAAGCCATCCTGATGCAGGGCGACGCGCCCGTGCAGTTCAGCGGCACGACTACTTCGGTCGCCGAGCTGTTCCGCCAGTTTGTGAACAGCCTGCCTCCACAACCTCTGCTGGGCGAGCTTGCCCCAACGCCCGAAACCGAGACGCTGGGTTTCAGCGCGGACGCTTTAGAGTTCCTGCACCAGGCGTTCCCCGACCTGAACCCCGCTGAAATTTTGCAGAAGGAGGCGCGATAACGATGCCTGCACTGACGCAACCCTACGAAGCCCACGAACGCGAAGGGCTGATTATCGCCTATCCCGTGAAGGCGAACGCGAAAATCTGGAAAGGCGCCCTGGTGTGCGTGGACAGCACGGGTCATCTGATTCCCGCCGCCGATGCCTCAGGGCTGCGCTTCGTCGGCGTGGCGTTCGAAAGCGTGGATAACACGGGCGGCGGCAACGGCGATAAACGGTGTCGCGTAATCAAGCGCGGCAGCTTCGTCTACAACCGCGTCGGGAGCTACACGCAAGCGGACATCGGCGCAACCGTGCGCGCCGCCAGCGACAACGAGGTCGCCAAGATCAGCACAAACAACATCCTCGTCGGCACGGTGGTCGAGCTGCTGGACGGCAACCGCGTGCGGATTCGGATTGACAACCACACGGTCTGAGGAGGTGAGCCGAGATGCCGTTAGTACGAAGCGATTTGCTCTCGCTGGTGGAGGCGGGGCTGCGCACGGAGTTCTTTCGCGCCTATCGCCAGCTCAATGAAGCGAGTATCACGCCCCAGATTGCCACGATTGTGCGCACGAACCTGCCCGTGCAAAAATATGGCTGGCTGGGCAGTGTGCCCGTGATGCGCGAGTTGGTGGACGAACGCCAACCTGCAGGGCTGGGCGTATACGAATACACTATCAGCGACCAGGTGTGGGAAGCGTCCATCGCCGTCGAGCGACGCGCTCTGGAGGACGAGCAGTACGATATGATTCGGATGCGCGTGCGCGATCTGGCGCGGGAAGCCGTGCGCCACAAGGAGCAGCTCGTCATCGAGGCGTTGATTCGAGGCTCAATTGACGGGCGCTGCTACGACGGACAGTTCCTGTTCGATACCGACCACAAAGAGGGCGACAGCGGACTGCAGAGCAATATCTACAACGGCGCGCTCTCCACGAACAGCCTGCAGGCGGCGATGGCGCAGATGATGCAGTTCAAAGACGACCGCGGACGCCCGATGGGAATCATGCCCGACACGCTGCTGGTGGGTCCCAAGCTGCAGTGGCTGGCGATGGAACTGCTGGAGTCGCCGATTGTGGTGCAGGCGAACACGGCGAACAACTTCACGCCCTATCGGAATGTGCTGCAGGGCAAGCTGCGCCTGATTGTGTCGCACTACATCACGGGCGCACATGAGACCAAGTGGTTCCTGCTGGACACTTCGCGAGCGATGCGGGCGGTGGTGCTGCAGGAACGCCGGGATGTGCCGCTGGAGTTCGCCGCGCTGGACAAGCCCGACAGCGAGCAGGTATTTATGCGCGACAAGGTGCTGTACGGCGCGCGCGCCCGCTACGGCGTTGGCTACGGACTGTGGCAGACGGCGTTGATGGGGACAGGATAACGGGGTTGCAGGTTGCCCTCACTCCTTGAGCTGACACCGACGGGCAAATCGAGTGGTGCAACATCGTCGGCGGGGAGGGAACGCAAGCGCAGACCCCGCCCCGCCTCTCCCGTCCACGAGGGAGGTCGGAAGCGGTCAAGATCTCTCGCCTCGCTCGGGACGACGGGGCTGTTTCCGCGCAAACGAACTTGAGTTTACAACATTTGCAGCGCCCGCTGGAGCGTGCCGAAGTCACGTGCGCCTGTCCACCAGAAGCGAATCCTGCCTTGCGTATCGATGAGCAGGGTCTGGGGCACGCCGTGCAGATGGAAGGCGTCGGCAATACGCTCCGTACCCAGTGCCTGCGGATAGCGAACGCCCTGCTCGGCGCAGAACTTGCGCTGTCCCTGCTCCCCCGCTGGCTCGTCGAATGCCACCCCAACCACCATCACACGGTCACCGTACTCGTTGTGGAAACGGATGAAATCGGGCAGCTCGGATTGGCACTCGCCGCACCATGTGCCCCAGAAGTTAATCAGCAGCGGCTTGGGCGAGGAGCGCAGCGCGATGGTCTCGCCGTCGAGCGTGCGCAGGGTGATGTCGGGCGCGGGCATCGAGTGTTTCGGGGAATACAGCTGGGGCTGAACGGCGGGGTATTCGCGCTGGGCGTCGCGCCACCATTCCAGCCACTGCTGACGCGCCTTCGCACGCTGTTCGGGCGGGTCGGTGTAGCGGGCGTAGTAGGGCCGCCCCGTAATCGCCCGCAGCGCGCTCATCGCCATCTGCTGCGTCTGTTCGTTCGGATCGTCGCGCAACAGCTCGATAAGAGGCGCCACGGCGCGCCGCTCGCGCAGCGACTGCAGCTGCATAATCGCCGTCTGGCGCACAACCGTATCGTGATCGATCAGGCAGCTGATGAGCAGCTCCGATGCCGCCTCGCGCGGTAAACGGCTCGACATCTCCGCCACGCGCACACGCACCTGCGAGGCGTAGTCGTGCAACGCCTCGAACAGCATGGCGCGAGCTTCCGGCGCGTCGACGCGAGCAACGCTGTCCACTGCCGCCACGCGCACCGCAACAGGCGACTCCAGCGATAGATACTTCCTGAGCAGGGGCAACTGCTGCTCAGGGGGCAGACTCGCCAGCGCATCAATCGCCTCCCGCGCACGCGCCTCCTCCGCATGCATACGCTCTTGCGCGTCCTCAGGCGACCGATAGAGTAAGCGCACCCCAACGGCTGCCATAATCACGAAACTCACAGCGATCCAGAATGCGCGTCTCCTCATACGCCTCGCGTATTGTACCTCGCAAAGCATGCGTACCCTTGCCAGAGGGTCGGGGCGGGGTGGCTCTGAGGCAAGTGTTGAGACAAGAAGGACGCCCTAAATTCCGAGCGAAGCGAAGAATCTCTTTCGGGATCATTCTTTGCAGGAAGGGCTTATCATTCAGGGCGCATCTTGCGTCGGCGTCGATCTGGGTTGCCTGTCTCCCACCGCGTCGACAGAATCGGCGGGGGAGTAATGGTTGTGATTTCTGGCTGGCATCCCCATCCGGGTCAACTTGCCTTTCTCGCTTCTGAGGCGCGTGTGCGCGTGCTGGCGTGCGGCAGGCGGTGGGGCAAGACCGAGGTCATCGCAGCGGAGATTACCCGCACATTGCGCCGTGACGCGCCCCGCCAAGTGTTGCTGGTCGCCCCGTCACAGGAGCAGGCGATGCTGGGGTTCGAACGGGCAGTTGAGTTCCTGCATCGCGCTGGCGTGCGCCCGACAATTCGACGCACGCCCGCTCCCACGCTCGCACTGGGTGACTCGAAGCTCTGGGCGCGCTCGGCGGCGCGCGGCGGCATGCTCCTGCGCGGACGCAAAGCACACATGGTTATCGTCGACGAAGCCGCTTATGTGCCCGAATCGGTGATTAACGAAGTGTTGATGCCAATGCTCGCCGACACGGGGGGTAAACTCGCGCTGGTCTCCACCCCGCGCGGCAAGAACTACTTCTATCGCCTCTACCAACAGGGTCAGGAGGACGGCGTCCACATCTGGAGCTTGCGCTGCCCCTCATGGCACAACCCGCTCCTCTCACCCACCCTGCTGCAGATGCAGGCGAGCCTGATGAGCGCACGACAGTTTCAGGTGGAGTACGGCGCGATGTTTCTGGACGACGCGGGACAGGTGTTCCGCACAGAGTGGGTCGATCGCGCGCTGCAGCAGAACCTGCCTGAGGAGGGGCTGATGGTGGCAGGGGTGGACTGGGCGCGGCGGCAGGACTACACGGCGCTGACGATTCTGCGCGGCGCACGCGAAGGGGCGAAAATGCTGCTCATCCGCCGCTGGCAAGGGCTATCGTGGCGGGAGCAACTCGAAGCCGTCGCAGGACTGCTGCGCTTGTATCAACCCGTGCGCGTACTGTGCGACCGCACAGGCGTGGGCGACCCGCTGCTGGAGGCGTTGCAGGAAGCAGGCATTCCGCAGGCGGAAGGCGTCGTGTTCACACCCGCGGTCAAGCAGAACCTGATCGACCATTTAGCCCTGATGCTGGAGCAGGGCAGGCTGCAGCTGTTGCCGGAACCTGCGCTATTGAGCGAACTCTATCACTTCGAAGCGACGCCTACCCACCGCGGCGCGCGCCTGCAGGGCGCAGGAGGGGCGCATGACGACCTGGTGATTGCGCTCGCACTGGCGGCGTGGGGACTGCCTCAAACATCGCAAGGCGCGATTCGGACGAGCGGGAACGAGCGCGTCGGACAGGGGTAATGGCTTCCTGCGAAAAACACTGCCGAGTCGTCTTCGAAGACGCCATGTGCTATACTCCTTGCCGCAATGATTGACCGCTACACGACGCCCGAAATGCGCGCCCTCTGGAGTGAGGAGGGCAAGTTCCGCGCCTGGCTGGAAGTGGAGATGGCGATTTGCGAGGGGCTGGCGCAGTGCGGCTATATCCCTGCCGACGCGCCCGCCGTCATTCGCGAGCGCGCCCGCTTCGACATCCAGCGCATCGCCGAACTGGAGCAAGAAACCCGCCACGATGTGATGGCGTTCGTGCGCAACCTCGCTGAAACGGTGGGCGAGGCGGGACGCTGGATCCACTATGGCGTGACCTCCTATGATGTGGTCGACACCGCGCTCGCCCTGCGCCTGAAACAGTCGGTGGAGCTGATTCTCGCCGAGTGTGACGCGCTGCAGACCGAGATACGCAGACTCGCGCTGGAGCATCTGCAGACGCCGATGATTGGGCGCACGCACGGCGTCCACGCCGAACCAATCACCTTCGGCTTCAAACTGCTGGGCTGGTACGCCGAGGTGGAGCGGCACATCCAGCGACTGGAGCGACTGCTACCTGAAATCAGCGTCGGCAAAGTGTCGGGCGCAGTAGGCATTCACGCGAATGTCGACCCGCGCGTCGAAGAGTATGTGTGCGCCCGACTCGGCTTAACGCCCGACCCCGCCTCCACGCAAATCGTCGCGCGCGATCGGCACGCAAGCCTGCTGTGCGCCTTCGCCGTGCTGGCAGCCTCGCTGGAGAAGTTCGCTACCGAGATTCGCAACCTGCAACGCACCGAGATTCTGGAAGTGCAGGAGCCGTTCGCGCAGGGGCAGACCGGCTCCTCCGCCATGCCCCACAAGCGCAACCCGTGGAACTGCGAAACCATTAGCGGCTTAGCGCGGATTGTGCGGGCGAACGCGCTCGCGATGCTCGAATCGGTCGCCACATGGCACGAGCGCGACCTGACCAACTCCAGCGTGGAACGGATTGTCATCCCCGATACCTGCACGCTCATCCACTGGATGCTACGCAAGTTCACGGGCATTCTCAGCGGACTGGTCATACTGCCAGAGAACATGCAACGCAACCTGAGTCTGCTCGGCGACCTACCCTACAGCGAGCATGTGATGCTCGCGCTGGTTCAGAAGGGGCTTCCGCGCGAGCACGCCTACAAACTCGTACAGCGCAACGCGGCGCGCGTGTGGGACGAGCGCGTGGCGTTCATTGACGCCTTGCTCAGCGACGCCGAAGTGCGCCAGTACCTGAGCGAGGATGAGATTCGCCAGTGCCTGAGCCTAAAGCATCACCTGCGCCACCTGGAGACGACCGTACAGCGGGTGTTAGGCGACGAGTAGCTTATCCCAATCAGGCTTTCAAGTGCCGTGTGTCGTCGGCGCAGACGCCGACGCTACGAATGCTGTCGCATGCTGGTGGAGGGCGAGAACAACCCCACACGCATCGCAGCGCAGGTGGCGTCGGGGATTGGCTTCCTCGGCGCGGGCGTGATTATCCGTGAGGGCGCAGACGTGCGTGGGCTGAACACCGCCGCCACGCTTTGGGGCGCGGCGTCGGTCGGCGTGCTGGCAGGTTCAGGCGACCTCATCGCTGCGACTATCGCCGCGCTGCTGGTGCTGATTAGCAACATCCCTGCTGCGCCCGATTGCCCGCCGAATCGACCAGACAGGCGAAGGCGCGAACGAGCTGGAGCGCGTCTACCGCCTGCGCCTGCTGTGCCTGCCCGACAATGAGCTGCACTTGCGCGCGCTGATGGTGCAAATCCTCAGCGCCAGTCCCCTGATTCTGCGCGGGCTGCACAATGAGGACATTGAGGGTGGCACACGCGTGCGCGTCGGAGCTGAACTCATCGCCCACAGCATACTGGAGGAAGTGGTGGCGCGCCCGAGTCTGGAGTCGGGCGTCTCAGCAGTTAGCTGGAGGCGGAGATTAATCAGGAGTAGCTGCTGCCAGACAGCCTGCGCTGAGGTGGGATTGTCAGGCAGGAGTATTTTCCGCAGGAAGCACTTATAAAGTTCCCTTAACTGTCCCTTAAACCTTTGTATGGTACCCTTAAGCGGAGGCGACCAATATGGATGACCGCTATACACGCAGGGAGATTTTGAGGTTGGGTCTGGCGGGCGCGGCGGGGCTGGCGCTTACGAAACTCTCCCCCGCGCAGCAACGCACCCGCAACGAGGGGCGTGTGAAGAACATCATCTTCATGGTTTCCGACGGGATGAGCGCGGGCGTTCCTTCGCTCGCCGACGAGTTCGGCAAAGTGGTGCGCGGGAAAGGTTCGTTCTGGTATCAACTGCTCCAGAACCCCGAGGCGACGCTGGGGTTTTTCGACATGGCGTCGCTTAACTCACTGGTGACGGACTCCGCCTCCGCTTCCAGCGCGTGGGGCAGCGGCAGCCGCATCTTTAACGGGCAGATTAATGTGCTGCCTGACGGCACGCGCCTGACCCCGATTGCGCAGGTCGTGAAGCAGGCGGGCAAAAAAGTGGGCTTGGTGACCACCACACGCATCACGCACGCCACGCCCGCAGGCTTCGCCGCGGTGCAGCCCAGGCGCGACGATGAGGACGACATCGCCCCGCAGTATTTGAATATCGTCGATGTGCTGATGGGCGGCGGGTTGCGCCACTACGCGCCCAACCGCCGCAAGGACGGCAAAGACCTCATCAGAACCTATCAGGACGCGGGCTATACCTACTGGAATACCCGCGAGCAAGCCATCAGCAACGCGCGCCCTGAGAAAGTGCTGGGGCTGTTTTATGAATCGCACATGCCCTACACAGTGGATCATATTCACTCCGAAGAACTGCGTCGCACGGTTCCCACGCTCGCCGAAATGACGCGCAAGGCGCTGGAGATTTTGGGCGACGCGCCCAACGGATTCCTGTTGCAGGTGGAGGGGGGGCGCGTTGACCACGCGGCGCACGCCAACGACGCCGCGGGCATCATGTGGGATCAACTCGCCTTCGACGACGCCGTGGAAGTAGTCTACGAGTTCGCTTCCAAGCGCGACGATACGCTCGTCGTCGTCACCAGCGACCACGGCAATTCAAACCCTGGCTTGAACGGCATGGGTGGCGAGTACGAGGCGTCGAACAAAGCGATGGCGCTGCTCCAGTACGCGAAATGCTCCTTTGAGGAGCTCCCCGGCAAGCTGCGCAGCGCAAGCGGCGCGGACGAGGTGCGCACGGTTATCAAGGAGCAGCTGGGCATCGAAATCAACGGCGAAGAGGCGAACGCGCTCGCGGGGGCGATCAAAGGCAACCTGCCGCCTATCTGGAATCGTCAGCACCGCAGCCTGCAGGGCTTGCTGGGGCAGATCCTGAGCAACTACAACGGCTACGGCTGGGTCGGCACCTCGCATACCGCCGACTATACCTGGATTACCGCGCTCGGCGCAGGGCGTGAAGAGTTCCACGGGCTGATTCGCAACACCGACGCCTTCTACAAGATGCTCAAGCTGTTCGGGCTGTCGCACAAGAACCCCAGCATGACGCCCGAAGAGGCGCGCAAGTTCATCTCCCGCGCACCGCGTATCCGTACAGAGGACTGGGCGTGAACAACCCGACGGTACGGCGGCGTCCACGCCGTCGTACCGTCATAAAATTAGCATCGCGTCCCCAAAGCTCAGGAACCGATACCGCTCGCGCAAGGCTTCCTGATAGGCGCGCAGCACAAACTCGCGCCCCGCAAACGCGCTCACTAACACCAGCATCGTCGTGCGCGGCATGTGAAAGTTGGTGATAATCGCGTCTACGACCTTGAACTCGTAGCCCGGCGTAATGTACAGATGCGTCTCGGCGGAACTCGCCAGGACTCTGCGCCTGTCGACCGCTGCGCTCTCCAAAGTGCGGATACTGGTCGTGCCGACGGCGACGATGCGTCCCCGCGCGGCGTTGATAGCGGCGGCGGCTTCCGGAGTAATCGTGTACCACTCCCCGTGCATTTTGTGCTGCTCCACCTGCTCGGTTTTGAGCGGGCGAAAGGTGTCGAGACTCACATGCAGGGTGATGGAGACAATCTGCACACCTTGCCCTTTCAGGCGCTCGAGGAGCGCGGGCGTGAAGTGCAATCCTGCGGTCGGTGCGGCGGCGGAGCCGGGCTGATGCGCGTATACGGTCTGATACCGTTCGGGGTCGGTGAGCTGCTTGTGGATATAAGGCGGCAGCGGCACCTGTCCGATGCGCGGCAGAATCTGATCGGGTGGCTCGTTACCGATAAGACGTACAAGGCGCAATCCCCCCTCCAGCCTGCCCTCTACCACGACTTCCAGCGCGTCGCCCACCAGCACACGACTGCCGTCGGGCAGGCGTCTGCCCGGCTTCACCAGCGCATGCCATCGCCCGTCGGCAAGCGGATGAATCAGCAACACCTCTGCTTGCCCCCCCGTCGGTTTGTGCCCTCTAAGTCGCCACGCTGACACGCGCGTGTCATTCAGCACCAGCACATCACCTGCGCGCAGGTATTCAGGCAACTCGTAAAACCGCCGATGCTCGATGGTCTGTTCGGCGCGATGCAACACCATCAGGCGCGAGTGGTCGCGCGGCTCCACAGGCTCCTGCGCCATCAGTGCCTCAGGCAGCTCATAGTCAAACAGGCTCGCATCCATCGTCAGCGTCCTCGCGCGGTTAGCCACGCCCAGAAAGTCAGCAGCAGGGTGAGGATAATGCTGATTAGGATGCTCGTGCCCAGCGGGAAGTAGAAGTGGAACCCGTCACGATGGATAGCAATATCGCCCGGCATGCGCCAGCCACGCACGCCAAGCCGCTCCAAACCGATGAGCAGTAATCCGACCAGAATCAGCACCACGCCCAGCCCCAGCAACACCTTGCCTGCCGCGCTCATCGCTCTTAATTATATCGCCCCCAACCACTGCGCTACCGCGTTCTCAATCACTCGTGTTCCGTCGGCTCGCGTTCGCACAATCCCCTTCGCCGCCACCCGGTCGCCCTGCAGCAGGGGTAGGGCAGGTACGGCGACCTGAATCTCAACCGTCTCGTTGCTGAGCGCGTCGCGCACAATCAGGGACAGATCGGGCGAGAGCCAGTTCTGCACGACCACTTTGCCTGCGATTAGCACGGGCGTTCCATCGGGCAGATTCGCGAGGCTTTCCAGACGACGCACGGCGACGGCTTCCGTATCACCCAGCAGAATGGGGAGATTGACGCCCATGCCCGCCGTGACCCAGACGCTGCTGAGTTGCTGTGCCGGCAACCCGTCTGCTCGCACAATCAGCGAGCAGACGCCTGCGGGCAGGTGAACCGCTGCGAAGAAGCCGTTGCCGTCGGCGGTCAGCGTGCGCACGAGCGAGCCTGCCTGATAAATTTCCACGGTCGCGCCCTCTACGGGGGTCAGGTCGGCGGCGTTCAGTACCGTTCCCATTAGATGTCCCGCTGTGGGCGCAAGCTTCCACGGCATGGGCGGGGTGGGAACCCATTCTTTGAAGTAGTCGCCCAGCGCGGCGTAGAATGGCTCTTGATACAGACGCGCGCCTTCCTCCGTGCCGACGCCCGTTGTCGCGGCGTAAGAGAAAAAGTTCACCCCATAGACCCGATTGCCAGACGGCGATGGCGCACGCGCGAACTCAATCTGCTGGAGTGTGTTCTCAATGCTGTTGAGATAGTTGCCAATCCCCACAACCCCGATGCGTCCGTGCTGGTGGTCTTTCAGGAAGGTCGCCCAGCGGCGATAGAACTCTGCATGGCGCGGGTTCGCCTCGTTGTAGTAGACCATCGGGATCGCCATATCGAGGATGCCCTCTTTGAGCCAGCCCTGCCAGTCCTGAAACACGGCGCGATAGGCGGAGCGGTTTACCCAGTCGTCGGTGTTTTGGGGTCCATCGCCCCAGGTAATCAACGCCGCGCTCACTTTGAGGCGAGGCTTGAGCGCGGTTGCCTGTGCGTAGATCTTACGCACCACTGCCGTCACCTGGTCGCGCCGCCACTGCTTCCAGAGCGGGTCAGCGGGGTCAGGCTTGCCTGTGCGCCCGTAGCGACGATTGAACCGCTCGATGCTCACGGGGTTGTAGCCCCACCGCTCGCCCGTGTAGCGGATGTAGTCGAAGTGGATTCCATCGATATCATAGCGGCGCACGATGTCCAGCACGACTTTGGTGAACCACTCGTGATAGAGCGGGTGTCCCCAGTCGCCGCCGTAGCCCACTTCGGTAATGCGCTTGCCGTCGTAGTCTTCGGTCTGGATTTCGGGGTAGCGGTTCAGGATATGCTTTGGGTCGCTGGGCCAGCCACCGCCAGGCCAGATAGGGTGGCTATTCACCCAGACATGTACTTCAACGCGCGGGGTCTCGTGGTGCGCTTTCTCAATCAGGTACGCCAGCGCGTCGAAGCCAGCCTGTTGCTGTGTTGCCGACGGCTCCAAGAGCGAAGCGTAGTGTGCGTCGCCGCGCTTGCGCATCTGCACAATCACGGCGTTTAGCTTCGCGGCGCGCACGCGCTGCAGAAGCAAATCTACCTGCTCAGGCGTGTGGAATCCCTGATTGAACCCATCGACCCAGAACCCTCGAAACTCCGCCTGTTGAGAATTAGTTGTTGCCAACATCATTGCCATCCCTGCGGCGAGCGCCCATCCGTATCGCATCGAGGGAGTATTGTACCTGAGCGATCAGAGAGATTCGTAGTTGAACGCCCCCTGTGTAAGGCTGATAGGGGAGGGAATCCAAGCGCGACGAGCTGCTGGCTCCCCATCTCCGCCGACGGAACGCGCGACGCCTGTGCCTGCTAAAGCGGGCGATGTGGTGGTGTTCAACTACCTCACGATTCACGGCTCGGGTGTGAACACCACCCATGAGGCGCGCACGACATTGCTCGTGCAGATGCGCGACCCGACTGACCATCCGACCGTCGCGACCCACCTCTCGCGCGGGCAAGGCATGATGCTGCGCGGCATTGACCCCGAAGCGGACGCCGACCCGTCCACCGACTCGGCATCGCGGTATCTGATGCGCTTACGCAGTTGAAAGGTACAGCGCAGCATGAGCAACCTGCAAGGTATCCTATAGCCATGCCGACCTACACAGACATCGAAGGGCGCGTGGCGATTATCACGGGTGCGAGTCGAGGCATCGGGCGGGCGATTGCGCTGCGCCTAGCGAAAGCGGGCGTCGCGGTTGTCATCGCCGCCAAAACCGCTGAGCCAGACCCTCGATTACCTGGTACCATCTATACCGTAGCCGAAGAGGTAGCAGCACTGGGTGGGCGCGCCCTGCCCCTGCGCGTCGATGTGCGCGACGAGAACGCCCTGCAACGGATGGTGGACAAAACGCTGGAGACCTTCGGGCGCGTGGATATCCTGGTCAATAACGCGGGCGCGCTCTGGTGGTATCCCGTGCTGGAGACGCCCCCAAAGCGATTCGACCTAGTGATGCAGGTGAACCTGCGGGCGTCGTTCATCGCTTCCCAGCTCGTCTTGCCGCAGATGATCACGCAATGCTGGGGGCACATCATCACCATGTCGCCGCCTATCGACCTGAGCGTGCTGCCGGGTAAGGTGGCATACATGATTTCCAAGTTCGGGATGACGATGCTCGCGCTGGGACTGGCAGCGGAAGTGCAGGATCATAACATCGCCGTGAACGCGCTCTGGCCCCGCACGCTCATCGAGAGTCAGGCGACCCTCGCATGGGGGCTGGGCACGCCCCAACAGTGGCGCAAGGCGGACATTATGGCGGACGCCGTGTACGAACTCGTGCGACGCGAACCGCATACCTGCACTGGTCATGCGTGGATCGACGAAGACCTCCTGCGCGAGGCGGGCGTGACCGACTTCTCGGTCTACAACTGCACACCCGACGGCGAGCCGATGGAGATTATCTGGGAAGGCGTCCAGGCGGGGAAGCGCGAAGCCTGATCAAGCCCCTGCCTGTCAAAGAGGCGCAGGGTAAACTCAAACAAGTCGTGATGTCCCGCCTCCGCTTCTACTGGAACCTGTATAAGGCGTTCCTGCGCACGAGCCTGGTGCGCGAGATGGAGTTCCGCGCCAACTTCTGGGCGAAGATGCTCTATAACGCGCTCTGGCTCGGCTTCTTTCTGGCGACGCTGAAGATTATCTACATGCACACCGACTCCATTGCAGGCTGGAGCGAGTCGGAGGCGTTGGTGCTGGCGGCGACGCTCTACTTTATCGACGCGCTTATCGCCACGCTGTTCTACTTCGGGCTGTCCGAGCTGCCGACGCTGGTGCGACAGGGCACGCTCGATTTCGTGCTGTTCAAGCCTGTCGATTCGCAGTTCTGGCTCTCGCTGCGGCGGATTAATCTGGATCAGCTCGGCTCGCTCGTGGTGGCGATTTTGCTGGGCGGGTACGCGCTGCTGCGGCTGGACTACCTGCCACCCTTGCCTAATATCGCGCTCTATCTGGGCATGGTGTTCACGGGCGTGCTGATTTTCTATTCGTTTCATTTTATGATGATGACGCTGAGCATCTGGTTGGTGCGGGTGGAGAACCTGTGGGTGCTGTCGGAGGTGTTTGCGCAGATTGGGCGGTTCCCGACGGATGTGTTCGATCAGGTGCTGCGGCGCGTGTTTACCTATGTGTTGCCGATTGCGTTCTTAGCCACGATTCCGGCGAAGGCGTTGCTGGGCAAGGCGTCGGCGGGGTTTCTGGTGTTTGCGGTCGCGTGGGCGCTGGCGTTTTTCATCGCGGGGCGGATGTTCTGGAAGTTCGCGCTCCGCAACTACACCAGCGCGAGTTCGTAACCCCCCACAGGGTATACTACCCGCTACTTTTCTGGAAGGAGGTTGCGTTCAGTATGCCAACACCGTATCGCTCTGGGACTATCTGCGTACACGGCGGTCAGGAGGCAGACCCTGCGACTGGCTCCCGCGCCGTGCCTATCTACCAGACCACATCCTACCTGTTCGATAGCGTGGATCACGCCGCGAGCCTGTTCGACCTCAAGACGCCGGGCTTCATCTACACGCGCATTATGAACCCCACGCAGGGCGTTTTTGAGCAGCGCGTGGCGATGCTAGAAGGCGGCGTCGGCGCGTTGGCCGTTGCGTCAGGACAGGCGGCGGAGACGCTCGCGATCTTGGCAATCGCCGACACGGGCGACGAAATCGTCTCCACTACCAGCCTCTACGGCGGCACTTACAACCTGTTCAAATACACCTTCCCCCAGAAGTTCGGCATCACCGTGCATTTCGTCGACCCGCGCGACCCCGACAACTTCCGCCGCGCTATCACCCCCAAAACCCGCGCCCTGTATATCGAGTCCATCGGCAACCCGAAGCTCGATGTGCATGACTTCGAGGCGATTGCCCACATCGCGCATGAACACGGCATCCCGCTGATTGTGGACAACACGATTCCCAGCCCCGTGCTGCTGCGCCCGTTCGAGTGGGGCGCGGATATCGTGGTGCATTCCGCCACGAAGTTCATCGGCGGGCACGGCAACAGCATCGGCGGCGTGATTGTCGACTCGGGCAAGTTCAACTGGGACAACGGCAAGTTCCCACAGATTACGCAACCCGACCCCAGCTATCACGGGTTGAACTTCCGCGAGGTGTTCGGCGAGATGGCGTATATCATCAAAGTCCGCGCCCAGCTGCTGCGCGATCTGGGACCCGCGCTTTCGCCGTTCAACGCCTTCCTGTTCCTGCAAGGGCTGGAGACGCTGCACCTGCGCATGGAGCGGCACAGCCAGAACGCGCTGCGCGTGGCGCAGTGGCTCGGCGAACACCCTAAGGTCGCGTGGGTCAACTATCCCGGCTTGCCCAGCAGCCCCTACTACGCGCTGGCGCAGAAGTACCTGCCGAAAGGTCAGGGCGCGATTGTCGGCTTCGGCGTGAAAGGGGGCTACGACGCGGCAGTGCGCGTGATTCAGCATGTGAAGCTCCACTCGCACTTAGCGAACATCGGCGACGCGAAGTCGCTGATTATCCATCCCGCCAGCACCACCCACCGCCAGCTCACGCCCGAACAGCAACAGGAGACGGGCGTCACGCCCGACTTCATCCGCCTCTCGGTCGGCATCGAGGATGTGGAGGACATCATCGCCGACCTGGAGCAGGCGCTGGCGCATGCGTAATTTACCCTCACCCCCAGCCCCTCTCCTACGCTGTGGGAGAGGGGACTAACGGTTTTCCATACACGCGGCAATCCACTGCAGCGTCTCAATAAGGCGCATCGGCAGGCAGCAGCAGCGATACGCCTTACAAAACTCGGTTCATACTCGTCCGCGTGCAGTTCTTGCATGAGCTGCGCCGCCCGCTCGCAGAAGCCCGCAATCACTACCTGCTCAATGCAGTGTTGGAGCCACTCGAGGCGCTGGTAGGCGTGCCGCGCTCTGCCTGCCTCGTCCAGCAACTCCTGCTGCACGGCATCCCCGCCGACAATCCACGATGCCCGTTTTGCCAGTTGGTAAGTCCCTCAAAGATTAAAGTGTCCTGTTTACCTACTGTTCTTTCTCCAGCCCCTCAAAGATGAAATCGTCGCCGAATGCCGTGCGGCGCAGGCGCTCTCGCCATGCAGCACCGTAGGGACACGCCCCCTGTGCGTGCCCCGTGTTGCCAGCATGCCATGAACACGATTTGCATGGCACGAACGCAAGTTCTACGATACCTGAAACTCTAACTGGTATTATATCAATTCAATCAGTACCTCATCTGCCCTTCCAAAAAATCCTTGATAACGGGCTTCAGCTGAGGCTTCACACGCTCTACCAGAAACGAGTCGTGCCCCCACGGGCTGTCGATAATAATATGCTCTGCGTGCTTGCCCAGCGTTTGCAGAATCTCCGTCGCTTCCTGCTGACCATACGGGGGGAACAGCCAGTCGGAGGTGAAACTGACGAAGCGCATCTGCGCCTGCACGCGCCTCAACGCCTCGCGCAGGTCGCCCCCGCCGTAGGTGTAGCCCAGATCAAAATTATCCATCGCTCGCGTGATGTAGAGGTAGCAGAACGGGTCAAACCGCTGCAGAAAGGTGGTCGCTTTGTATTCTAAGTAGCTCTCCATCTGGTACATCACGCTCCAGAACTCGGTTTCAGGTACGGTGTCGCGTCCGAATTTGCTCCAGAGCGCGTGTTCCGACAGGTAGGAGATGTGCGCCAGCATGCGGGCGAGCATCAGCCCGCGCTCCGCGCCCTTGATACCGCCGTGTTCCAACCCCATTAGAATCGTTTGGCGCTGGATGTGGTTGAGGGCAATCACCATCGGGCTGCTGCGGGCAGGCGCAGCGATTACCAACGCCTTGCGCACGCGGTCGGGATAGCGCACCGCCCACTCGAACGCGCGCATGCCCCCTGTGGAGCCGCCCACCACGGCGTACAGTTGCTCGATGCCCAGCGTCTCTAATACGGCGCGCTCCAGCTCCACCCAGTCGGTCACGCGAATCGGCGGGAAATTAAGGTGGTAGGGCTGCCTGGTGCTGGGGTCTATAGAAAGCGGCGAGGTGGTTCCGTAGGGGCTTGCCAACACATTCACGCAAATAATAAAAAATCGGTTCGTGTCCAGCGCTTTGTTGGGTCCGATGTAGAGATCCCACCAGCCGGGTTTGCGTTCGTCGGGATGGTGTCTGCCTGCCGCGTGCGCCCCGCCAGAGAGCGCGTGGCATAGCAAGATTACATTGCTTTTATCAGGCGCGAGGATTCCGTAGGTTTCGTAGGCGGCTTCAACAGGGGCGAGCCGCTGCCCGCAGGAGAGCTCGAAGCCGTCAGGGAACACGGCGCGCTGCGGCGTAACGACGCCCACTTCACCTTCGCCGTGGGGCGCGCCCGCTCGCAGCGCGGTGTTATGCGTGTGTTCCATAACCGCTCACGGGTCGCGCGGAGGCGCGACAGGCATACCAGTCAACCCGGCGTCCTATCCAGCACCCCGCGCCGAATCAGCATCACATCCACATGCTCCGGCTCGAACGCGCGGCGCAGCACCTCCAGCGCGCGCTCGGCGTCCACCGTCTCGGAGCAGAAGAACAGGTCAATCGCCGCGTAGCGATGCTCAGGCCAGGTGTGAATCGTGTAGTGCGATTCCTCAATCACTACCACACCCGACACGCCATATGGCTCGAACTCGTGGAAAAAGTGGCTCACGATATGCGCGTTCGACTCGTGGGCGGCGCGCACCAGGGCGTCTTCGACATAGGCGACGCGCTCTAAGGTGCGTCCGTTGCAGCCGTAGAGTTCTACCAGGATATGCGTGCCCAGCGTGCGTGCGTCGTCCTGCCGCAGCGAGCGGGGCGCAATCTCGTATTCGAACGGCTGTTGCAAGGGATGAACCGCCGCCGTGCGGGCTGCGGGTGCGAAGATGCGTGCAATCCAATCGCGCGCGCTGCGCCAGACCGCCTGCATCCACGCGGGGATGCAGATCGACCGCGCAGGTCGGCGCCCCAGAATGCCAACCCTGATCATTTTTGTATCTCCTGACTGTGTGATAGTCTCGTAGCTGTGCGCTACGACCGAGTTGCGGCGGCAGCTGAGGGCTACCCCGAACCCGGAGGCGATGTGGGTGTATTAGCGCGGTCGGTTTCGGTACCAGACGCTCACAGCGCGCCCCGAGGGGCACAAGCGCCTATGTGGCAGAGATCCAAATCGGCGTTTCAATCGCACCGATTCCAACGAACCGACGCCGATTGACGACTCCTACACCGAGTTGGACCGCGACATAGCGCCCGTCTCGCCTCCCCCCTTTGGGATACTGCGTGCAGCGCGTCCAACGCACTGCAAGGTATGGTATTATACCCTATCGAGCGGGTTTGTCAAGACCCTCGTGCGCCACCAAATAACGCAAACGAACGCATCCCACATAAGTGGGTTGCCATCAGGCTGCACCCAACTGCAGCGATGTGCAGAGTCGTATAGAGTTCAATCGTCAAGGTCAAGGGAACGCTTTTTACTACGACCCTCCTTCTAGAATATATCGCGCGCATGCCCTGCGCTACACCGATTTGAGTTTTGATTACAACACGCCTCGAAGAACAATCACTCTGCTCACTCATTCTACGCGCACTCTTGTCAACTCGACTATTTCCGACAACGACCCATTTTCTACGGCGCTGCTTTACTCTGAAGGATATTATCGTTCTGGGCTTATATATGTGAAAAAGCTCAAGTTTCTTGGCACAGTAGACCCGCTGGGCTGTCCTGAAATTGGGGAAAACGAATTTGTGTTCAAGGAGACCTCGAGCGGCGTCTCGCTTAAGGTTCCTGTGGGAGCAGAATGCGCCATATTAGTAGGTCCTTATTTCTCGATCTATTTTCCTCTCTTTGGAATTGACGGGTTGCGTTACTATGCGGAGCGAATCCGCTGGGAGTGCCCAAGCATATCTTTCGCTCCTTCTTCTCCTCGCTGGGGCTGGGTACACTTGACTGATGAGTTCATATCGACGAGTTAGACCCTGTTCTGCCCAATAACTTAGACAAAATTATCCTGATGCTCCACTGCGACGACGTACCCCGCCTACAGCGCCGCGACTACGCACGGCGCTATCTGGAGGGTAAATACAAATATACCCGCCCGTATAACCCCGCACACGAAGAAACCTACACAACCCTAATGCTGCACGCCATCTGGGAGTTAGGGCGACTGAACGATACCGAGTCAATATCCATGCTTGAGGAAAAGCGAAAGCAGTGGGAGTTAGAGCAGAAACAGCCTCTCGAGCAGCGCACGATGGCAGGTTTTGACCCTGTAGTGGCGGAGGCAGTGATAGCTGGACGCTCGGCTGTATCGCGTTGCGAGATGACGATGTGGAACTGCTCTATGTGCTGCTGCCCGTGGGGACTTCAGTGAAGATATTTCCGTGACTGCGCTTGGTAGAATTCCCCGCTCAAGCCACAGCGCGCCGCGGCGTGGCTCTGCTTGAGCTTCCCCATTCAAGCCACAGCGTGCCGCGGCGCGCGCCCCCCACGCTCCCGAACCGCTATTTCAGCTGGAACAACGCCTGCGAAGCGTTGAGCAGCTCATCGGCTCGCTGCAGGAACAGCTCTGACTCCTCAAGCGTCATGTTCAACCGATTCAACACGCGCGTATCGAACGGCTCCTCCACTGCTTCGGGGTTCATCTGGTAGCCGAGCCGATTGGCGCAGTAATCTGCGTACTCAATCAGCGCGCAGGCGGGGTCGTTCGCTTCCAGTGACTGATGATGGTAGCGGATCATCTGCACGATGTGCGTGGGCAGCTTCCATCGCTCCACGAGCAGCGCGCCTACCTCTTCGTGTGTGAAGCCGAACAGCTCCTTTTCGGCTTCATGCACGGGCTTGCCCTGATGATGCACCAGATCGTGCAGCTCGCCCATCCAGTTCGTGAGCGCGGCGCTGATGACGAGCTTGCCCACATCGTGGAGCAGCCCTGCCGTGAACGCCTCGTTGCGCACGCGCGTATCGAACTGCCGCGCGCCGAGTTGCGTAATTAACCCCACCGCCAGCGAGTGTGTCCACATTCCGCTCACATGGGGCGTGTAGCCAATCAGGGCGCGCTGAAACAGTGGATAAGTCGCCGCAATCAGAGCGAGATTTTTCACTGTATTCATCCCCAGCACCACGACCGCCTCTTCGATGGTCGCTACCTGACGACTCATCCCATAGTATGCCGAGTTCGCGATACGCAACACGCGCGTTGTGAATCCCTGGTCTTTGCTAATCTCCTGCGCCACCTGTTGCGCGTGGACATTCGGGTCGTCCACCATCTGGTACACCCGCATCACCACCGCGGGCAAACTCGGTAGGTCTTGCATCCGAGTAATCAGTTCCTCCGCCGATTCAAAGGTCCGTGTCAGGGTAGTTGGCATGGCAGTCCTCCGCATAGGGGTTTTACCACAGTGGGGGGAGCGAATTCACATACGGGGTATACTCCCATCGTTATGGCGCAGCGGGCAGCGTTCTGGTTTGCGTTTGAGGCGTCGCACTTCTATCGCCTGCCGCACCTCAGCGACGAGGAGAACGCGCGACAGTTCGGCAGGGCGTCGCGCCATCATGGGCACAACTATCGCGTGCAGGTTGTCTATCGCGTCGAGCCGAACGAGCCAATCGCCCGCCGTGAACAGCTCGCGCAGGCAACGCGCCAGCGCATCGATGAGCAGTTCGACCACCGCTGCATCAACCTCGAACACCCAGCGTTCCAGACTCAGCTGCCCACGACGGAGAATTTAGCGGTGTATCTGTATCGCGATCTGCGTGACGGACTGAACGCGCCTGTCGAATCGGTCAGCGTCCACGAATCGGAAACGCTCGCCTCGCATTACACGAGCGAGCAGATGACCGACGCCGAGGGCAATTCGCGCCCCGTGGTCTCGATGACGCGCGTCTACACCTTCTCCGCGGCGCACCGCCTCTATAACCCCCAGCTCAGCGAGGAGGAGAACCGCACGCTGTATGGCAAGTGCGCCAATCCCCACGGGCACGGGCACGACTATCGGCTCGAAATCACGGTCAAAGGCGTCCCCGACCCCGTCACAGGCATGGTGATGAACCTGACCGAGCTGGACACGCTGGTCAAAGACGAGGTTCTGAACCACTTAGACCATAAGTTTTTGAACGCCGAGACGCCTCCGTTTGACCGGATCCCGCCCACCTCGGAGCATATTGTGGCGTTTATCGTGGAGCGGCTGCGCCCGCGCCTGCAAAGCGGGGCGCAGCTCGCGACAGTGCGCCTGTGGGAGACGCCGCGCAGCTATTTTGAATGGAGCACGGACTAACTGGCAGGATTTCGTGAGCGCTTCTCGAATCTAGCCCGCGTTATGTATACGCTGCTGGGCTGGAGCGTTTCAACGGTCGCGCTGACACTGATGCTTGTCGGCGCAGTACGGGCGACTCAGGACGCGCCCGCATCGCCAAAAAGCGACTTGCCGAAAGTGCGCGGCGACTGTCAGACCTGTCATCCCAACGAGGCGCGTGACTGGGCGGAGTCGCGCCACGCCGCTGCGTGGGAGAGCGAAACCTTCGGACAGACCTCGCGCAACCGCACGCTTAAAATGTGCCTGCCTTGCCACGCGCCCGAACCGATTCTGGTTAAGGGGTTCGGGGAACATCCCGCCCTGCGCGAGGAAGACCGCCCTCACGGGATCGACTGCATCAGCTGCCATCAGGACGCCAACGGCGCGTATCACGGCACGCTTGGCACGAAAACCGACGCCCACCCCACCGTGAAAAACGAAAAGTTCGGCACGGTCGATATGTGTGCCACCTGCCACGAGATTTTCGGCACAGTGGACTGGTATCGGCAGAGTGAGTGGGGCAAGGATCCAAATGGCTGTGTGAACTGCCATATGCCTGTGGTGGAGCGTCCCATCGCGACAGGTGACGGCGTGCCCGCTCGCAAAGCCCGCGTGCATAAGTTCGAAGGCGCAACCCCCGCCATGTTCCAGAAAGGGGTCAAAATGTCCCACGAACGGCGCGACGACTACCTGCAGATTAAGATGGAGAGCGTTGAAGTGGGGCACACCGTGCCCACTGGTCCCGAGTATGTGGTCGTAATTGTGGAAGCGCGCTTTCTGAAGGGCGACTCGGAGGCGGGCAAGCACCAGACGTTGCTGGCAGACAATGTCGCGATCGACGGCAATGACACCCGACTCAAGCCTGGCGAGCGCAGGGTCATCCGCGCGCCCATCCCCGACGGCGCAACGGAAGCCATCGTGCGCGTGCTGCACAAACGCAACCGCGACCTGCCCGATGAGCAAGCAAGGGTGCTGTATGAGGCGAAGGTTGCCTTATAAGTGGTTGAGATTCCTCGCTTTGCTCGGAATGGCAACTTGTGTCATTCCGAGCAAAGCGAGGAATCTCTTTCAGTATCGTTTCTTGGCAGGTGTCCCCGTTCTTCCACGCCGTGAGAGAGGGAATGGGGGTGAGAGCGTCAAGCCAATAAGTGCTTACCTAAAAGAATCGCATGCCAATCGAGGACACGCTTGGTGCGACGGCAGGAATGCCGTCGCACTTGAACCGATGTACCAGCGCACCCCGCAACGGCAGGAATGCCGTCGCACCAAGCGGACGATCTTTTGCGGGAGGTACTTACCAATCGGGGCATCAAGCGTCGCACTTTCACCCTCACCCCCTAGCCCCCTCTCCCGCGTCGCGGGAGAGGGGGAACAAACGACGCAGCGCGCGCGCTCGACCCCCTTCTCCCACGCCATGGGAGAGGGGTTGGGGGTGAAGGCGAAAAACAGCAGGCGCGACCTCAACGAAAGTTTTACGGCACTTGAAACCCCAATCGGTATAAGAACCCTCCTCTGCCTGCTTCTTATATGTCTAATTGCCCTTCCCGCCCTCGCCGATCGCCTGATCGAGATCCCTACAGGCAGACTCGTCTACCCTGAGCGACTGGCAATCGAGGCGGGCTTCTTTCAAGGAGAGCCTCTACGCGAGCGCGTTCTCGTCAATTTGCGTATTGGTGGCTTGCTGGAGGTGCAAGGTGCACGCACAGGATTCGATCGTCGACTGGAGGTCTATGGACTTCAATACAGCCTCTATCCCGAAATCCCAGGCTATGCGCCAGGAGTCTCGGTCGGCGTGTCGGATTTGTTCAACCGCACGACGCAGGGCAGGGGTTATTTTCTGGCGGTCTCGTACGGAATCGCTGCGCTCGGACAGACGCCTTTGGATCACGACCTGCGCGTGCACCTGGGATTCGGCTGGGCGAACATGCCGAGCTTCTTTATCGGTTTCGATGTTCCCCTTACGAACCAGCTTTTCCTGCGGGCGGAGCATACGGGCAGCCACATCAACGCCGCGCTCGCATGGCGACCGAGCAATCAGGTGGAATTGCGCGGCACAATTATTCGGGGCAACACCAACTGGAGTATCATGATTTGGTTATGGGCGGAATGATTCAGGGGCGCGCGGCGCGCCCGCGCTGGATCGAGTTCGTTCCAGTGGCGGGCTGGGCGCGCTGGAGCCATGCGTTGCTGTTGCTGGGCGTCGTGGTCATGTTCGGGGTGGGCTTCTATCTGACACCCAACCCTGCAGGGCACGGCACGCATCAGCAACTGGGCTTGCCCCCCTGCACGATTTACTTCCTCACGGGACGCCCCTGCCCCTCCTGCGGCTTGACGACCAGCGTGAGCGCGATTCTGCACGGGGAGTTTGCGCTGGCATGGAAAGCGAACCCGATAGGGTTTCTAATTGTGGCGACGGCGGTCGTGGTGGGCTTGAGCAGCCTTGTCGCGCTGGTGGCGGGACGCACGCTTCGGTTGGATCTCGATCGCTTCAATCTGATTCTGGTTGTGCTACTGGCGTTGTGGCTATTGCACGGGGTTGTACGGTTTCTGCTGGCGTGAACGCTGGCGGAGCGGGTGGGATTCGAACCCACGAGACCCCTCTTCGGAGCCTACACGATTTCCAGTCGTGTCCCTTCAGCCGCTCGGGCACCGCTCCGCGCGTCTAAAGTATACCCGAACCGCTTCGAACGCGCTTCGGACGGGTATACTTTACAGGGCGAGTTCTCGCTGGTGGTTGCAGGAAACTGATTTCTACGGAGGGAAGCCTTGGGAAACAAGGGCACAATAGGATGGTTGCGACAGATACCCCCCCGACGCTGGGCGGAGTTTCTGAGAGCGGTGTTCACGGATATTCTGCTGATTTCGGCGTCACTGGTGATCGCTGTTGGTCTGGCGCAGGATTTTCGATATACTGCGCAGGATGAGCGTATGCTGCAGTGGTTGACGCCCTTAATCGCCGTGATTGGCATCGGCGCACTGTTCGTGCAGCGAATGTATCGGGTTCATAGCCGCTATGCGGGGATTATGGATCTGTTTCGTTTGCTGAAAGCGAGTGTCGGCATTAATATAGCCTGCCTGGTGGGGATGCTGGCGTTTGCCTATTACGGAGGGCGTCCGTTTCTGTTGGCGGAGTGGGTGCTGTTCGGCTTTTTATCGACGAGTCTGCTCGCGGCACCCCGTATCGGGCGGCGTCTGTATGACTGGTATTTTGCCTACACGCGCAATCAGACGCCGCGTCGCCGTGCGCTGGTGGTGGGCGGCGGCGACACGGGCGAAATCGTGATGCGGGAGACACGGCGCAATCCCTATGCGGAGCTGCGTGTGGTGGGCTTCGTGGACGACGACCCCCAGAAGCAATCGATGTATATTCACGGCTATCCCTGTCTGGGCACGACGCAGGATATTCCGCAGATTGTTGCGGAATACGGCGTGCAGGATGTGATTATCGCCATCTCCGCCGCCGACGGCGAGGTCGTGCGCCGCATCTTCAATATTTGCCGTTCCACCAGCGCGCGCGTGCGCATTGTGCCGCCCTTTGAACCCACGCAGGGCTTCCAGCTGACCCAGATTCGCGAGGTGAATATCGAAGACCTGCTGCGGCGCGCGCCTGTGCAGTTCGATTTGCGCCCCGTGGCGGAGTATATCGCAGGCGAGCGCGTGCTGATTACGGGTGCAGGCGGCTCCATCGGCAGCGAGCTGGCGCGACAGATTACTGACCTCGGTCCCGCCAGCCTCGCCCTGCTGGGCAAAGGCGAAAACAGTATCTATCAGATTGATCAAGAGTTGCGTACTCGTCTGAACTACGAACCGGAATGCATCATCGCCGATGTGCGCGACGCCGCCCGAATCGAGGCGGTATTTCGACTGGAGCAACCGACGCTCGTGTTCCATGCCGCGGCGCATAAACATGTCCCCCTCATGGAAGCCAACTCCATCGAAGCCATCAAAAACAATGTGCTGGGTACATGGGTCATGGCGGAGACCGCGCTGCGCCACGGCGTGCGCAAATTCGTCTATGTGTCCACCGACAAGGCGGTCGACCCTGTGAGCATCATGGGCGCGACGAAGCGTGTCGGCGAGATGATTGTCAGCGCGCTTGCCTGTGAGGGCGATACCGAATTCGCGATTGTGCGGTTTGGCAATGTGCTGGGCAGCCGCGGTAGCCTCATCCCGACCCTGCAGGCGCAGATCGAGCAGGGTGGTCCTGTACGCATCACGCACCCCGACATGCGACGCTACTTCATGAGCATCAACGAAGCTGTTCACCTCATTCTGCGCGCAGGCGCGTTTACCAGCCACGGAGACATCTACATCCTCGATATGGGTGAGCCGATTCGGATTATCGACATGGCACACGACCTGATTCGCCTGTACGGACTGGTGCCGGGGCAGGACATTGCCATCGCGTTCACGGGCACGCGCCCCGGAGAAAAACTCCACGAGCAGCTCTGCTATGACCAGGAGGTGCTGGAAGACACCGCAAACCCCAAAATCAAGCGTGTGCGCAACAACACCGCGCCGAACTGGCGCTGGCTCCAGAGCCAGCTGGAGACGCTGCTCAATCTCTGCGAGAAGGAGCAGCCCGAAGCGGCGCGCGCGATGTTGATGGAACTGGCGACAGGCAAGCTAGCCGCGCATGAGCGGAGGGCAGTGCGGAGTTGAGATATTGGGGCGCGCTGGCGGCTTTGACCTTCATCGGCGTTTGCTCTGCGCAAGAACTGCCCTCGCGCGACGACCCGCTGTATGACTACCTGACGCGCCTGAAGCCGACCGCCCGCGCTCTGGAGCGCGTTCCGCGTAGCACAGACGAGTTCATCGACGCCCTGCGCAACGACGCCCGCCCCGAAGCCCTACTCGCGCGCTGGAAACTGAACGCTGCGACTGCCCTGCCACGCAAGGCGACGCTTTTCCTCGTGGAGCTGCAGGGGTTCGCCTATCCCGACCGAAGCGACGGGCGCGCCGTAAGCGGGGCGTACCGTCTTACAGGTGCGTGGGCAATTAGTGAGCAGGCGTTACTGGAGGTTGTCTGGAGCGACGCCCGACGCCACAGCGGCGCGAACCCAAAAGCGTTCGGCACCGTCCCCTACGCCCAGCTCACCCTCAATGCAGGTGAATGGCGATGGCAGGCGGGCTACGGGACTCTGCGCTGGCTCGGCGGCTACAGCGGTGGACTGCTCGTCAACGACGAGATGCCTGCCGTGCCTTTTGCCCGCGTTCAGTTCCCCCTGTGGATTCCCTTGCTCGGCGAATGGCGATTCGAGCAGTTCCTGAGTCAGTTCGAACAGGACAGCAAGCCGACCTGGTGGGGCGCGCGGCGCATCGAGCGGGATTTCCACGAGCGGTGGACACTCGCGCTCGCCGAGGCGTTCAAGGCGCTGGAGCTGCCCGGCGCGGCGGTCAGCCAGATTGTGCCGTTTTACCTCTATCAGAAATGGTACAGCAACGCGCAACTTGGTTCAGGATGGTTCAACTATCTGGCGGAGGTGGGCGTCGTTTACAAGCCCGACGAGACGAATCGCATCTATCTGTTCTGGCTGATGGACGACATGCGTGCGCCGACGGCGTTGGGGGGGTCATCGATTACCCCGCGTAAGGTCGCCGTGCTGCTGGGCGCGCGGCTCTCCCCCGCACCCAACACGCGCCTGATTCTGGAAATCGCGCGCTCCGACGGCACGCGCACAGGCGGCGTGTACGACAACTCCAACCACCCGCGCCGCTACGCCTACTATTACAAAGACCTGCCGATGGGACACCCTCTCGGCGCGAACCGCATCGGCTTCTACGCCCGCGCGGAGCATCAGAACGGACGCTGGCTCTATGCAATGGACTATGCGCACCTGCGCCGCTTCCACGAGTACCGCCCCGGTGCGCGCGGCTATACGCTGGAACTGCTTATCGGCTACCAGGCGACGGAGCGGAGCCTGCTCACCCTGCGCTATCGCGCGAGTCGCCTGCGCGACGACGGCGCGCCCGACACCCGCGCAGGCTGGTATTTGCAGGCGATTACGCAATTTTGACGATGACTGAACCGCGCACGATGTATAATTCCTATGGTGAGTGCCATGAACAGGATAAAGATGCTCAGCCTTACACTGGGGCTGGTTTGTTTCATAACGACGGTGTCCGCTCAACAATCGCCAGACGCGCTCTGGCAGCCGGTTCCCGCACCGACAGCTGATGCAGGTCTGGGCTACGACCTCGTTTCGGAACTGCGCGCCTATCGAACCTTTCGGCTGGATGAAGCGCGTATGCGCCGAATCCTCTGGAACGCGCCGCACGAAGATACCGTGGCAGCGAGAACCAAGCGACACTGGATTCTGTGTTAGGCTCTGCGAACTACGATTTTGGACACGTTTTCACGCGAGGCAACTTTGGCGGCTACGCAGGACTGGGCGTGGTGTGCCGTGCAGGGCAGAAGGCGCACGGCGTCTCGGGCTTGTTAGTGCCTCGCGGCGACGCGTTTGACATCGACTATGTGGCGCATGAAATGGGACACCAGTTCGCGGCGAACCATACTTATCGCTCATGCGCAGGCAGCAGCGCGCCGTTCCCTTATGAACCAGGCAGCGGCAGCACGATTATGGCGTATGCGGGCGTCTGCGGCGCAAGCGATGATGTGCAGCCAAACTCTGACCCCTACTTCCACACGCACAACATCACAGAGACGATCAATTTCATCACAGACAGCGTGGGCAACGCCTGCGCCGCGCGTACCACAATCAATAATACAGTCCCCACCGTAACCGCGCCGAGTTTCGTGCGCGTTCCGCAAAGCACACCGTTCCGCCTGACCGCCACCGGCAGCGACCCCGACGGCGACACCCTCACCTACTGCTGGGAGCAATACGATAGCACCCCCCTGTTCCGCTCGCGCCTGCCTGTCCTCAGTCCCACGCGCTTCTTCCCACGCCTGCAAACCGTGATGAACAACACGACCGATCGGTGGGAGACGCTACCTGCCACGAACCGCACGATGACCTTCCGCTGCACCGTGCGTGATAATCGCGCAGGTGGGGGTGGCGTAGCCATCGCCACAACCCGGGTCACGGTTAACGGCGCGCCATTTCGCGTCACGCAACCCGCATCCGACACGACATGGAATGTCGGCTCCACGCAAGCCGTCATCTGGCAGGTGGGCGGAGGTAGCATCGCCGCTACGGTCAATATCCTGCTCTCGCTGGACGGCGGGCTGGACTACGAATCGGGCAATCTGATTGTGCTGAAGGCGAACACGCCCAACGACGGCGTCGAAACCGTCGTTGTGCCGAATGTGGTCAGCACGCGCGCCCGCCTTATCGTAGAGCCTGTCGGGCATGTGTTCTACAGTCCTAACCCCGGCAACTTCCGCATTCAGGACACGCGCCGCGCAGGCGATGTGAACGGCGACGGCTGCGTGGATGATGCCGACCTGCTCATCGTGCTGTTCAACTTCGGCGCAACGGGTATCGGCAGGCTGGAAGACCTGAACCGCGATCGAAATGTGGACAATGCCGACCTGCTGATTGTATTGTTCAACTTCGGGCAGGGGTGCTGAGCGTCGTGTCCATCCGCTTGATAATAAGTGCTTCCCGAGAAAAATGCTTCCGAAACGTGGTCGGGGCAGGAGTTCCCCGTTGCTTCGCGAACTGTCACTTTGGAGGCGACGACGATGCAACCAACAGCGATCGACGCACTGTTGCAGGAGACGCGAATCTTTCCGCCCTCAGAGGCGTTTGTAAAACAGGCAAATATCAACGACCCTGCGATTTACGACGAAGCGGCGCGGGACTATGAGGCGTTCTGGGCGAAGTACGCCGAGCAAATGCTTGTCTGGTTCGAAAAATGGCATACCGTGCTGGAATGGAACCCGCCCTACGCGAAGTGGTTCATCGGGGGCAAGCTGAACGCCTGCTACAACTGCGTGGATCGGCACGCGCAGACCTGGCGGCGCAACAAAGCGGCGCTCATCTGGGAAGGCGAGCCGGGCGATGAGCGCGTGCTGACCTATGGCGACCTGCATCGTGAGGTTCAAAAGTTCGCGAATGTGCTGAAATCGCTCGGCGTGCAAAAAGGCGACCGCGTATGTATCTATATGCCGATGGTTCCTGAGGTGGTGATTGCGATGCTGGCATGTGCCCGCATCGGCGCGCCGCACTCGGTGGTCTTCGGTGGGTTCAGCGCAGACGCGCTCGCTGACCGCATTAACGACGCGCAGGCGAAAGTTTTAGTCACCGCTGACGGCGGCTGGCGACGCGGGAGCATCGTGCCCCTCAAACGCAACGCCGACGACGCCCTGCGCCATACGCCCAGCATCGAAAAAGTTGTCGTGTACCAGCGCATCGGCGGCGATTACACGGTCAATATGCAAGAAGGGCGCGACCTGTGGTGGCATGACCTGATGCGCGATGCGCCCCTCACCTGCCCCGTGGAGCCGATGGACAGCGAGGATTTGCTCTACCTGCTCTACACTTCCGGCTCCACAGGCAAGCCGAAAGGCATCATGCACACTACAGGCGGCTACATGACCGGCGTCACGCTCACCGCAAAGTGGGTGTTTGACCTCAAAGACGAAGACATCTTCTGGTGTACCGCCGATGTAGGCTGGGTGACGGGGCACAGCTACATCGTGTACGGACCGCTTTCGAACGGGGCGACCTGTGTGATTTACGAGGGCGCGCCCGACTACCCCGACCGCGACCGATTCTGGGCGATTGTCGAGAAGTATCGCGTGAACACCCTCTACACCGCGCCGACCGCCATCCGCGCGTTTATGAAATGGGGCGAGCAGTACCCCCAGAAGCACGACCTGAGCAGCCTGCGCCTGCTGGGCAGCGTGGGCGAACCCATCAACCCCGAAGCGTGGATGTGGTATCACGAACACATCGGCAGCGGACGCTGCCCGATTGTGGACACATGGTGGCAGACCGAAACAGGCGCGATTATGATTACCCCGCTGCCCGGAATCGTTGCGACAAAACCCGGCTCCGCCACGAAACCTTTCCCAGGCACATTCGCCGCGATTCTGGACGACAGGGGACAGCCCGTAGATACCCATCACGGCGGCTATCTGGTGATAACGAAGCCGTGGCCCTCCATGACGCGCGGGCTGTGGGGCGACCCCGAACGCTTTATCCAGACCTACTGGAGCAAGTATGAGGGGATTTACTTCACGGGCGACGGCGCGCGTCAAGATGAGGATGGCTACTTCTGGCTGCTGGGGCGCGTGGACGATGTAATTAATGTATCGGGGCACCGCCTCAGCACGATGGAAGTGGAAAGCGCGCTGGTGGATCACCCCGCCGTCGCCGAAGCCGCTGTGATTGGCGTGCATCACGAAATCAAGGGGCAGGGCGTGGCGGCGTTCGTCATCATCAAAGAGGGCTACACCGCGGACGAGAGCCTCAAGGACGAGCTGAAACGGCATGTGGTGCAGAAAATCGGCGCGATTGCCCGTCCTGACCAGGTGTTCTTCACGGCGGATTTGCCCAAAACGCGCAGCGGCAAGATTATGCGCCGCCTGCTGCGCGACATCGCTGAAGGGCGCGCGTTAGGCGACACCACCACCCTCGCCGATCCCACCGTTGTGCAAGCCCTCAAGGAAAAGTACGAAGGGCAGGAGGAGTAGCGAACAGGTATACTCCTGTATACCATGTCCACGACGCGGGGCTATACGCTGGAGACGGAGATTCAGTACCTGAAAGGCGTCGGTCCGAAGCTGGCGCAGGTGCTGAGCAAGCTCAACATCTACACGCTGGGCGACCTGCTGTTCCATCTGCCGCGCCGCTACGAAGACCGACGCCACTTCCGCAAAATCGCCCACGCCCGACCCGGCGAAGCCGTCACTGTCGCAGGCAAACTCGTGACGGTCGACAACATCAAAGTTCGCAATAACATGACCGTCACGAAAGCCTATATCGACGACGGTTCGGGCGTGATGGAGCTGGTCTGGTACAACCAGCCCTATATGAAGGACACGCTGAACCGACTGCGCAACAGCACGATTGTCGCCTACGGCGTGGTCAAAGACAACCCCTACGGCCTACAGATGGAGACGCCCGAGTGGGAAGACCTGCCTGACGGCGCAGACCCCGACAGCCTGCTCAGCGTGAACCGCATCGTGCCGATTTACCCACTCACGGAGGGGATCCGCCAGAAGCGCATGCGCCAGATTCTTTACAACGCCGTGCAGTATGCCCACCTTGCGCCCGAGATTCTGCCGCGCAGCGTGCGTGAGCGCGTTGGACTGCCCCCCATCCAGCAGGCGTTGCAACAGATTCACTTCCCCGACGAGGCGGATCAGATTGAACCCGCCCGCCGACGCCTGGTGTTCGAAGAGTTTTTCCTGATGCAGCTTGGCGTCGGGATGCAGCGGCGGCAGAACCAGCAGGAGCGCGGCATCGCGATGCGCATCGACGCCGACCGATTGAACACCCAGCTGCAGCGTCTTGTGCCGTTCGAACTTACGAACGCCCAGAAGCGCGTGATTCAGGAGATCTGGAGCGACATGGCGCAGCCTCACCCGATGAACCGCCTGCTGCAGGGCGATGTCGGATCGGGCAAGACCATCGTTGCAGCGGCGGCGATTTTGGCGGCGGTGGACAACCAGTATCAGGCGGCGATGATGGCGCCAACGGAGATTCTGGCGGAGCAGCACTATATCAACCTGCATCGCCTGTTCCAGCCACTGGGAATCAGCGTGGAGCTGCTCGTGGGCAGGCTGAGCAACAAGCAGCGTCAGCAGGCGCGCGAGCGCGTCGCCTCAGGGCGCGGCATGGTCGCCGTCGGTACGCACGCTCTGATTCAGGAAGAGGTCAGCTTCGCGCGGCTCGGGCTGGCGATTGTGGACGAGCAGCACCGCTTCGGCGTGCTGCAACGCGCCGCCCTGCGCGATAAGGGCGTTATGCCCCACCTGCTCGTGATGAGCGCAACGCCCATCCCCCGCACGCTCACGATGACCCTCTACGGTGAACTCGATGTGTCCATCATCGACGAGATGCCCCCCGGACGCAAGCCCGTCAAGACCCACTGGAAAACGCCCGAAGAGCGACTGAAAGTCTACGCGGGCGTGCGTAAACTCATCGAAGAGGGGCGACAGGCGTATGTGATTTGCCCGCTGATTGACGAATCGGACAAGCTGCAGGTGCGCGCCGCCGAAGAGATGGCGGAACACCTGCAGAAAGATGTCTTCCCCGACCTGCGCGTCGGACTCCTGCACGGGCGCATGAAACCCGCCGAGAAAGAGGCAGTGATGGAGTCGTTCCGTGCGGGCAAGTTGGACATTCTGGTCTCCACGACCGTGATTGAGGTGGGCGTCGATGTGCCCAACGCCGCGGTAATCGTGATTGAGGACGCCGATCGGTTCGGCTTGGCGCAGCTGCACCAGCTGCGCGGGCGCGTCGGACGCAGCGAGCATCAATCCTACTGTGTGCTAATTGCCAATCCGAAATCGGAAGACGCCCAGCGGCGCATGGAAATCATGGCGCGCACAAACAACGGCTTTATAATCGCGGAGGAAGACTTGAAGATTCGCGGCCCGGGCGAGATTTTCGGCACGAAGCAGAGCGGGATGCCCTCGTTTCGCGTGGCGGATCTGGTGAAGGACATGCGCCTGCTGGAGGTGGCGCGTCAGGAGGCGTTCCGCATGCTTGAGCAAGACCCTGATTTGAGCAAGCCCGACCATACGGCGCTTCGCGACGCCGTGAGCCGCTTCCGCCATCGATTCGCGCTGGCGACGGTGAGTTAGTCCGCTCCTACAGAGGTATATTCCTTCAAGGTGAAACTGTGGCGCTGACCGTCGTCAAGGGACGCTATCGAAACGGGCAGATTATTCTGGAGCAATTGCCTCCTGGAATACAGGAGGCGGAAGTGTTGGTGGTGTTCGAGACTCCCTCAGAAGAGACTCGTGCGCGACGCGCTGAGGCAATTCAGCGCATGGTACAACAGATGCGCGAGGGCTTTTCCATATGGGGCAAGGGCTATCTGGAGCGGGAGGAGTTGTATGCTGAGCGACTCGAACGGTTCGGCGATGGCGATGGTTGCTGAATCCTTCCCACATGCGAGCCGACAGCGCATGGTAGAGCCTCCAATGTTAAATCGTCCCTTTTTCTCCCCACGCCTGCGCCAAAGTCTCCCCCCACCCCAACCCTCCCCGCAAGCGGGGAGGGAGCGCACGCGCGGGCAGCCGCGACTCCTCCCCCGTTCACGGGGGAGGTCGGGAGAAAGAACAGCAGGTAAACAGGACGAGTTAATCTTTGAGGGACTTACCATGCGCGAGCTTCTTGCAGGAAGCACTTAAGAACATCCCGTAACTCGCTGCGAAAGAGGGTGACCTTTGTTAAACCCTTCGAAGAGATCTCAGCAGGTTCCTCGCAACTGTAAAGCGCGCTTCCAAAATTTCCGATAATTTCCGCACGAGGCGACGCGATGCCTGAATCGGTGCGCCCGCCAGAGCGTGTGGCGATGGTTCCGCAGGTCAAAGAGCGCTCCCCGCGCGAAGAGCGCGAGCAGGACACGCGTAAGGGGCAGCCTCCGCGCAAGCTGCCATCCCTTGCACATGAACCCGCGCCCGACGATGAACCGCACGCGCTGGATGTGGAGGTCTAAACGATGTCGGAACTGATGGTGCTGTTGCAAGCGCTGCTGCTGATTGCAGGGTGGCTCCTGTTTTTACGCGCCCAGGCTGAGCTGCGCGCCCAAGCGGCGCGCCAGTCGCTTACTGGCGAGCTGGAAGAGTTGCGACAAACGGTGGACGCTCTACTCCAGAAGCTCGCGGAGGAGGCGGCGCAGGCGGAAGCGCGGATTGAAACAAGGCTGAAAGAGCTGGAGCGGCGTGGCACGGGCGTCTCGTCCGTGCAGCCCGACTATGCCCCGCGTGGCACGGGCGTCTCGTCCGTGCAAAAGAGCATTCGCACCGGATGCAGTGACATACTTGAGCGGGACGCTCAAGCCACGGGGTTGCCAATACTTGAGCAGGACGCTCAAGCCACAGTGCATGAAACTTTCACGCCCGATTCAGGGTATAACCTATCAGCATCGGAAACTTCGCCGTATGGCGCCGTCGCGGTTCTGGCGGAGCGGGGGCTGAGCGTGCCCGAAATCGCCCGACAGACTGGCTACGCCCAAGGCGAAGTGGAGCTGATACTCAATCTCACACGACGCAGTACGGAGGAGAACGGATGAAATTATCGAGTCTTTTTGGAGCAGGGTTCGCAGCGCTGGCAGTGGTTGCTTTGAGCGCGTGCGGTGGGAAACAAGACAACATCGTCGCCAAAGTGGGCGAAACTTCTATCGACAAGGATATGTACCTGCGCCGCCTGGAACTGATGCCTACCCCTGTCCAAATCGCTGGGAACCAGGCCACCACTGCCCCCGCGGGCTACACGACCCTTGTGCAGATGATCCGCGAGCAGGTGCTGCTCGACATGGCAAAAGAAGAAGGCGTATTGCCAACCGACCAGCAGGTCGATGAGCGCGTGCAGCGCGAACTGAAAAATAATCCCCAGGTCAAACAAGCCATCGACGAGCAGCAGCTGACCTTGGAGGACTATCGTCAGCGCGTGCGAGTCGCGCTTGCTGAATTCAATCTGCGCACGAAGGGCGTCACCGTCACCGAGCAGGAAGTAAAGAAGGTTTACGAGGAGAACAAGCAGGCGTTCTATCGCCCTGCCACCGCGCGCGTGCGCGTCATCCTCGTGCAGAACCCCGAAGTGCGCCAACAGATCGATAACGACCTCAAGCGCGGCTTCAACTTCCAGAGCATCGTGAACAAATACTCGCAGAACCCTGTCGCGAACGTGCAATCGGGCGAGAACGAGTTTCCTTTGGAAGGGCAACTACCCAACACCCCGAATGGGCAAATCCTTCAGCGCGTGCGCAATGTTCTCAAAAACGCGAAGCCGATGCAGGTGACGGACTGGATCCCTGTTGGCGACGGCTGGGTAGGGCGGTTCGAAGTGCTTGCCAAAAGCGCAGGACGCCAGATGCCCTTCGAGGAAGTGAAGGATAACATCCGTGAGCAGCTCATGCTGCAGAAGGGCATGCAGACCAACCGCGACCTTAACTTGGAGATGATGAAGCGGATGGCGAACACGCCCGTGGAAATCAAGTCCGAGACCTGGAAGAAGCAGTATGAGAAGGCTATGGACGAACTGAAGAAGACGCTGGCGCAGCTGGAGCCGCAGCAGGGCAAGCCGACCGACGGCGGGAAACCCGCAGAGCAGTCGGCGAAACCTGCAGAACAGAAACCTGCTGAGAAACGCTGATGATTTACCTGGTCGGGCTGGGCGCGGGCGGCGCGCAGGAGCTGAGCGAATACGCACTTAATGCCCTGCGCCGCGCTCAGCGCGTATTTCTCACCCATCCCGACCACCCCAGCGCCCGCGCCCTCAAATGGGCGGGCGTCGACTACGAGCCATGCCCCCAAGAGCCAGAGAAGGCGCTGGAACTCATCCTGAACGCGCCCGAACGCGCGGTCGCCGTCGCGACGCCAGGACATCCGCTAGTTGCGAATCTGCTTTCGGCGACCATCTTGCAAGCTGCGACGGAACGGGGACGCCCCGTGCGCCTGGTGCCCAGCCGAAGTTTTATCGAGCCTACGCTGGAGGCAGTGCTGTTTCCCGCGGTCGAGGGGCTGCAGGTTCTGGACGCGCGTCGCCTGCCTCATCTGCGATTCGACCCGACGGTTCCGTCGCTCTGGTTTGGCGTAGAAACGCCCGAACGCCTACGCGCTGTGCAACAGCAATTAGCGCGTTTCTACCCTCCGGCGTTCGAAGCGTTCCTGATTCACGCGCCGGGCGACGAGTCGCTGACCGAGTATCGCCGCGTCGCGCTGCACCAGCTGCATCAACTGCCCTGCGACGCGATTACCTATCTGCTTGTGCCCTCCTGCTCCCGTCGGGAGCAGGTATACAGCGGTTTCGAGGGACTGGCGCGCGTGGTCGCCGCGCTGCGTGCGCCCGACGGCTGCCCCTGGGATCGCGAGCAGACCCACGAAAGCCTCAAACCGCACCTGCTCGAAGAGACTTACGAAACGCTGGAAGCCATCGACTCGGGCGACCCCGTCGCGCTGCGCGAGGAACTCGGCGACCTGCTGCTGCAGGTGCTGATGCACAGCCAGATGGCGAGGGAAACGGGCGCGTTCGATATCGACGGCGTCGTGCAGTACCTGACCGAGAAACTGATTTCGCGCCACCCGCATGTGTTTGGCGAGGCGCACGCCGAGACCGCCGAGCAGGTGCTGAAAAACTGGGACAGAACCAAACAGGCGCAATCGGGGCGTGAGTCAGTGCTGGAGGGCGTACCGCGCGCCATGCCCGCGCTTGCCCGCGCACAGGAGATCTCCAAACGCGCCGCGCGCGTCGGCTTCGAGTGGGATTCAATTTACGGCGTGCTGGACAAACTGCGCGAAGAGGAAACTGAGTTGCGCCATACCATCGAGTCGGGCGACAGGGACCGCATCGCCAGCGAGCTGGGCGATTTGCTGTTCACGGTGGTCAACATCGCTCGCCACGCGCAGGTGGACGCTGAGGACGCCCTGCGCACGATGGTGGACCGTTTCACGCGCCGCTTTCAGTGGATGGAGGCGGAAGCCGCGCGTCAAGGGCGCGCACTGGAGAGTTTATCCGCCGACGAATGGGAGGAACTATGGCAGCGGGCGAAGGAATCGGTAGAGAATTGAGAGTCGTGCGGCAGGAATCGCCCGCCGCACGCTTTACATGGGTCAGCAGCCCTGCCCGAAGTTGAATAGCAGAGTCAACAGGTCTGCGCCGTCTACCACGTAGTCCTGATTCAGATCCTGGAACAGACCTAATCCACTTTGCCCGAAGGCAAACAGCACGCTCAATAGGTCGGCGTCATCGACGCAGCCGTCGCCGTCCACATCACCGTTGGAGGGCGCGAGCAACGGCACTGCCCAGAACCCACCTGTGTTGCGATAGGGGGGCGGTCCTAGCAGCTCGTTCGAGGCGTCCCACTGTCCCAGCGTCACGCCTGTCTCATACACGCCGCCCGACGCGAACGACACGCCGCCGTTGTCGATGCTCCACCAGCTGTTGTCGTAGTTGCCGCCTTGTTGGGCATAGACGAAAATCAGACTCAGCAGCAGGGCTGCCGAGAGGCTCAGCCATCGTAAGAGCGTTTTCATCGCAAAGTGCCTCCTCTGGTAGTTAAGAACCTGCTTCGGTTGGGGTGCGAAATCAGTATGCGCCCCCGCGTTGTAGGTTTCAGGGTCTACCAATCACGACAGTTCCTGAGGCGCCGTCGCGCTCCAGCCGCATCGGTCGCCAGAGGCGGAACCGCGCGTTGTAGTTGCCTGGCGCGATACGAACCGTATCGCCTGTTGGTACACAGAAAGCACCCTCGTGGATCGTGTTGAAAGGGTTAGATGCCGTACCACGCTCCGCGTCTCCGCCATTGTCTATGTCGCCCGACACGGCTCGGTTCACATAAGAACCAGAAGTTGCCCCGAGGAAACAAGATACGGGCAACTCCCTGACGAATATCGCTAAGGGTACTTCTTAAACAGAGCCGCCCTCCCTTGCGGGAGGGCGCACTCTGCCGGTGTTCGCTTGAGGAGGTAAGCTTCACGAAAGAGGTTTTAGTTGCCAAAGCCGCGTCCGCCGCCAAAGCCCGAACCGCCGCGCGGACCGCCCTGCAGACCGCCGAAGCCGCCGCGTCCGCCGCCCCACGGCATCGGGCGACCGCCTTCAAACTGGAACGGCTTGCCCTGCATCTGCTGCCACTGCTGACGCTGCGCCGGGGTCAGCACCTCGAGCATCTGCTTCTCCATCTGCTCGCGCATCTGCTGCATCTGCTGTGCGCCCTGACCCTGACCGAAGCCGCCGCTCTGAAACTGCTCGCGCAGCTGCTGCATCTGTTGCACCACAATCCCTTGCAGGCGGGAGCGCTGCTCCTGAGTGAGCTTCAGCTCGTTCGCCACCTCGTCTTGCAGGAGAGCAGTTGACCCCATCGCCTGCAGTTCGATCTCGCGCAGTCGCTTCTTCTGGGTCTCGTTCAACACTTTGGTCGGGTCGTTCTTCTCGCGCACTTCCTGCATGCGCTGTCGTCGCTGATCAGGCGGGAGGTTGCGCAGCTCCTGCATCGCGGTGCGCTGGTTCTCCTGCATCTGTCGAATCTGACTCTTCTGCTGCTCGGTCAGGTTCAGTTCGCGTTGCACATCGGGTCGCTCCAGCAGCGTGCCTGCCATACCCGCGCCCATCATGCGTCCGAAGCCCTGTCCACGCTGCTGCCCTTGTCCCGGCGCGCCCTGTCGGGGTTGCCCAAACCCGCTCTGGGCGAACGCACTACCCACCAGCGCCGCGGCAAAGACGCTTACGGCAATCCATTTAAGTCGCATCGTTTTCATCCTCCACGCGCCTATAGACGCCTACTTGTTTTGGATGTTCACTTTGGCAGGAGAATTGCACCCCGAATCCTATCGAAGTCGGTAGCGATTCGCTCTTCGATAGCGCGTGCTATGAGGATGTGTCGCCTCCTGATGGCGCGGGTACACGGGGAGGGTAAAATAAGCGTTCTATGCGCTGGACGCCAGAGCAACACGCCGCCATCACGCACGGCGAGGGGCTGTTAGCCGTCGTCGCGGGCGCAGGCTCGGGCAAAACAGGCGTGCTGACTGAGCGCTTCGTGCATTTAGTCGCCGAGCGGGGCGTCGATCCCGAACGCATCCTGGCGATTACCTTCACGCGCAACGCCGCCGCCGAGATGAAAACGCGCATCATCCGCAAGCTCGAACAGCGCGGGCTACGCGACGCCCGCGCCCGCGTCGAGAACGCCTACATCCATACCGTCCACGCCCTATGCCGCCGCCTGCTGCAGGAGAACCCGTTCGAAGCGGGCGTCGACCCCGACCTGAGCGTGCTGCCCAGCCCCGCCGCGCACCACTTCAAGCGCGAGGCATTCCATCGCGCCCTCGCTCAGCTGCTCAAGGAACCCCGCGACTTCGAAACCGACCCACTCATCGACCTCATCGCCGATTACCTGAACTTAGACCATGTCCGCGGCAACCCGCTGGAGTCGCTTTATACAATCGTGCAGCGCGTCGCTGAGACCGTGCGCCATCAGGGGCTGACCGCCGACGCCCTGCAACGCTGGCTGGACAATTACCCCGACGCCGAGACGCTGATGCGGTATTACACGCTGAGGGCGGTGAGCGAGATTCTTAGCCCTCACCCCCTGTCCTCCCTCTCCGTGCGCACTGACCTCACCCCCCCAGACCCCCTCTCCGTAAGCGGAGAGGGGGGAGCTGCCCCCGCCCACGCGCCTGACTCCCTCTCTCCGTGTACGGAGAGGAACCTGGGAGGTGAGGTTCAGAAGGCGGGAGAAAATAAGACGGCTGCGCCCGCAGTTGAGGCAGAACCGTGTACCCTTATCGGAAGGGGGCTGGAGGGTGAGGTTTCCAATTTCCCAAACATCAGGCTTCCGATTGTCGACCCGAACCCTCCGATCGGCGAAATCAGGCTCCTGATCGGCGATCAGGAAATGCCCATCGAGAACCCAGAGATTCAGAGAGAACTCCAGCGCTCGCTGCAGAGCCTGTGGGGTGACCTGAACCCCGAACTGGAGGCGCGCGCCCGCGAGATGAGCCGCGCCCTGCTGACGCTCACCCTCGAGTACCTGCATGCCTACGAAGCCCTCAAGCAGCAACGCAGCGCACTCGATTTCGACGATATGCAAATCTGCGCCCTGCAGATGCTGCGCGACTGCGCCACGGTACGCAAGCGCTACCAGCGCCAGTTCCTGTATACGCTGGTCGACGAGACGCAGGATATCGACGGGCTGCAGGCGCAGATTATCGATATTCTATCGGCGGGGGGCAACCTGATGGTGGTGGGTGACGCGCAGCAGTCCATCTATGGCTTTCGTTATGCCGACCCGTGCGTGTTCGAGGGATGGCAACAGCGCACGCGCCAGACCAATGGACGCCTTGTGCCCCTGCAGGCGAACTTCCGCTCGCACCCCGATGTTCTGGCGTTCGTGGAGCGGGTGTTCGGGCATTTATGGGGAGCGCGGTTTTTGCGTCTGGAGCCGATGCGCCCGCCTGCGCCCTCGCCCGCCGAGCCGCGCGTGCAGGTCTGGCGACTGCCTCAGCGCAACTCGCAACGAGAAGCAACGCTGATTGCAACGCAAATCCGTCACTGGGTCGAAAATCAGAGCCTGACCGTGCATGACCCCGACACAGGCGCAGAGCGTCCCGCGCAGTATGGCGACTTCGCCGTACTGTTCCATCAGTTCACCGCAGTGGCGCAGTTCGAGGTGGCGTTCTGCGAGGCAAGTGTGCCCTACTTTGTGGTTGGGGGCGGGAGAGGCTACTGGGCGCGGTACGAGGTGCGCGACCTGGTGAACCTGCTGCGCGCCCTCAGCGACGCGGAAGACGACCTCGCGCTGGCGTGCGTGCTGCGCTCGCCGCTGGCAGGGCTTAGTCCCGACGCGCTGATGATACTCACCCAACGCGCTGAGCAGACCGAGCTGCCCCTGCGCCTGTGTCTGGACGACGAGACTGACCTCGACCCGCCCGACGCCGAGCGACTGCAGGCGTTCCGCGAATGGTTCGAGCCGCTGACGGAGCGCGTGGGCGAGTGGACGGTGGGCGCGATACTGGCGCGCGCGCTGGAAGGCAGCCAGTACGAGGTGAAGCTGCTCACGCAGGGTGAGAGGGGCAGACAGGCGGCGGCGAATGTGCGTAAACTGCTGGCGATGGCGCTGGAACAGCCCCACACACGCCCGCGCGACTTCGCGCAGCAGCTGGAGCTGACCAGCCGCCTCGAACAGCGCGAGGGCAACGCCCCTACCTACGAGGAGACGGCGAATGTCGTGCGCTTCTACACCGTGCATGGCGCGAAGGGGCTGGAGTTTCCTGTGGTGTTCGTGGCGGATACGGCGTTTCGCCCGCGCCCGCGCGAGGCGCACCTGGAGGTGGACGCCAAGGCGGGCGTCGTGGCGATGCAGATCCTGCGCCCTGACCACCCTGCGCCCTATGCTCCCCTCCCCCTGCGCGTGCTGCAGGAGCAGGCGGACAAACGCACGGAGGCGGAAGCGCAACGCACGCTTTATGTCGCGCTCACGCGAGCGCGCGATTACCTGATTGTGGTGTTGACCGACGAGCCGCGCAATCCGTGGGCGCGGGGCTTACGCGGCGCGCTGGCAGAGTACCTGAACCGCAACGCGAGTCAGATACCCCTGCCGAACGGGAGTGTGGCGGAGTTGCGACAGATGGGGTAGGTGCGGTGATTCCTCGTGGGGTAAATCGTTCCTTTTTACCCTGAAATGTACGCCAAAGCCACCCCCACCCTGACCGTTCCCGCAAGCGGGGAGAGAGCGCATGCGCGGGGAGCCGCAATGCCTCCCCCACCTACGGGGGAGGTTGGGACGGGGGCAAATTAACCCAAGTTGCTCCCTGTGCCGAGATTCCTTGCCTTGGGCTCGGAATGACACGCTTATTTGCGCAAAAACGACCTTGTCATTCCGAGCGGAGCAAGATCTTGCCTGCTCAAAACCGACAGGTGCAACCTGGGTTATGATCTTTGAGGCACTTTGGTAGACCACAATTGTCATTCTGAGCAGAGGGAAGAATCCCCGATGATGTTTTGGAGCTGGATGGGCTTCCGCAGGGTCTGCTCTGCCTCTCGTATAAAGCCGTGATGATAGAAGCTATTAATCTGTCTTCCCCAACCGATTTGCCAGAGCGCACAGGGGTTGTTCGCTTCGGGCAGATGCGCCATACGCCGATGTATGTGGAGAACCCGCTGGAGGAAGGGTGGCAGCGACACACGATGGCGCGCTGGAACTGCCAAGGGAACCTGCGCTAACCGTTCATTGCCGTAGGCGCGGGTAAAATACTGCACGAACTCGAGGTAGCGTCTGCGTCCAAAACGCTGCTCCAGTGGCGTGCGTTGCCAGAACTCTACAAACGGGTTGTCCCACAGCGGCAGCCACCAGGAATAGCCCCAGAACTCATACAGCCGCACAGAGTTTACAATATACTTTGCCTGACGCTCCTGCCAGTCCCACTGCTCGAACGCATCTACAGCCTCTTGCTGCGGGATCTCCCCTTCTATGTGAAGCATGCGCTGAATCTGCTCGAGATAGCGAGTGCGTACAGGCGGACGATAGGGCGGGCTACAGTGCTTCTCCCAGATGGCGGCGGCGACTTCGGCGGAGGCAAAACCGCGCGGCTCGAAAAAAGTCGCTGGAATATGGCTGCCAGCAACGAAGTCAGCGGAGTGCCCAGGAACCAATACAGCATCGTGCGCGAGAAATCCCGTGCGCCTGAGTTCCTGCACGGCTATCCAGTCCTGAGTATGGGGCATCGCGCTCCAGTTAGACGCCCAGAGGCAGTAGCGTCGCCGCGTCTCGGTG
This sequence comes from uncultured Fimbriimonadales bacterium, assembly GCA_937992175.1. Lineage (GTDB taxonomy): Bacteria > Armatimonadota > Fimbriimonadia > Fimbriimonadales > GBS-DC > GBS-DC. The sequence continues at coordinate 14,217 of CALKLF010000080.1, read as the reverse complement.
TTCCAGTAGGCGTCCCACAGGCGGCGACTGTATCCAACATATTGCCAAGGAACTCCCAGCGCCTGTGCTACCTGTGAGCTACGCTTCGGGTCGCGACTGCCCGCTGCGCCGTAGCTGAAAGCGAGGAGGGGACTGTAGTTCAAATAGCGCAGCGCGGTCACAATCAGGCGCGAATCCGCGCCGCCGCTCAGCGGCACGACAATTGGACGCCCTGCAGCCCATCGAGTGAGCCGCTCGATGCATTCGAAGACCACCCGGCTCAGCGTCTCATCGAACTCCGCCTCACTCAAGGAGGCAGGCGGCAAGGAACGGAAAAGGTAGTAGCGCAGGGGCGTATATTTCCATGAGGCTTCAGCCGACTCAATAAGCACGACTTCGCCCGCCTGCGCTTGCCTGACGCTTGGCAACAGGGTACGATTGCCCGAAACAAAACCCGTCAGCAAGAACTCTTGTCGGGCGTCGGGCTGGAGGGTCTTAATCTGCAGTTGTTGACGCAGCCACTCCGCGCTGTCGCTCAGGTAGAGGGTGCCATCATGTTCCGCGTAGAAAAGGGGGATGCTGCGCACCCGATCGACGCCAACGGCTGCCCCAGTTGGTGTAAGCGACACGAAGGCAAAAAAACCTTCCAATCGACTTACGAAGGCCCGCCACTGCGCCGTTGTGGAGCAAGTGGCTATGCGCTTTACGAACGCCTCCGCGTCAATCGACGCGTTCTCGAAAATCGGTGCGCCGCGAAGCCAGAGCCGCTGCTGCGAATCCTGTCGCCAATCGGGGTGAGTCAAGCGGACAACGATGTGCATCAGGGCAACGCCTCCCGTCTAATCACTCGGACTGTGTAACCCAGCATGGTGAGTGTAAGCAAAACACCACTGACCGCCTGGAGCCAGCTGCTCAGGTGAGCAACGCCTAACGCCAGCCCCAGAAGGGCGAGCCACCATCCGGCACTGCGCGCTGGCTCCATAAGAACCCTCATCGGGTTTCCCGCCGCGTTCAGACACCAGATAATCAACCCCCACCAGCATATCGTGCTGAGTATCGCCATCAGCGCGACGCCCAGCAGCCAGTCGTCCTGCCAGATCCCGAGGATCAGTCCTGTCGCGCGTGTGAGCAAAAGCGTTGCATTAAAGAGCAGCCCCCGCCACGGTTGTTCCAGGAGGGTAATCACCTCGCTCAGTGGCGTCCCGATCAGCACCGAAGCCAACCACACTGCCATCCACTGCGCCATGACACCCGCGGGACGCCACTCCTGCCCGAAAAGGAGGGGAAACAGCACCCCGCTCAGCGCTGCGCCGATAAGTGCCACAGGAACTGCAATCGCCGTCAGACGCCGATACAACACGCGCGTCATTTCGGGCAGCTGCTCCCGCTGACGCGCCGCCTCTGCCAGAAAAGTCTGCCCCAGAGCAGCGCCCAGCAAGTGGGTCGGGGTTTGTAGCACGCGCAGCGCTAACGCAAAGTTCCCCGCAATCGCCAGCTCAAAAGAGCCACTGAGTAAAAAGACAGGTATCTGCAGACTGAGCGTTTGCAAGAGAACCGACCATGTGGAGAACAGGGCGAAGTGGCGATATCGACGCCCTGCTTGCATAATCGTCTGCAATGCAAGCTCCCCAAGCTGAATCCCGCGTTGCACCGCCAGTGTGAGTAGCTGCGCGGCGAACCCAAGAACAACTGAGGCTTGAAGCGCAGCGACCCCCCAGGGAAAACCCGTCAACTGCCCGACCGCCATCGTAGACGAGTAGGCGAGGCGCGAGCTGGAACAGCGCTGATAGGCGCGCTGCCGAAGCCGCCACTGATAGGCTAATTGCACTAGCCCCGAGAGCAAGACCGCTGCAGGCAACAACCAGAGGGTCACGCTGCTTACCCCGAAAACTTCCCGAATCACGCCATGAAACGATGCGGAGATAATCGCCGCAGCGACCGCCACAATCAGGCACAGCCCAACGCCAAACATCATCACCGCAGTAGCCTCGCGTTGCTGCGCGGGCAAAGGGATTGCCAGTTCATAGCGTCCTGTGGCGAACACGGTCAGCACCGATACAGTCGCCACGAAGATTGCTTGCTCACCCAACGCTGCAGGACTATACAAGCGAGTGATTACAGGCGCGATGAGGACCAGTATCGCCTGGGATGCCGCTGCGCCTGAGAAGAGAAACCAGAAACCGCTGCCAAAGCTAACTCGGCTCATCGCGCCCCGATTCTCGCAGGCGACGAATACTTCGCGCCACTTCGTACTGGCTTTCCTTGGTCAACATTGGCCCCATCGGCAAGCTCAACACCTCGCGCGACGCCCGTTCCGCTTCGGGCAGACTCAACCCCATCTCGCGGTAAATCGGCAGCAGGTGCAACGGCACGGGGTAGTAAACGAAAGTATCGATTCCTGCCTCTTTCAGCTGCGCCTGCAGCCAGTCGCGTCGGTCGCCTCGCACGCGGATCGTGTACTGGTGATACACATGATACGCGTAGGGCGCTTCGTAGGGCGTCTCGAGGGCAGGAATGTCGCGCAGGAGTTCGTTATAGCGCGCCGCCGCCGCACGCCGCTTGCGGTTCCACTCGTCTAAGTAGCGGAACTTCACGCGCAGAATCGCCGCCTGAATCTCGTCCAGGCGCGAGTTGACCCCCACGCGCTCGTTGAAGTATTTCTTACGCGCCCCATGCACGCGCAGCATCTGCACGGTCTCAGCCACATCGTCGTCGTTGGTGACCAGCATCCCGCCGTCGCCGAACGCGCCTAAGTTCTTAGAGGGGAAAAACGAGAGCGCACCTGCGTCGCCTATCGCGCCTAACTTGCGCCCTTTATATTCGCCACCAAACGCCTGCGCGACATCTTCCAGCACCTTCAAGCCATACTCACGCGCAATCTCCATAATCGGATCCATATCGGCGGCGTGTCCGTAGAGGTGGACAGGGATAATCGCCTTTGTGCGGGGGGTGATTTTCGCGCGAATCTGCTCCGCATCGAGGTTGAAGGTACGCGGGTCGATATCGACAAAAACGGGCGTCGCTTTGAAGTGGTTGATAGCTTCGGCGGTTGCGAAGAAGGTGAACGGGGTGGTAATCACCTCGTCGCCGGGCTGGATTCCCAGTGCGTGGACGCCTAAAACCAGCGCGTCGGTACCCGAATTGAGCGCGACAGCGTGCCGGACGCCTAAATAGCCAGCAACCTCCTGCTCCAGCGCCTTCACATTCGGGCCCATAATAAACACGCCGTTGCGCAGCACCTCCTGAATCGCGCGGTTCAGTTCATCCCAGAGCAGTTCAATCTCGGCTTTCAGGTCCAGTAGGGGGATGCGATTCATTTGGAAACCTCCTGCACGTTTTCGCCCTCTTTGCGGTAGTACGCGCCGCAGTGGGTGCATGTGGCGTATTCAGCATCCTCGCGCGGCTTGAAATGGAGTCGGACGCCGCACTGACACATCCAGCCCGTAATCCGGGCAGGCACGCCTGTCACGAGCGCATAGTCGGGCACATCGCGAGTGACCACCGCGCCCGCGCCGACAAACGCATAACGTCCAATGGTGGTTCCGCAGACGATGGTGCAGTTCGCGCCCAGCGTCGCGCCGCGCTTGACCAGCGTCGGCTTGTATTCCGCCTTGCGCGAGATGTGGCTGCGCGGGTTGATTACATTCGTAAATACCATGCTCGGTCCGCAGAACACATCGTCCTCCAGCACGACGCCCGTGTAGAGCGAGACATTGTTTTGGATTTTCACATTATCGCCCACCACCACGCCCGACGCGACGAACACATTCTGCCCAATGTTGCAGTTTTTGCCGATGCGGGCGTTTTGCATCACATGGGAGAAGTGCCAGATACGCGTGCCTTCGCCGATTTCGCACGGCTGGTCGATTACGGCGGTTTCGTGGGCGAAGTAGGCGGGCTTTGGGGCAGGCGCAATCGCGATGGGTTCGCCGTTTTGGTTGAGCGATTGCTGGCACGCTTCCAGCACCTGCAGCACGCGCAGCGCCTCCTCGCCGTCGGTTTCGGGCGTGCGTCGCGTCGCGAGGCATTCCAGAAAGTGCTGACACTCCACGCGCAACGGCTCTACGGCTTCAAACGACACGGGTTGCGCTTCGGTCAGGCGCGGTACCGGCATACGCTCGCGCCACTCTACAGGCTGACGCAAGATGCGGAGCTTGTGTTCCAGCTCCGTGTCCGCGAAAATTGCCATACCCTCGCTGCCAACTACCACGAGCCGATGCTCTTTGTAAGGGTGAAGCCAGCTCACGAAGATATGCCCCTGCACACCGCTGGGGAAGGCAAGCACGGTAATCGTGGTGTCGGCAATCTGGGTATGCAGATAGTTGCCGCCGTGCGCCGCGACGCGCTCTGGCATTTCGTTCAACAGATAAAGCATCACGGAGACATCGTGGGGCGCGAAGCTCCAGAGGATGTTTTCTTCCGTGCGAAACCGCCCTAAGTTAAGACGATTCGAGTAGAGATAATAAAGTTTGCCGAGTGCGCCGCCGTCAATGAGACGTTTGAGCTGCGTTACGGCAGGGTGATAGCGCAGCAGATGCCCCACCATCAGGATACGCCGCTGCTCCCGCGCCATACGTACCAGCTCCGCGCCCTGCGCTGTGGCGAGGGCGAGCGGCTTCTCCACAAAGACATCTTTGCCCGCCCGCAACGCCTGTTTGACCATTTCATAATGAGTTGCGGCGGGGGTGGCGATGGCAACGGCGTCAATATCGGCGTGCCGGAGCAGTGCTTCGGAGTCGGAGACAAAAGTTACGCCGGGGTATTGCTCCGCAACAGCAGATGCGCGCGAGGCGTCCGCGTCACAGACCGCCCCGAGCGCGCCCAGTTGAAAAAAGTTCCGCGCCAGATTCTTGCCCCAGTAGCCGTGTCCGATAACCGCAACTCGCGGAGTCTCCAAACCTGCCTCCCGCGTGATTATACCTGTCGGCGGTTCTAATCACGGGCGACGGGTATAGGCATGCCCCTACGCCCCGATTCGTCCGCCGCCAAAGTCATCGCCAGCGTCTTCACGCCCTCGCTGTAGTCGGCACGGATGAGGCTACGGTTCCCAGTGCGAATCGCTTCCAGAAACGCTTGCGACTCGCGCAGATACGGGTTATCGCGCGAAAAGAACTCTTCTTTGCGGTTCGGCTCGCTCTCGGTCATGCGTCCCCACGAGACTTCCACCACGCGCTCGGGGGTGTAGACTTTCAGCCCGACCTCGCCAGGAGCGTGCAAGCCGTTCGTGTCGGTAATCACGCCGACCGCGCCGTTTTCGAACTTCAAGCACACCACATCGCTCACATTCACATCGCCGTCGGGGTAGTGCAGCAGTTCAGGGCGGTTGAGGCTATAGGCGAACACTTCCACGATTTCGCCTACCAGATGGCGCGCCAGGTCAAAGATATGCGTGGTTTGCTCCACCAGTTGCCCGCCCGAAAGTTCATGTCTGCGCCACCAAGGCACGCTTGGCATCCCGCCCTCCCACGCGCCCTTGACCATCAGCACGGGCAGCCCCTGCAATCGCTCTGTCGCACGCTCTGTTGCGCCGTAGTAGCGGAAGTGGTAGCCGACCATGCTGAGAATGCCCGCTTTCTGGATAGCCGCCTCTATACGCTTAGCCCGCTCCAGCGTGCGGGCGACGGGCTTTTCGACAAACAGGTGAATCCCGCGCTCAGCGGCGGCTTCCTCCGCGCCGTCGTGCCCATGTGGCGGCACGCAGATATAGAGCGCGTCGAGCGTCTCTTTATCCAGCATCTCACGCCAGTTGGTGTAGGCGCGTCCGTTGAAACGCTGTGCGGCGCGCTCCGCGCGTTCCGCCTCGATATCACAGAACGCAACGGGCAGGGCGTCCTCAATCTGGCTCAGCGCGTCAAAATGCGCCTGTGCAATCCCTCCTGTACCGACAAAGCCGATGCGAATGGGCATAGGGTAAACCTCCGTAGGGGGATTCGCTGCGGGCGTTGGTTTCCCTGCCAGAAAAAGCCGATTCCTCGCTGCGCTCAGAATGATAAGGTTGTAGGAGCCTAAACCCTCTGTCATCCCGAGCGAAGCGAGGAATCTCCACTCGAACCCGCTTACTGGTTTACTCGCCTATCGCGCCGAAGTTGAACAGCACAACGAGCAGGTCGGAGTCGTCGATAAAGTCGTCGCCGTTCAGGTCGTAATCGGGCGCGTGGCGACCGAAGTTGAGCAGGACATAGAGGAGGTCAGCGTCGTCGACCATGTTATTGCCGTCCACATCACCGTTGAGCAAGTGTACCTGAACCTGCGCAGTCTGGTCGACTTCGAGAGGCACATTCGGCACGCGCCCGAACAGGGAGTTGTGGATGCGGATTCGGATATCGTGTTCGCCGACAGGCGTCTCATGCAGCTCAAAAGTGCCGTCGGCGTTCAGGGGCGCGACCATTTCGTATTTGAGTTCGCCATATTGGTAGAACTGCACAATCGCGCTGTGCCCTTCATAGTCGCCGTTCCAGCCGTCGACATCGCCGCCCGCCCACAGGAAGCCGCCCAGCGGTCCGAAGGCAGTCAGGCGTCCATCGCCGTTGACCACATAGACCGTGCCGTCGCCGCCAATCGCGGGCGAGGCGTACCAGTTTGCTGTGCCGATACTTGCCTGCCAACGCACCAATCCACTGGAGGGCGCAAGCGCGTAGACGGTGCCTCCATTACCCCCTACCGCATAGACCACGCCGTCTGCACCCACAGCAGGCGTGCTGCCTCGATAGGCAGCCCGATGACGCCATAGGAGCGAACCCGTGTGTAAGTAGGCACGCAGCTCGTCGCCAGAGTGAGTCATATAAACACGATCGTTCGTGATGGCAACGCCCGACTCAACTACTGCGTTCACAGGAACCATCCACTGTTGTGCGCCTGCTGTGCTTACCGAACGGAACATCCCGTCCCATGCGCCGAAAAAGATGCGGTTGCCTGCAATCCCCACCGTACCTTGCACGGGGTAGAACACTGGGAACCGCCAGCGGAAGGTTCCGTTGGGGTTGATGGCGTTGAGGTGGCGCGCCGAGCCGACATAAATCGCGCCGTCCGCGCCAAAGCAGGGCGTGCTGTTCGCCTCCGTGTCCAGATAGAGCCGCCACGCGAGCGTGCCGTCAGGGTTGATGCAGTAGAGGTAGCCGCCAGGGATTTGCCCGTTCGTCACATAGATTCGCCCGTCGGGTCCGATGGCAGGCGAGGAGCGCACTTCCGCGCCGCCGAGATAAAAGCTCCACAGGAGCGTGCCGTTCGCTGGGTTCAGAGCAACCAGAATCGCGTCGCCGGGGTTAACTAACGCATAGACCGTGCCGTCCGCGCCAATCGCGGGCGTGCTGTTGGCGGCGGAGTAGCCTGCGCTCCAAAGCCAGCGTCGCTGCCCGTTCGGGCGCACGGCGTGGACGCCGTTGGTCGCCCCGAAGTAGATGGTTCCGTCCGCCGCCGCCACTGGTGAAGAGTAAGAGCGACTGCCGCCGTCGTAAGTCCAGCGAACGCTGCCGTTCGTCGGCGCGCCGTGCGTGGCGCGGCGTGTGTTCTGGTAATCCTTGCCTAAAGCAGGCCACGGCGCGTTCGGCTGCAACTGCGCCCAACTAACTCCGATGCAGAGGCTCAGCCCTACGAGTGCTATCGTTCGCATAGTCGGCTCCTTTCCAGCGTCTATTATACACCATTTTCGCAACGAGACGCCTGTGAAAAGTGCGAAATCTGATACAGGGTACACTTAGGGCGATGGAGAAGGTGCTACTGGCAGCGCCGCGCGGCTTTTGCGCAGGCGTCGCGTATGCGATAGAAGTGGTCGATCTCGCGCTGGAGGCGTTCGGCGCGCCGCTCTATGTGCGCCACGCGATTGTGCATAACGAGCATGTGGTGCGCGCGTTCGAACGGCGCGGCGTGATTTTCGTGGAGGACTTAGACGATGTGCCTGAGGGCGCGAATGTGGTCTTCAGCGCGCATGGGGTCTCTCCCGCCGTGCGCGAGCGGGCAAGGGCGCGACGCCTAAATGTCATCGACGCGACTTGCCCACTGGTGAGCAAGGTGCATCGCGAAATCACGCGCTTCGCACGGCAGGGCTATCATATCCTCTACATCGGGCATCGGGGGCATGTGGAAGCCATCGGCAGTATGGGACACGCGCCCAACCAAATCACGCTCATCGATAACCTCGAAGAGGCGGAAACCGTGCAGCCCCCGACAGGCGTCCCGCTCGCCGTCGCCACGCAAACCACGCTCAGCGTCGACGAGGTGAACCAAATCCTAAGCGTCTTGCGCCGACGCTTCCCCCACTTGGAACAGCCGAAAAAAGAGGACATCTGCTACGCGACCACGAACCGCCAGACCGCCGTGAAAGCGCTTGCGCAGCAGAGCGACCTGGTGCTGGTGGTAGGCAGCCGCACAAGTAGCAACTCGAACCGCCTACGCGAGGTCGCCGAGGCGCAGGGCGTGCCCGCCTACCTGCTGCTGGAGCCAGAGGAGGCGCGTCCCGAGTGGGTGCAGCAGGCGCGTGTCATCGGCGTTACCAGCGGCGCGTCCACCCCCGAACGCTCCACCGAAGCGATTGTCGGCAAACTGCTGGAGTACGCTCCCAACGCAACTGTCGAAACGCTCAAAGTGCTGGAGGAAGATGTGGAGTTCATCCCGCCGCGCACGCTGATTGCCCAAGCCCAAGCGGCGCACGGGAGGTAGGCGAAGAGCTATCACTGCGTCCATTCGGTGAGTCTCGCGCGGCTACGAACCTATCGTTTGCTTGCGGAACTTGAGCCAGCCGATGAGCAGCCACGCCGCGCCGCTGAGCAGCGCATAGCCCGCCAGCGCGCCCAGCACCCACCACGGCGCTAAGTCCCAATCGAACACGACCTTCTTGCTCATGTCGAAATAGTCATAGTGGGGTAGAGCGCCATATAGCAGGTTCAGCCATAGCGCGTTCAATCCATGTTCCCAGTGCGCCATCAGCAGCAGGCGATTGAACACGCCTGAACCGAACGCCAAGATGAGCGTCAGGGTGACATTCGCGGCGGGCGTGAGGTACAGCGAGAGGGCGACCACCATCGCACAGAGCCAGCCAATCCCGATGAGTTTGAGCAGCACATATTGCATAAATATCGGCTTCACAGGGACGCCCAGCGCGATGAGTAGCCCCAGCGTTGCCAGCGTCAGCAGCAAGAAGCACAGACTCGCGGTGAAGTACGCCGTCGCCCACTTGCCCAGCAGCAGTTGCCCGCGCGTGATGGGGCGCGCCATCAGTGGGTAGATGGTGCGCCGCTGCATCTCCTCAGGAATCTGACGCGCCGCGATAAGTACGGTGAGGATGGTGGTCATCACGCCAATCGCGGTGAACGCCACATCCTTCACGAAAATCTCCAGTCCCTGCACGCCGAACACGCGGAACGCCGACGCGCCCAGCACCAACAGCACGGTTAGTATCAGCACTACATACAAATCCTTGCGGCGGATGGTCTCCAGCAGTCCCGCCGTCATTAGCGCCCGAGTGATTTGGAATGTGCGTGTCATGCGGCGTGTACCTCCGTGTCGAGGATGTCGCGCCCTGCTTGCACCGTGCGGATGAAGTAGTCTTCCAGCGAGTCCACGCGCCCTGCGAGGTCGCTCAGCCGATGTTGCGCAATCAGCACGCCTTGATGGATGATTAGGATTCGGTCGCAGATGGACGCCACTTCCGCCAGTTCGTGCGAGGAGAAGAAGATGGTCGCGCCGCGCGCGCGTTGGCTCGCCAGCAGGTCGCGCAGTTCACGCTTGCCGATGGGGTCTAAGCCCGACGAGACCTCGTCCAGGATTAGCAGTTTCGGGTCGCCCAGCAGGGCTTGGGCAATCCCGACGCGCTGCAACATCCCCTTCGAGAGGTTCTTGTTGAGCGTGTGCATCTTGTGGGCGAGGTTCACAGCCTCCAGCAGCGCTTCGATTTGCGCGTGGAGCGCGTGTTTGCGCAATCCGTGCAGTTCGCCGTAGAGGCGCAGCGTCTCGTAAGGCGTGAGGTAAGGCGAATAGAGCGCGGTTTCGGGCAGGAACCCCACCAGTTGACGGGCGCGGGCGTCCGTCGCGTCCATCCCGAAGATACGCACAACGCCCCCGCTCGGCGGCTGGAAGCCCATCAGCGTCTTAATCGTGCTGGTCTTGCCTGCGCCGTTCGCGCCCAGAAACCCCACAATCTCGCCCTCCTGCACCTCGAAACTGAGACGGTTCACGGCGCGGAAGGGCGGCTTGAACCAACGCCGATACGACACCACCAACTCGCGCACTTCAATCGCCAACATCAACATGGATTATCGGCGCGCCGATTAATTTTCGCAAGGGGTATGTGCTATAATACACACGATGAAACGGCTGAACTTCACTTTAGATGAAGAGACAATCCGCTTGCTGAATCGGATTGCCGACCAATACTATCACGGCAACAAGTCGCAGGCGGTGCGTGCGGCGGTCGAGTCGCTGGCGGCGCACTTGGGGCACGAGGGTTGGATTGTGGCGGGCTTTGTGCCGGTCTCGGTGGAGAGCGACGCCGAGTGCCACACTTGTCATCGCCATTTTGGGGCAGGCGAGACGCTCTATCGCCCTGTGTTTCGCAAGGGGCGCGCCCACAACGCGATGCAGCAACTCCCCCGCGAGCAGTGGCTGGAGTGCAGCGACTGCGCCCAGGTGCTGGCGGAGCAATAGCTCTACATCACTTCCGCCTTCTTCAGTTTGCCCTCATACACAGGCTCGGCGAAGGCGAAGGAGCGGCGCACCTCGCTGATGGTGACCTTGCTAATTGCTTGCTTGGGCGGCTCGGATTCCCAGAGGATGAGGTAGCCGTCTTTGGTGAAGGCGACTTTGCTCTCCTCGTCGATGGCGGAGGGGGTCAGCTGGCACTCCACGACTTGGAGCAGTTTGTAGGGCAAGTGTTGGCGTTTGAGCGTCTCCAGTGCGCCGCTTTGGATGCGGTACTCGTCGATGGGCAGTTCGGGTCGGGCGCGGGCGAACAGCCCCACCTCCAGATTATGCTCCAGCAGGTCGATGTTCACGCCGTCCTCGCCGACGAGGTGTTCGATGACGCTGGGGTGCGCCTCGATGAGGTAGGCTTCCACCTGCTCTTTGCGGGCGCGCGCTTCCAAATCGCGTTCAATCCATAGGCTCACCGTGTCGGGCGCGGGGATGCGTCCGCGCCCGTGGCAGGTGGGGCATGGGCGGGTGAGGCTCTCGGTGACCGATTCGCCCGTGCGCTTGCGCGTGAGCTCCACCAGCCCCAGCGAGCTGATGCGCCCAATACGGAACCGCGCGCGGTCGCGCTTGAGCGTGCGCTGCAACGCCTGCATCACCTGACGATGGTCGCTCTTGCGCCCCATGTCGATAAAGTCCACCACGATAATCCCGCCGATGTCGCGCAGGCGCAGCTGGCGGCACACCTCCTCCACCGCCTCAAGGTTCGTTTTCAGAATCGTCTCCGCCAGCGAAGTCTTGCCCGTGAACTTGCCCGTGTTCACATCGATGGCGGTGAAGGCTTCCGTTTCGTCGATAGTGAGGTAGCCGCCCGACTTGAGCCACACCTTGCGCCGCATCAGCCGTTCCATCTCCTTCTCGATGTTGAAATGCTCGAACATCGGCGTCAACTTGTCATAGAGCATGACGCGGCTCCGCAGGTTAGGCGCGATGACTTTAAGCACTTCGTGGACTTTCTCGTACTCTTCGGGATCGTCGATCCAGAGCCTGTCGACTTCGGAGGAGAACACATCGCGCAACACTCGGTAGAGCAAGGTGGCGTCGCGATGCACGAGCGCAGGCGGCTGCGCGGCGTCGATATTCTGGCGGATTTGCGCCCACAGCTGCGTGAGGTACTCGATGTCTTGCCCAATCTCTTTCTCGGTTTTGCCTTCCGATTCCGTGCGCAGGATGAGTCCGAAGCCTTGGGGGTGGAGTTTTTGTCCGATTTGGCGTAGGCGTTCGCGTTCGTTGCGGTCTTCGATTTTGCGCGAGACGCCGAGCGAGTTGCCGCCGTCGGGCATCAGCACCACATAGCGTCCGGGCAGGGTGATACGGGTGGTGACTCGCGCGCCTTTGGTCCCGCGAGGGGCTTTGACCACCTGCACGAGGATGGGCTGTCCGATTTTGAGCAGCTCGCCGATGTTGCGTTTGCGCAGTTCGGAGCGTTTGGGGGTGGGCGTCGCTTCTTCGGCGTCGCCGCCTTCGGGCAGAATGTCGCCTACATACAGGAAGGCGTTGCGCTCCAAGCCGATGTTCACGAACGCGGCGTCCATGCCCGGCAACACATTCTGCACTAACCCCTTATAGATATTCCCCACCACGCGCTCGCCGCGTTCGAAGCGCAACTCCATCAGCTGACCGTTCTCTAAAACCGCAATTCGCGTCTCGCGCGGCGAGACATTCACTAAAATTTCCCGAATAATCTTCTCGTTGGCGATAGCGCACCTCCTCGCAGGATTGCGTACTTACGCCAATTATACCCGACCAGTTAGGCGTCGCTTTCTAACAGACGACGCTCCCGTCGGCGTGCATAGGCTTAGACACGACTGTCCAAGCCGCTGTGGGCGTCGTGCGCTACAGCGACTGTTTGCCGAGTGTGACGGGCAGCGTGATGCGTTGTCCCTCGCGCTGCACGGTGATGGCGACGCGCTGGTTGGGCGCGGCGAAGTAGAGTTCGCGGGTGAGGTCGGCGGCGGTGCGGATAGGCTTATCGCCGAACTGTACGATGATGTCGCCAAGGGCGAGTCCTGCCTGTTGCGCGGGGCTGTTAGGCGTGATGCGTCGCACCACCACGCCCGTAGGCAAGCTTTGATAATCGATGCCCAGCCATGCGTGTTCGGCGCGTCCTTTCGTGCGCAGGTCGTTCACCACGCGCTGGGCGATTTCGGCGGGGATGGCGAAGCCCACTACACTGACAGGCGCGACCGACATCCCCTCGATGGAGGCGAGTTCGCCTGCCATCACGCCAATCACACGCCCTTGCGAGTCGAGTAGCGGCGCGCCCGGCTCGCCCGAGCCGACCGTGCCGTTGAACTGCAGGAGCAGCACCACGCGCCCGTTGTCGCGGCGCACCCCGACGCGCTCCTTGCCGCCCAGCGTGCCGACAGTGACGCTACCCTCTAAGCCGCTGCGATTGCCAATCAGGATGGCGGTCGCGCCCAGCGGCGTGCGTTCTGAGTCGCCCCAGCGCAGCGCGGTCAGCCCCGACGCCCCCTCCAAGCGGAGCAACGCGATGCCAGTGATGTTGTCCACGCCTGCCACCTGCGCCTGCAGCTGCTCGCCGTCGGTGAGGTACACAGCCACCCGCGACTGCGTGCGCACCCCATCCGCCGAGCAGACCACCAGCCCAGAGGCGTCGATAATAAAGCCGCTGCTGCGCACCGTGCGCCCTGCAATCCGCGACTCGACAGTTACTACGGCTGGCAACGCGCGCGCCACCACACGGCTCACCTCTTGGTCCGCGCGTTGCAAAATCGAGGTCTGCTGCGCCGTCGCCCAACTCGCGCCGATACACACGCTAAAAAGAGCCAACCACCGCATCTTCATGCGCCCCCTCTGAAGTGGAATTTCCATAGTTGAACGGCAAGTAGTCTACCTCCGCGCCGTCGCCTACGCGAAACTGGCTCATCGGCAGCGTCGCGACTTGATAGGAGACGCCCGTGTCGATGTTGTTGGCGTCGATGCTCTCAGGGGGTTGCCGCCTGACGCGAGCGTGTACAAAGTCGGTCGCCTCGCTCGACGCCTGCGCATGGGCGGTTGGGGCGTCAGGAGACGGCGCGTGGGGCGGCGTTAGTCGCGTCGTGTCGGTGAACCTCGGCGCAGCGTCTGCTGTGGGCGCAACAGCGATTGCGGTAGGCGCGTCGACGATGCGCGTGCTTGGCTCTGCGTAGGCGAGCTTCTGGGGCTGGGGCGCGCGCGAAATCAGCACGACGCCGAGGGCAAGGAGCGCGACAGCAGCAACGCCGAGCGCGGGGGCAAACCACTCCAGCGCGGGGCGCGTGCGCGCGACAGCACGCGCCGCTAACTGCGCTTGCACACGCGACCAGGGCAGGCGACACACGGGCGTCGGCTCGCCACGCGCCGCCTGCACCGCGCGCCGATAGCGTTCCTCCAACGCCCACGCGCGACGGCACGGCTCGCAGTGCGCCAAGTGCGCCCGAACCGCCTCAGGCAGCGACTCCGCATCGGTCGTCAGGTAGCGTTCAATCTCACGGCAGCGCGTTCTCATTCCAGTTCTCCAATCGCTCGCAGCAGCGGCTCCAGTTTCGCTTTGAAGGCGCGTCGGGCGCGCATCAC
>CALKLF010000079.1 GCA_937992175.1 uncultured Fimbriimonadales bacterium | reverse complement strand
ATAAAGGCGACGACAGATGAGCCTTACTTGGAACTCCCGCTGGGTCTTCTCGTCGAAAGGTTTACCCTCCAAATCTGCGAGCACCAGCAAGAAGTCCCTCAGCCGAGCAGGGTTCCGCACTGTCGTTGAGATGGACCAGGGCTTCTTTTTCATACTCGCCCTCCTACATCCTGTCGTTAGCAAACTCCAGATTCTACTCCTTGCGCGTAATTCCTTGCTGTGGCTAATCCGACAGGTTTTTTGCTCTTCACGGCGTTTTTCAGGTATAGCGGCTGTTATCTCCACGACCTTGCTTGGGTGTGGTGTGAATGCTGGCGCGTGCTGCCACTTGGTACCGTATGCTCCCGATTTTCGAACACCCTCAGGATACCCCATCAGCCCCACATGTGCTATAATAAAGAGGGCATACCCGAAAGGAGTTTCACTTATGCGAACCATTAGCGGAGTTTTGGGCGTTTTGACTTTGACGATTGGCGTCTACGGGCAGGCGTTCATCCATCAGAAACTGGGAGAGAACTTTACGCAGATAGGAACAGGTATTCTGACCGAGAGCGGGCTGCCCTTCTGGTCCGCAGAGGCAATTGCGGGCAACCTCGATGTGTTCAAGATCACGGGCAACAACAACTTCACTGCCTCAATTCTTGGCTTGAATCGCATCGCCGACCCGATTGACTATCATCCGACGGCAGGTTTGATGTGGGAAGGCAGCGGCTCCGCGCTCGGCGCGGGCAATACCGATGTGTTTGTGGAGACGACCAATATTACGGCGTCCGTGCTGGGAACGGGGCGCTATGCGTTCGGCTTCAAGTTCACCTCCACCGGGCAGCCCGTCTGGTACGGTTCTGGCTCCGCCAACAGCAACCAGATCGACATCTTTCTCGGCTCGACGAACCTGACCGCAACGATTTTAGGTTCAAGCCGCGACGCCATTCCTGCCGCGCTGAACGCGAACGACCAACTGCTGTGGGACGGCGCGGGCGCGAACCTTGGCGTGAACCGCGATGTGTTCCGCACGAACCTGAGCAACCTGACCACCACGAATATCTCGCAAACCCCGTTGGGGAACAATCGTTTCGCGGTCGCCGTGGCACTCAACAGCACTAACAACGCCGTGTGGTACGGCTCTGGCTCCGCCAACGGCGACTACAACGATGTGTATTATGACAGCACGAACATCAGCTTCCCTGTGATTGGCGGCGGGAATATCACCAATCCACGCGACGCCGTCGCTTACGATGTGAGCGGGACGAATCTCATCTGGACAGGGCGTTCGGCGACTACGAGCCAGTTTTACGACTCGTTCGTGACTACGGTGGGCGGTGGCACGGTGAACATGAGCAACACGACACTGGGCGCAGGGCGCGACAGCTACCCCATCGATGTGGAAGGCGCGTCCGTGTTGTGGAACGGCATCGGAGCGAACACGAACAACTACGATGTGTTCGTCACTCGTCCAGGCACAACCCGCAACTTGAGCCTGCTGCGCTTTGGCGGCGGTACCACCATCGGTGTGCGTGAGGGCTACGGCGTCGCCGTGTTCTCTAACGGCAACGTCTTCTGGTTCGGCAAACACAGCACCACGAACGACAAGGCGCATCTGTTCCACTACAACTGGACGAATGATAGCAGCACGAATCTCGTTCAGGAAGCCGTGAACCGCAATGCAGAGGCGATTCACCTCGCTCACAACAGCGCTGAGCAGGTACTGTGGGCGATTCCCAACGCTGCAGGCAGCAGTTACGAGGTGTACCTCTCCACGCCAAATCGCCCCACGAACCTGCAGGGCACAGTCACAATCGCAGGATTCGTGGGCAACACCTCCCAAATCGCGCTCACCATTCGGCAGTACGACCCCTACACAGGCAATATCGCGGCGACGCACACAGGCAATATGAACGCTGGCTCCACCTACTCCATCGCCGTGACGCCTGGCTTGTACGACGGACTGCGCATCACTGCGCCGCGCTGCCTCGCCCGCAACATCCTCGGCTTGCGCCGCTTGCTGGGGGCGACCACGCTCAACTTCAGCCTCACGCTCGGCGATGTGAACGGCGATAATGTAATCGACGACGCCGACCTGCTGGAGGTGCTGTTCAACTTCGGCAGCAGCACGAACGCCCCCGCCGACCTGAACGGCGACGGCGTGGTGGACGACGCCGACCTGCTCATTGTGCTGTTCAACTTCGGCGCGCAGGGAGACTGAGGCATGCGCATTAGCTGCGCCGCGTACTCCTTCCGAGAGGCTCTGACCAGACGCGAGATGAGCCTCTCGGACTTCATTCGGCTCTGCGCCGAGCTGGGGCTGGATGGCGTGGAACTCACGGGCTACTACTTCCCCGACACGAACCGCAGCACGCTGAACGCCCTCAAGCGTGAGTGTTTCCGCTACGGGCTGGCGGTTGCGGGCACGGCGACGCGCAACCACTTCACCCAGCCCGACCCCGACGCCCGCAAAGCCGAGGTGGAGAGCGTGAAACAGTGGGTCGATATCGCCATCGCGCTGGGCGCGCCCATGCTCCGAATCTTCGCCGACCGGGGCGTTCCGCAAGGCGTGCTGGAACGGCAGGCGTATGACTGGTCGCGCGAGTGCATCGAACAGGTTCTGCCCTACGCCGAGGCGCAGGGCGTCGTGCTGGCGCTGGAAACTCACTGGGGGTTGACCGCCGACGCCGAGCGCACCCTGCGCTATGTACGCGACCTCAAAAGCGACTATTTCGGGATTCTGCTGGACGGCGCGAACACCCGCGAGAACCACTACGAAATGATTGAGAAGCTCGCGCCCTACGCCGTGAGCGTCCACGCCAAAACTCACTCGCGCAACACGAAAGACGAGTTTTTCGAGCTGGATTACGAGCGCATTTTTCGGATCCTCAAAGCGGCGGGCTATCGAGGCTATGTAGCGATTGAGTACGAGTACGCCGACCCCCCTATGCAAGCTATCCCGCGCTTCGCGAAGAAGCTGCTGGCGTTGCGGGACAAACTGAAAAAGTGAGGCTCCCGTTGTAAGTGCAGATTCCTCGCTTCGCTCGGAATGACAAACGCCGTCGCCGAAATATCACCGTCATTCCGAGCGAAGCGAGGAATCTCGACGCTCCTTGCCCTGTCATTCCGAGCAAAGCGAGGAGTCTGCTCTCCACCGCCAAGCAGGTATACTCTCGCTCCAGATGAAAGCAGTGGTGCATTACGCGCTGGAGCCGTGCAGTGTGGAACTGCGCGAGATTGCGGAGCCGACGCCGCGCGCGGGCGAGGTGTTAGTGCGCGTGCGGGCGGTGGGCGTCTGCGGCTCCGATTTGCACCAGTATCACGGCACGCAGTCGTGGAAGGTGAATGTCCCCGTTGTGCTGGGGCATGAGTTCGCGGGCGTAATCGAGGCGGTCGGCGAGGGTGTGCAGGGCTGGCAGGCGGGCGACCGCGTTGCGTGTGAGACCGCCGCCGTGATTTGCGAGACCTGCGCCTACTGTCGCACAGGACGCTATAACCTCTGCCCCCATCGGCTCGGCTTCGGCTACGGCGTGAACGGCGCAATGACCCGCTATGTGCGCGTCCCCGCCCGAATCCTGCATCGCATCCCTGACTGCCTGAGCTTCGAAGACGCGGCGATGACTGAACCGTGCTGTGTCGCTGCGCACGCCGTGATAGAGTGTTCCGACCCCAAGCCGGGCGATTTAGTAGTGGTGTTCGGCAGCGGACCGATTGGCTTGCTCTGCTTGCAAATGGCGAAGCTGTTCAGTCCGCGCAAGGCGATTCTAGTGGGGCTGAGTACAGACGGCGAGCGGCTGCGCATCGCTGAAGCCGTCGGCGCAGACCAGATACTCTACGCGGACGCCGACGATATCGAGGCAATCATCCGACGCGAAGGCGATGGGCTGGGCGCGGGTCTGGTCATCGACGCGGTAGGGGCGTCCGCCGTGCTGGAGCCGTGCCTGCGCATCACGCGCCCCGATGGACAGATTACCAAAGTCGGCTGGGGCCCCGAGCCGCTTGGGTTCAGTTTAGACCCGCTGGTGGGCAAGAACATCCGACTGCAGGGAACCTTCAGCCACAGCTGGGCGACATGGGAGCGCGTGCTAACGCTGATGGGCACAGGAAAGCTGCGCCTCGCCCCCATGCGACGGGCTTTCCTGCTGGAGGACTGGCGCGCTGCCTTTCAGGCGATGGAACAGCGTCGCACAGCGAAAAGTTTGCTGATTCCCGATTGACGCTCACAGGAAACGCTCGCGTCGCATCGAATCCTCCTGCAGGGTGAATAGCGATGGCGGTGATTCGCACAGCGTTGCAGGACTGGCGCAAGTATGTCGTCGGGATATTCACGCAGATTCTGGCGAACCCGGTGATTGGGCGCGAGTTGCGTGTGCGGGTGCGGCTGGGGCGTGGCTATCTGTTGCAGGCGGCGTATCTGGCGTTTATGATTCTGATTGTCGCGCTCGCGTATGAGTGGGTGGTCAGCGACGAGAACAACCTGCGCAACCCGTTCCAGATGCAGAACGCGCTGAAGGGCTTCTACTTCACGGTGCTGGGCACGCTGATTGCGCTGATTGTGCTGATTGCGCCCGCGCTGACCGCGAATGCGATTACGCTGGAGCGAGAGCGCAAGACGATTGACCTGCTGCTGGCGACGCCACTCACGGCGCGTCATCTGCTCACGGGCAAGCTCACGGCGTCGTTCGCGTTTATTGTGCTGTTGCTCGCGTTGACGCTACCTGTGAACGCTGTGAGCGTGTTGCTGGGCGGGGTCTCGTTCGGCGATTTGCTCCGCGCCTACCTGATTGTCGCGAGCGGCGCGCTGGTGCTGTGCAGCATCGCGCTGTTCACCTCCGTCTACGCTCGCACCTCGACGATGGCGGTGTTGTGGAGCTACCTGCGCGTAGGGGCGTTTCTGCTGTTGAGTTCGGCGTTGCTGGTGCTGCAGGGTGGGATGGGGGGCATGATGGGGGGCGCGGGCGGCGGCGCGGCGGTCAACCTCTACTTCCCTGCCGCGCTGTTAAATCCTTTCTCCGCGTTCATCGTCGCCGATACCGAGGTGAACCTCATCCGCTGGCAGATTCCGAGCTGGATAGTGGGCGTGGCGCTATGTTTACTGTTCACGCGCCTTGTGCTGACCAGCGCGGCGCGCAAGGTAGGGCTGTATGATAAAGATGTGATGCCCTCGCTGCGTCGACAATTGCTCGTGTTGCTGCCTGGCTATGTGATGCTCACGGCAATCCCCTTATTGGCGACGGCCCCGCTTGGCAGGGCGGGGGTCGCCGCCGTGGATGCGACGCTCACGGCGGTGTTGGTTATCCTCTGCGTCGCGCCGTTTATCGTCCTCGCGGCGTGGATTGCGCCCTTTGGCAAAGACGACGACAAAGAGTGTCCCAACGACGGGATTTTCCGCCTCTCGAAAATGTTCACGGCTGCGCCGTCGGGCGCGCTGCCGTTCCTGACGACGCTCTGGGTGTTGATGGTGGGCGCGTTTCTGCTCTCCCTCTACTGGGCAGGGACGCTCGCCGCGTTCGATATCACGCTCTGGGAGTTCAGTATCACGATGACGATATACCTCACGGGCATGTGGGTGCTGTTCTGGGGGATTGGGCGGTTTTGCTCTGTGTTGCTTAAGGGCGCGAGTCTGGTAGGGGCGCGCGCTCTCGTGCTCGGCGTCATCACGGCGATAATCACGCTCCCCATCATCCTTCACCTGCTGTTTTTTGTGGACGCGCTGAACTCCCCCGCGATGGCGCTCTGGATTTTCACGCCGTTTTATGAGGTGTTCGCGAACATGGACAACTCCGAAAACCCCATTCAACTCTTTGTATGGGGGGCGGCGATGCTGATTCTGGGCGCGATATTAGGTATGCTTACGGGCAAGCGCGGCAAGGAGGAAAGCCGATGCCAAGAGTCTGGAGGTGGGGATGGTTCTTGTTGACGCTGAGCGTCGCGTCGGCGCAATCTGAAGCCGACCCGCTGCAGCAGCGCGTGAGTTTCCGTGAACCTGCGCAGCCTGTGCGACAGATTCTGCAAACCCTTTCGCGCCGTACCGCGACCCGTTTCGTCGCCGCGCCCGAAGTCAAAGACGAGATTGTGCTGATTGACGCCGAGAACCTGTCCCTGCGTCAGGTGATGGACGGACTTGCGCTCGCCTTAGACGCCGAGTGGATCCAGCAGCCCGACGGCTCGTATCGGCTTTCGCGTCCCGTGAAGCGGGCGCAGCAGCGCCGCGCGCGGGACGATGCGCGTCTCGCACAGTTCTGGCGCGAGGAACTGAAAAAGC
The DNA here is from genome assembly GCA_937992175.1 of uncultured Fimbriimonadales bacterium. GTDB lineage: Bacteria > Armatimonadota > Fimbriimonadia > Fimbriimonadales > GBS-DC > GBS-DC. The sequence continues at coordinate 23,944 of CALKLF010000079.1, read as the reverse complement.
AGACGCCTGAGAACCTTGAACGCCCGCTGGTCGAGGCGGAGGTTCGCGCCACGATGCGCCGCCTGCGCGAGATGATGCAGGAAGCCCTCGCGCAACCCGACGACCGACGCCGTTTTATCAACCGTCAGAATTTTTACAAACCGCTGGAGCAGATTAGCCCTACCGCACGCCTGCTACATCGCCTGCTGGCTCAGTTCGACCTTCGGGAACTGACGCGCATCACGATTAACGAGCAGCGCGTCTACAGCCTCCGCCTCGGACGGTATCTACTGCCCTTCCCGAAAGACGCCCAGCCGCTCGTGCGGGAGTTCCTACGGGAAACGGCGATGGTGAATTCCCTGTACCGCGACCCATCGGACGGACTCGTGGATCTCGGCTCGCGCTTCGAACGGCAGTTCGGTTTTGACCCTGTTGAAGATTTTCTGCCGCGCGTCGCGTCTGAAAAACCGCACGAGCCTGCAATCTACCTGCAGGTCGCTCGGCACGGAGAGTCATGGCTGGAAGTCGTTTTGTATATCCTCTACGACGGGGGAATGCGCGAAGCGGACATCCTGAGGGACGGCGTTTACCTGTACCAACGCGGGGCTTCCCTCAACCTGCCTGAGGAGATTAAGTGGCGCGATCAGCCTGTGATGTGGAGTGATCTGGGGCGTCTGCAGCTGCGCGCGTTTCGCGAGGCGGAAGATGCGCCCTCCGCTGAGCCGTTTCAGGCGATTAACCCCGCCATCGTGGAGCCGCTCAGCCTCGCGCCGAGCGATATTTTGCGCAGCTACGCCCACGCGCGCGGCAAGCCGCTGATTGCGCTCATCCATGACGATGTAAGCATCCCTGACACGGGCGATTACGAAGCGCCGCTGCCCAGCGCCGACACGAGGTTGGGCGCGCTGGAGTCGTATCTGGCGCAGTGGGAATGGATTGAGGGACAAGTGCTGGTCGCCACGCCGCGTTTCGCGTCCTACTGGTGGAACCGTCGCTACCCACGCGACGTCGTCAATCGGATTATCGAGCGTGTGAAGCAACGCGGCTACTTCAACGGCGACGACTATTTTCTCGCGTTGCAAATCGCGCCCGATACGGAACCGCTGGATTATGCATGGTGGTGGTTTGCAATCAACGGGGTGGCGACTTACTCGTTCAACCAACCCGATGTGCTGCTGATGCAGGCGATGGGCGAGGGTCTCTGGCGACGCCTGCTCAACGGCGAGACGCTGCGCGTGAGCGACCTCCCGACCCCTGCACTGAAGCAGCTGCATCATATGGTTTACGAAAGCGCTCTTAGGAGCGTATGGATGGAAATCCCAGACGCGGAGAGTTGGCAGTTGTTGCCTGTGTTTTTCTACCCGGACGGCGTCCCGCCCACGATGCAGGTTCGCCTGAAAAAAGAAACTGCTACGGGCTTTTTCAGTCTCTATCGGAACGGGATCTGGAGCGATTTTAACACGCTGAGCGATGCGCACTGGCTTGCCCAGCAATCAAAGCCTCCGATAGATAACTCCTTCTACGCGGAATATCTGCAGCAGAAGCATCGGTTCCTGAACGGTTCGCCTGTGCAATATGCAACCCGAATCGGCTACCAACTGGAGTTCATCCCACCCGACGAGAAGGGCGCGAAGCTGACCATATGGCTCCCGGACTGGTACACGCTCATGGGCAAGCCCACCCCATGGAACCAGCCACCCGACGAGGCGAAAACGGCGTTCGAAGAGGTTATGAAATCAGAGCGGGGGGAGAGACCTTGATAATAATAGCCGCCCGCAAATGCAATCCCTCCCTCCCTGCGCGGGGTTTTATACCGATCGAGGGTTCAAGTGCTACAAAACCTTCGTGGAAGGCGCGCCAGCCGTTATTTGCCCTCACCCCCAGCCCCTCTCCCACGGCGTGGGAGAGGGGAGCCGAGCGCGTGCGCCGCGACGCCCGCTTCCCCTCTCCCGCGCTGCGCAGAGGGGCTGGAAGGTGAACCGATTGGGGTTTAAAATTAAATCGTCGCCTTTGCCTGCAGTTCATTCTCCCCCCTTCTGACCTCCCCCGTGAACGGGGGAGGCGTCGCGGCTGCCCGCGCGTGCGCTCCCTCCCCGCTTGCGGGGAGGGTCGGGGTGGGGGTAGCTTTGGCGCAGGCATTGGGGTAAAAAGGAACGATTTTACGATGGATGCACTTAAGCCCTTCCCGCAAAGAATAATCCTGCGTCTCACTCCGAGGCTGTGCCGCGCGGCTGCGTCCGCGCCGACATCTCCCTGCGCAGGGTGTAGCCGATAAGGTACACTTCATCCTGGCGCGAATGGAGGAAACGATGAAGCGACTGAGTGGATGGCTGTTGATGTTCGGGCTGCTCACAGGGGCGTATGCCGATCTGGCGAGCTATGTGAAAGCGTCGTCGCCGTTTGAGTGGAGTAAATCTTTGGAGTCGAAAATCGGCGAGAGTCAGTTCGTGGAACTGACGATGGTCTCGCAGAAATGGCGCGAGTTCACCTGGCGTCATCGCGTGCGTGTGGTGCAACCGAACCGTCTCAAGCATACCGAGACGGCGATTCTCTACATCACTGGCAGCGGCGACGGGCGCGGCGAGTTACAGATTGTGGCGCGCGCCGCCGAGCGCGTCGGGGCCATCGGTGTCGTCCTGCACGATGTACCCAACCAGCCCCTGATTCGCCCCGACCTCATGGAAGACAACCTGATTGCCCACACCTATGTACAGTTCTGGGAGACCGGCGACCCGAGCTGGCCGCTGCTGTTCCCGATGGTCAAATCCGCCGTGCGCGCGATGGATGCTGTGCAAGAGTTCGCTCGTAAAGAATGGCAACTGAATATCAAGGACTTTGTAATAACGGGTGCATCTAAACGGGGCTGGACGACCTGGCTCACCGCAGCGGTGGATAGCCGCGCCCGCGCCATCGCGCCCATGGTGTTTGATAACCTGAACTTCTTCCAGCAAATGCCGCATCAGCTGGAGCAGTGGGGACGCTACAGCGAACAGATCGCGGAATACTACACGCGCGGGCTGATGGAGAAAATGCTCACCGAACGCGGCAGGCAGCTGGTGAGCTGGGTGGATCCCTATTCGTATCGCGCACGCTACACGATGCCCATCTTGATTATCAACGGCGCGAACGACCCGTACTGGACCGTAGACGCCGCGCGCTTCTACTTCGATGACCTACCCAGCAAGCGTAAATATGCGCTCTATGTGCCAAACGGCGGGCACGGACTGGGCGATTACGACCGTGTGGTGAACAGCCTGTGCGCGTTCTACTTGATGAGCATCGGGAAAATGGAATTCCCCAGTCTCCTCACGGCGACGCATAGTGTAGCCGGCGATGAGGTGATTTACCGCGTGCGCACCGATAAGGAGCCAGAGCTTGTGGAAGTGTGGGTTGCCCGCCGCGCGAACGACACCGATTTCCGCCCCGCACGCTGGGAGCCAGTGCGCGCGCGTAAAGAGGGCAATCAGTGGGTGGCGCGCATCCCCCGCCGCGCGGAGAACCTTGCGCTCTTTGCCGAAGCCACTTATCGCGCCGAGACAGGCAACTTCTCGCTCTGCACCGTGCCGCTGGTCGTCAAGAAGTAGTCCCTTACTCGCGCCCCGCGCGGCGTGGCGTGAGACCGCGGGCGCGCCTTTGCATCAGCGGGCTGCCGCCGATAGCGCGCGTGCTGGCGTCTGCCTGTGCGTCAGATAAAAAGCGCGATATGGTACACTACTCCTGTGAGTACGATTACGCTGCCCGAGCCGACGCTGCCGCCGATTATCCAGCGCGTGTGGCTCGATGAGCGCAAAATCAAACGCAAGGTACGGCGAATCGCACGGCAGATCGACCGCGATTATGAAGGGCTGACGCCCCACCTGGTCACGGTCATGAAGGGCGGTCTGTTTTTCCTGACCGACCTCGCCCGCGCCATGACTATCCCTCACACACTCGACTTTTTAGCGATCACCAGCTACGGTCCGCAGTCCCAGTCGGGCGAGGTGCGCATTACGAAAGACCTCGACGAGCCGATTGCAGGCAGGCATGTGATTATCGTGGAGGATATCTTGGATACAGGGCTGACGCTTTCGTATATTTACAAGAATCTGGAGCGGCGCAAGCCTGCGAGTCTCAAGGTGTGCGTGTTCCTGGATCGCCCTTATCGACGGCTGATTGACATCCCGATTGCCTATAAGGGGTTCGACGCGCCTGATGAGTTTCTGGTGGGCTACGGGCTGGATTGGCGGCAGCAGTATCGGAGCCTGCCGTACATCGGGATTATTAAGCCCGAGGTGTTTCGGGCGGAGATGAACGGGTGAGCCGATGCGTTCCAGTGTGATTGTGTGGATCGTTATGGTGATTCTTGTGGCGCTGTTCACGGCGTCGCTGGTGGCGGCGTATCGAATCAGCGGCGGCGGGGCGATTACGGGCGCGAACAAGCCTGCTGTCCCGTCGGAGTACCTCGTGCTGGACTCGGCGGATCTGGTGATTGAGGGCTGCGTCGCGCCTCTGCCGTCGGGCGAGCAGGAAGTGCGGTTAAAGCTTTACAACACCGCGCTCTCGGCGATGCGCGATCTCAAACTGGAGGCGTTTTTAGACGGCAAGCCGCCCAAATCGCCTGCTATACCCATTCACATTCGCCGACTCCCGCGCAAACAGCAGCCCGAAGTGCGATTATTGTTTGCGAAAACGGACAACCCTCAGCTCACCGTGCGCGTGCAGTACCAGTGGGGCTTGATGGGTTCGGGCGCAGGCGCGGCGGAGGGGAGCAAGCGGCTGAAGTCCTGCCCCTAACACCTCCATCACTCGGCTTCATAAGGAGCAACTTGGGTTATAATTAGGTTCGTATGCAGTAAGTGGGAGGCGTTTTATGCAACGGTGCATAGGTCTGTTGGTGGGCATTGCTGCGCTTTGGGGCGCGTGGGCAAACGCTCCCGAATGTTGTCTGGATACGAGGCGGAATCGAGAATAACCCGACGCGGCTTGCTACCCACCGCGCCCTCGTGGCAACAGCTCAGGGTTCTCTAATCTACATTTATAACGCTGCTGATCAGACCCTCGCTCAGACTTTCGGTGCCCACCTCGACGGTTCAGATTGTGTTCTCGCCTCTCGACGGAACGCTCTTGGCTTCCGTGGCAGATATGACCGATTTTCGGATCCACTTATGGCGTGTCAGCGACGGTGAGCCGCTCTATGCGCCCTTCACGCCGTATGAACAGGGTTCAGGCCCTGCCAACACGCCGACGGAACCTCGCTGTTTGTGTACCGCAACCCCTTCGCGCCGCCTGATGGGAATACAAACGGCGACGGCTGTGTGGACGACTCGGATTTACTTGCTGTTCTGTTTGCATTTGGCGGTGCGCAAAGCGATATGGATGTGAATGGCGACGGCGTGGTCGATGACGCCGATGTGTTGACCGTGCTACTCAATTTTGGCAGGGGCTGCGAATGACGCGGCGGCTTCACAACGCGCCGCTCAGCGCTTCCGCCGTGTAGCCGGAGCGCCCCGTGCAGGCGAGTCGTTGCCCCGCCGCGCCGTGCTTCCACACGCCGAGCGCGCTCGCGTGCAGTGGCGACAGCCCCTGCGCGAGTAAGCCCGCGATTGCACCCGTCAGCACATCGCCCGAGCCACCCGTCGCCAGGCTCGGCTCCGCGAACGGCGCGAGCCATAGCCCGTCCGCACTCGCAATCACCGTGTACGCGCCCTTCAGCACGCAGGTCGCCCGATACCGCTCGCGAATCAGCTCCGCGCTGCTGTAGCGGTCGGACTGAATCTGGTGGGTTTCAATCTGCAGCAGGCGCGCGGCTTCGCCGGGGTGGGGCGTCAGCACGGTGTGCGCAGGCAGGGGCGTGTCGGAACCCAGCCTTGCCAGCCAGTTCAACCCGTCAGCGTCGATAATTAGAGGGCGTTCCAGCGCGCTCCACGCGGCGAGCAACTCCAGTACCGCCTTGCCCGTCGATTCGTGCTGCCCCAAGCCTGGTCCGAGGGCAAGCACGCTGAACCTCTGCAAGCGTTCCGCCAACCACTGTGCGCCCTGCGGAGTGAACGCGCCTGTGTCGTCGTCGGGCAGGGGCAGGGTCATCACTTCGGGGTAGAAGCTGGCGACCTGCGGCTGGATACGGGCGGGGGCTGCGACTGTCGCCAGTCCCGCGCCGATGCGCAACGCCGAAATCGCCGCCAAAGCGGGCGCGCCTGCCATGCCGAGACTGCCCCCTACTACCAGCACATGCCCGCGATGCCCCTTGTGCGCGTCGGGCGGGTGATAGGGCGCAAGCGCACATATATCCTGTTCAGTCAGCAGCCGCGCGAGGCAGTCAGGATTTTCCAGCCGCGTCGGGGGGATGCCAATCGGCGCGATTGCCCACTCGCCCACGCAGCGCACGCCGTCGTTCTGGAAGAAGCCTGCTTTGGGCAACGCCATCGTGACGGTGTAAGTAGCGTGAATCGCAATGCCCTGTGCCTCGCCCGTATCGGCGTCCAGCCCCGATGGGATGTCCACCGCCACAACGGGGCGTCGGCTGCGGTTCACTGCGTCGATCAAGCTACAAAGCGGCTCGCCTACCGCGCCGCGCACGCCGATGCCCAGCAGCGCGTCGATCAGCAAGTCCTCGTCGCGGAACAGAGCAGGGTCGGGCGCGTCGGGGATAGGGAGGGCAGGAATCCCGTAGGCATGGATTATTCGCCACTGCACCGCCGCGTCGCCTCTGAACTCGTCGGGCGTGCAGGTCAGCCACAGGTGAACTTTCGCGCCCGCCTCATAGAGATAGCGCGCCACGACCATCCCGTCGCCGCCGTTGTTGCCCTTGCCCACCAGTACGGCGACATGCTTGCCCCCAGTCGGCGCGAACCACTCGGCGACACGCTGGAACACGCCGTAGCCCGCCCGCTCCATCAAGACCAGCGACGGAACACCGTCTTGCTCGATTGCACTGCGATCGAGCTGGCGCATCTGGTCAGCGGTGACGATGGGTATACCTTGCATCTCAGACTAACTGGTCAATCTGCTGCGCCAGCTCGAAGTCTTTTTCGGTCAGCCCGCCTGCCGAGTGGGTGCTGAGGCGCAGCGTTACCTGCTTGTAGCGAATCTCGATATCGGGATGGTGGTCGGCGCGTTCGGCAAGCAGCGCGACCTGCACCACGAAGCCCATCGCCTCACGGAAGTTGCGAAAAGTGAAGGCGCGCGCAACTTCGATGCCCTCGCGTGTCCAGTTCGGTACGCGCTCCAAGTAGCCCGCCAGTTCCGCTTCAGGAATGCGTTGCATGGGGTTTTGTATTCGATGGAACCAACGCGACTCCTGCTGAATACGGCTCGGGGACATGCCTCACTTTTCTCACAGTGGGCAACACGCCTCTCCACCATCTAACTTCGCTTGAACCGCTTCTCGATATCCCCCCAACTGAGCGTAATCGTGATAGGGCGTCCATGCGGGCAGAGGTAGGGGTTCTCGGTACGGGCGAGGTCTTCGATGAGTTTGCGTATTTCAGGCGGACTGAGCGGGTCGCCCGCTTTCACGGCGAGCTTGCAGGAGGTCGTGATCCAGATTTGCTCGCGGGCGATGGGCAGCCGTTTACTCACCGAGAGTTCCACCAGCTCATCGACAATGTCGCGCAGGGTTTGCACGGGGTCACCTTTCAGCGCGGCGGGCACAGCGCGGATGAGAAACGCATCCTGACCGAACGGCTCCAGTTCGAAGCCTATCGCCTGCAGTTCGCGGAGTTTCTCCTGCAGCAGTAGGGCGTCGCGGCGGCTCAGTTGCAAGGTTTCGGGCGTGAGCAGATGCTGTTTCGGGATAGGCAACGCGCCCCGCTCGCGACAGAGCTGCTCGTACAGCACGCGCTCGTGGGCGACATGCTGGTCGATTAATACAAGCCCCTGCCTTGTAGCGGCGACGATGTAGGTGTTCTGCACCTGTCCCAGAATCTGCAGGTCTTCCAGTAGGTGAGCGAAGGGGAGATGGACGGTGGAGATCCCCACTTTCTCTGAGGCGAAGGGGAGTGTCTCGTTGTCGTATTCAGGGATTTGCACCTCACCCCCCTGCCCCCTCTCCGTAAACGGAGAGGGGGAGTCAGGCGCGTGGGCGGGGGCAGCTTCCCCCTCTCCGTTTACGGAGAGGGGGGCTGGGGGGGTGAGGTCGGGAAGATCAGCAGAGCTCGCATCCTCTATATCGGGAACGGCAGCGGGAGTGCGGTCCGAGGCGTCCGCTTGCGGATGCTGAGGTACAGGAGCTTCCAGCCCTGCCCGCTGCATCAGAATCTGATGAATCGTCTCCGTGTCGGGCATAAGTGGGGGCGTGATGACCGCGCGGCGCGGCGCACTCGGGGGCAACGCGCTCGGAATCATCCCGTGCTGCAGCAGCGCGGCGCGAATCGCGTTCACTACCGCCTCGAACACCGCCTGCTCACGCGCGAAGCGCACCTCGATCTTGGCGGGATGCACATTCACATCCACCAGACGCGGGTCTAACCCCACCAGCAGCACGCAGGCAGGATAGCGTTTTTCGGGGGTGAGGCTCTTGTAGGCTTCGTCCAGCGCGGCGGTGAGCGTCTTGTTGCGCACTGGGCGCAGGTTCACGAAGAAATACTGGTGCTGGCGCGTGGGGCGCGTCTGGTGAGGCGGCGCAATCAGCCCCCACACACGCACGCCGTCGCGCTCGTAGTCGACCTCCACCATGCCCTGCACGGTCTCGCGCCCCCAGACTGCGGCAACCGCCGTGAGCAGGTCGCCGTTGCCGGGCGTGAAAATCAGCTCCTGACGCTCATGCACGAGGCGGAACGACACATCGGGGTAGGCGAAAGCGTAGCGCGTCACGGTCTCCACGATATGCCCCAGCTCGGTGGGCACGGTTTTGAGGAACTTCAAGCGGGCGGGCACATTATAAAACAGGTCGCGCACATTAACCGTCGTGCCAATCGGCGCGCCGACCTCCTCCACGCTCTGAACCTCGCCTCCTTCGACCACGATATGCGTGCCTGTATCCTCTTCGAACGCGCGGGTAAGGATTTCCATTCGGCTCACGCTGGCGATGCTGGGCAGCGCCTCGCCGCGAAAACCGAGCGTGCTGATACGGTTCAGGTCGGCGTCGGAGGCGATTTTGGAAGTGGCGTGACGCTGCAGGGCGTTCAGGGCATCCTCGCGCGTCATGCCGATGCCGTCGTCGCGCACGCGAATCAGCTTGCGCCCGCCCATCGCGACTTCGATCTCGATTCGCGCCGCGCCCGCGTCTAAGGCGTTCTCGATGAGTTCCTTGAGCGCGGCGGCGGGACGCTCCACAACCTCGCCCGCAGCGATGCGGTTCACCAGCTGCTCATCCAGCGCGCGGATGGGACGGCGTTCGGGGCGTGTGCGCATAGTATCTAAAGTGTACCTGACTCTGCGCCCGTCGGAACGCAAGGTATACTTGTATTGTCTAATCGGCTGGAGGGACTCGAGATGAAATGTGCTTATTGCGGCGCGGTCGCGCCTGAGAACGCCAATTTCTGCATGGGGTGTGGGCGTCCTCTGAACCCTGCAACGCCTCAGCGAACCGTTGCGCCGAGCGCGCCGCCTGCGACGAATCGCTCCAAAGCGAAGTGGCTCGGTATCGGCGTGGGGCTGTTGCTGCTGATGGCGCTGGCGTTCGTGGTGGGCACGCAGTCGGGGCTGCTCACGCAGGCGCGGGTGAACAAGCCTGAAGGTCCCAGCGTGCTGGAGGCGCAGCCGCCCAGAGTGGAAGGTCCCAGCGTGTTGGAGGCGCAGCCGCCGAAGGTAGAGGGTCCCAGTGTGGTCGCCGCGGAAGCCCCTAAACCGCCGCCCAAGCATGTGGTGGACTGGCTGGAGCATCTGCGCCGCACGGAAGAGCGACGCCAGCGTATGGAGCGCAATATCGCGCCCGTGATGAGTATGCTGGTGCAATCGATGGTCGCGCGCGCAGCGGCGATGAGCGGAATCGCGCAGGGCGATTTCGACAAAGCCGAAGCGGACTACGAACGCGAGCGCGAGAAACTGCGCCAGGGCTATCAGCAACGACAGCGCGAATGGGCAGAACTGTTGCAGTATTTCAAGAGCGTCCCGCCGCCGCCTGAGTGCCAGACCTTAGCCGACGCCTACTACGCCGGGCTAAGCCAGTATATCACCTCCATCTCGCAGATTGAGCAGAGCCTGATTGAGAACGACCTGAGCGGACTGACGGGGATGCTGGGTTCCGTGCAGAGCGACCTTGACGCGCGATTCGCCCGCGCCGACGAGGAACTCACGCGCGTATGTGAGCAGTACGGCATCCGTAAATACTTTGCGATTGGCGCGCGGGGTACGGAACTAATACGCAGTCTCGGCGGCGGGCTGCCGTTAGGGTTTTAGGAGGGGGACGCATGTTGTGGCAACGGTTTACAGAACGCGCTCGGAAAGTGATTTTCTATGCGCAGGAAGAGGCGCAGCAGCTGGGTGAGACACAGGTCAGCACTGAGCATCTGCTGTTGGGGCTGATGCGTGAGTCGGACAGCGTCGCGGCGCGGATTCTGGATCGGATGGGGGTGAGCCTGCAGCGGATTCGCAACGAGATCGAGCGCTACCTTACCCGCAGCGAGGCGCGGTACGGCGCGGAGATGCAACTCACTTTGCGGGCGAAGCGTGTGATTGACCTTGCTTATGACGAAGCGCGGCAACTGAACAACAACTATATCGGCACGGAACACCTGCTACTGGGCTTGATTCGCGAGGGCGAAGGGCTAGCGGCGCGCGTGCTAAGCAAGCTGGGGGTAACTCTTGAAGCCGCGCGACAGGTGACTGCGCAGATTCAAGACGAGCCGCGCACGCCCCCCTCGCCCGCCCCGAAACGCCCGAAGCTGTATCATCCGCGACTATCTGAATACTTAGAGTCGCTGGTTCCCCCACGCCCTGCCATCCTGCAAGCGATGGAAGCGCATGCCAGAGCAACGGACTTCCCCATCGTGGGCCCCATGGTGGGGCAGTTTTTCTATCTGATTACGCGCCTCACGGGCGCAACGCGCGTGTTTGAACTCGGCAGCGGCTTCGGCTATTCCACTGCGTGGTTCGCCTTAGCAGTCCGCGAAAACGGCGGCGGCGAGGTGCATCATGTCGTGTGGGACGAAAACCTCTCCCAGCAGGCTCAGGAGTTCCTGCGTGGGCTGGATTTGCTGGACATCGTGCGTTTCCATGTGGGCGAGGCGGTACAGACGCTGCAACAGGTCGGCGGCGAGTACGATATCATCTTCTGCGACATCGACAAGGACGGCTACCCCGCTTCGTGGCAGGTGGTGAAACAGCATTTGCGCGTGGGGGGCGTCGCGCTCTATGACAATATGCTCTGGAGTGGGCGCATCTGGGACGATTCGGACACCTTCGCCGCCACACAGGGCGTCCACGAACTCACCCGGCTGATTAGCGAGGATAGCGATTTCACTTTTAGCTTGTTGCCGATACGCGACGGCGTGCTAATGGCGATGAAGCTGCGCTAAGAAGTGGCAAGGTACACTTTCTGCCATGCGCATCTACACGCGAACGGGGGATGCGGGCGAGACGGGGCTGATTGGCGGGCAGCGCGTGCCCAAAGACGACCCGCGCGTGGACGCCTACGGCACAGTGGATGAACTCAACGCCGTCCTGGGCGTGGCGCGCTGCTACCTGCAAGACCTGCCCGACCTCGACGCGCTGCTGGAGAAGTTTCAGAACGAGCTGTTCGATATTGGCGCGGAGCTGGCTTCGCCGCCCGAACGCGCCGCGCAGTTCCAGAGCATCGAGGAACGCCACATCACGGCGATGGAAGAGGCAATTGACCGCCTCGAAGAGGAGCTGGAGCCGCTGCGCCAGTTCATTCTGCCTGGCGGGACGCTCGCTTCGGCGTATCTCCATCTGGCGCGTACTGTGTGCCGCCGCGCGGAACGACAAGTGGTACATCTGAGCCGTATCAGCACGGTCAACGCCGCGATTATCAAGTACCTGAACCGCCTGAGCGATTTGCTGTTCGTGATGGCGCGCATGGCGAACCATCGCGCGGGCGTGGAGGATGTGAAGTGGGGCGAACCCGGCTGGCGACGCAAGCGTCAAGCGGAGGGCGAAACCCAATGACCGCAATCTACGAACAGGTCGCCGAGTATGCGGGCTGGCTGGATTTGACCGATTCGGGGCTGATTCGCGTGATTGGCGCTGACCGCCTGCGGTTTTTGCAGGGGCAGACCACCAACGACCTGCGCCCGCTGACCGAAGGAGCGGGCGTCTACACCGCGTTCTGCACGCCCACGGGGCAGCTGCTCTCCGATGGCTATGTGCTGGAGGCGGAAGACGGCTATCTGCTGGTGTTGCCTGCCGAAACATGGGGCGACCTCTCGGCGCGGCTCAGCGAGGCGATTATTTTAGACGATGTGACGCTGATGCCCCTGCAGGAAGGCATGGGGCTGCTGAGCATTCAGGGCGACGCAGTGAACGAGGTGCTGGAAGAAATCGGGTTGACCCCGCCGCCCGATGTGTCGCTTGCCCACCACGCCCAGATTTGGCAGAAAGCCGAGCTGCGCCTGATTCGAAACGACCGCACAGGCTTCGGCGGCGTGGATGTGCTTGTGCCGTATGAAGTAATGGAAGAGTTCCAGACCGCGCTGGTCGCCACTGCCTGCCTGCCCATCGACAACGCGCTTGCCGAAGTGTTGCGCTACGAGGCGGGCGCGCCGAAAGTGGGCGTAGACACATCCGAGCGTACCCTCGCCGCCGAGCTGGGCGAGCTGTTCGTGCGCAGCCACATTAGCTACACCAAGGGCTGCTATGTGGGGCAGGAGGTGCTGATGCGCATCCACGCGCGGGGGCACACGAACCGCACATGGGTACCGCTGCGAGTAGAAGGCGGGATCTTACCTCCGCACGGCGCAACGCTGCACGCCCCCGACCGCCCTGATGTGGGCTGGATTACAGGCGCGGTGCGCTCGCCCGCGTTAGGCGGCGCGATTCTGGCGTGGGGCTTCCTGCGCAACGAATACATCCAGCCCGAAACGGTGTTGCAGGTCGCTACAGAACCCCCTGCGCAGGCAGTTGTGCTGCCGGGCGCGCCGCGCCCTGCGAGGCGATGAACCCTAACGCCCAACTTCGCCTGCCAAGCGTTGAATTTCCAAAAGCGTCTCTGCCACGCGCTCAGGCGTGAGGATACGCGCCGTCAGGCTCGCTGCGGTTTCCCAATCGCCCGCGCGTGCCAGCGACCGAGTGACCTGTGCAATCAGCTGGTCGCGCATGCGGAGCTTAGGAATCTGTGTAGTTTTGCTCATCGTGAATCGCGCTGAGGAGTTGGATGGCTGCTTCGTAATCACCTGCGCGGGCAAGCTCTGCTCTATTGTTTCAATCGCCTGCTCGCACTGCTTGCGAAACGCCAGCACCGCAACCAGTGTTGTAAGGGACTGGCTTAGGTCGATCTCATCAGGCGCGCTGGCTGCCAAACTGCGCGCGAGCCGAGTGGCTCCACGCCGCGCCAGCCAGTCCAGCCACTCGTTGTACAGAACCGCCCGCGCCTGCGGCGGTTGTTGAGCCAGCCATTCCTGTGCGAACGCCCGCGCTGCTTCGACGCGCCCTCCATAAGCTGCCTGTACGGCAACTTGAGCCACGCACTGCGCAGTAACCAGCGGCTCGGCGCGCCCTGAAGTAATCGCATCGCCCAATCGGAACGCAACTCGACCACCATGCGCGCTGCGCAACGCGCCAAACACTCCTCCGCTTGATAGGGATATTCCAACTCAGCGATGGCGTCCAGAATCTCGCTGAGCAGCTGCTCACCAATTTCCGATCCGCCTTGGGATAATTGGAACAACAATTCCTCAGTGAGCAGTTCTGCCCGCTTCGCAGGCGACTGAACGCGCCGAATCTGTGCATGTGCAATTGCCTGAACGGCCTCTGCGCTCCACACGGCGGGAAAATTGTACCGAGTTCAGGAGAAGCCAGACCAAGAAGTCTATCTAACAGGATTTTTCGCCTTGTGTGCGTACTTTTGTTCTATGCTTCCACTCAGCCGTCGTGGAAAGTCGCTCGCACCAATCATCGTGCAGTCGGGCGCAACCGAAACCGAGCGGTACGCTGCGGAGGAGCTACGGGCGCACCTGCAGGCAATTACGGGCGCGCCGTTCGAGCTTCACGAAGCGGAGAGTTTGCCGCCTCGCGCGGTCGTTGTCGGGCAGGGCGCGCTTGCGGAACGCCTGCGCCCCGACATCAACTTCCGCACGCTGGGCGACGAGGAGACGGTTCTCTCCTGTCGCGACGACTACCTGCTGCTTGCGGGCGGACGCCCGCGCGGGACGCTCTACGCCGTGTATCGGTTCCTGCACACGCAGCTCGGCGTGCGCTGGTGGACGCCGTGGGCAGCTCACATTCCCCGCAGGCGCGACCTGACCGTTCCGCACCTCAACCTGCGCGAGCAGCCCGCCTTCGAGTATCGCGAGCCGTTCTGGTATCACGCCTTCGACGGTGACTGGGCGGCGCGCAACTACTCCAACGGCAACCGTCCGAATCTTACAAGCAAACACGGGGGCAAAATCACCTACGCAGGCTTCGTGCATACCTCCTTCTGGCTGGTTCCCCCACAGACCCATTTTGCGCAGCATCCCGAATGGTACAGCCTCATCGACGGCAAGCGTCGCTGGGAGCGGGCGCAGTTGTGCTGGACGAACCCCGAACTGCGCGCGTTTCTGGTGGAGCGCGTGCGCCAGGTGTTGCGCGAAAACCCGCAGGCGCGGATTATCTCCATTTCGCAGGAGGACTGGACGGGCGCATGCCAGTGCGAGCGGTGCCGCGCCGTTGAGGAGCGCGAAGGTTCCGCCGTCGCACCGATTCTGGAGGCGGTGAACTTTATTGCTGAGCGGCTGGAGCGCGAATTCCCCAATGTGGCGTTCGATACGCTCGCTTACTGGTACACGCGCAAGCCGACGCGCGCCCTGCGCCCCCGCCCGAATGTGATTATTCGCCTCTGCTCCATCGAATGTAGCTTCGCGCAACCGCTCGAATCACCGATGAACGCTGACTTCGCCGCGGACATTCGCGGCTGGAGCGAACGCTGCCAGCGACTCTATGTGTGGGACTACACGACGAACTTCAGCCACTACCTGCTGCCCCATCCGAACTACTTCGTGCTGGGCGCGAACCTGCGCCTCTTCCATAAGCACGGCGTGCGAGGCGTGTTCGAACAGGGCGCGTATCAGTCGCACGGGGGCGAGATGGCGGAGCTGAAGGCGTGGGTGCTGGCGCAGCTACTCTGGAATCCCTATCAGGACGAGGATCGGCTCATCAACGAGTTTCTGAAGGGCTATTTCGGCGCGGCGGCGCGGCATGTGGGGAGCTACCTGCGCCTGATGGCGGACGCCGCGCGCGAGTTCAAGATGACCTGCTTCACGAACCCTGTAAACGCGCCCTATCTCCATTATCCGATTTTGCGCCGCGCCGAGACGCTCTGGGAGCGCGCCGAACGCACCGTTCAAAGCGACCCCGACCTGCGCTGGCGCGTGCAGATAGCGCGGCTGCCTGTGTGGTACGCATGGCTCGTGAACTGGGACAGGCTCCAAGAACAAGCAAGCGTAGCGAAACAGACCTGGCAGCCCCCCGCTGATAAGAAAACGCTCGCCGAACGCTGGCTCCAACGCGCAACCGCGCCGGGTCCCGAGGGCTGGAAACGAATTACCCATGTTAACGAAGCGGGGCTGACGCCAGAAGAGTTTGCAAAAAAGGTAATCTGATCGCTCAACCCCCTTGACTTTTTCTGTAAAGATGGGGTAATATATGAGGCGAAGGAGTTTCGGAGTGCGCAAGGGAATGCGCTTCAGGAAACCTTGGAACGGCTGAACGCGCCCCCCTTACGCCTCAGAGACATCCTTCTAATCTAACTCACGGAGGAGGATGCTTCTATGAAGCGTTTACTCATTAGTATGGCAGGTCTGAGCCTGATTACAGGCTTGACCTTCGCCCAGATGCGGGATGTCCCGCCTGGGCACTGGGCGTATCAGTCGATTGAGCAGCTGGTGCAGATGGGCATCATCGAGGGCTACCCCGATGGCACTTTCCGCCCGAACCGCACCATGACCCGTGCTGAGTTTGCGCAGGCGATTGCACGCGCCTACCGCAACATCGACGAGCGACTGCGCGCGATTAACCAGCGCATCGAAGAGATTGCTGGGCGACCACAGCCCGACGGTCAGCCGGCGGACACCACCCAGCTCCAGAACCAGATTAACGAGCTGCGCAACCAGGTTCAGGAACTGCAGAAGCTGAACGAAGCGTTGCAGACCCTGCAGCGATTGGCGCAGACCTTCCAGCAGGAGCTGGCAGGGATGGGCGTGGACATCGACGCGCTGAAGCGCGACATGGCGTCGCTGCGCGCGCGTGTGGAGGCGCTCGAAGGCAAGGAAGATAAGTTCAAAATGAGCGGCGACCTGACCTTCGGCGTGTACGGCGCGCACAGCATCGACGGCAAGGATGTCTACACCCTGAACCGCACGACGCTCGGCACAGGACGCCTGCTCGAGAACATCGCTGTGACCCACGAGCTGGGGCTGACCTTCAGCGGTCAGATTAACGAGGAAGTGTCGGGTTCGGCGACCCTCATCTTGGGTAACTTCCTGCCCTACGCAGGCGGCTCGGGCAAGAGCGCGCTGACGACCTTCAGCATTCCAGCGACTGTAGGCAACACTGACATCGTCATCTGGGAAGCCTTCGTGAAGGCGCCCATCGATATCTTTGGCGCGAAGGTCGATGTGACCGTCGGTCGCTACCCAGCGAAGCTGACGCCGTTCACCCTGCAGCGCATCAAGCCCAACTACTACCTGAACTTCCCGCGTTATGGCGACGGCGCGTTCCGCGTCGACGGCGGCGCACTCGCGTTCAACTTCGACACCTTCCGCCTCAACCTCTGGGCAGCGCAGGTGAACCAGCAGTCGAACAACGGCGTGTTCAATGTGCTGGGCTTCCAGAACCACAACTCGACCACCACTGGTTCTATGGATCAGTTCGCAGGCGCGCGTCTGGAGTTCGACGCCATTCGCGGCGAGAACACGAACCTGACCATCGGCGCGACCTACTATGCGTCGGGCATCGGGTCGGGACAGAACTTCCTGTTCAACGGCACGCCCGTGGCGGTTAACATCGATCGCGTCGATGTGTTCGGCGCAGACATCAGGGCGAAGTTCGCGGGCTTCAATGTCGGCGTTGAGTACGCGCAGAGCAACTTCATGAACGACACCTCCAATGTGCTGGATCGCGAGAACTGGGCGCTGGACGCCAACCTTGGCTATAACTTCAGCGAGAACCTCGGTCTGGTGGCTGGCTATCGCGAGGTGCGCCCGTACTTCGCAGCGCCAGGTTCGTGGGGGCGCGTCGGCTACCTGTATAACCCGTCCGACCTGCGCGGCTTCTACGCGGGCGTGAACTACAACGCCTCGCAGGATCTGAAGGTGAACCTGACAGGCGCGTTCCTCGAGGGCACAGGGCAGGTTCCTGGCGGCTACACCAAGAACGACGAGGTGATTCAGGTACTGGCGGGCATCGACTATCGCCTGTCGGATCGCTGGAACCTGTCGCTCAACTATGAGGGTGCGTACTGGAAGGTCGCTGGCGTCAAGCCCGTGTGGAACTACTTCACGCTGGGCGTCGGCTACAACCTCGGCGAGAACGCCGCGCTGAATGTGCTGTATCAAATCATTGATACGGACGGTAAAGGCGCGCCCGTTCCTTTCCGAGGCGGCCCTGTTATTCCCGGAACCACCAAGAACAGCGGCGCAGTGGCTGCCACCACGCTCAGCGTCAAGTTCTAAACGCGCCTCAGGGCAGGCTGTGCCTGCTCCATCCTTTCAGCCCCCTGCACTACGCAGGGGGCTGATATATTTTAACCCAAGTTGCTACCTATGCTGAGATTCCGAGCCGAAGCGAGAAATGACAAGTGCATTTTTGCAAAACGGCTCTGTCATTCCTCGCTCCGCGCGGATTGTCTGCCTGGTGCGACGGCATTCCTGCCGTCGCGCTCGAACCAATGTTCCCACGCGACGGCATTCCTGCCGTCGCCTGAAGTTTGTCACTTTTTGAGCCGCTTTTGCCCCTCAGAACCCACCTCTCACCCTCACAACCGATACCGCTCCCTCCACTCCAGCATCGCCAAACGCCAATCTACCCCACAACCCAAGTCGCAACTCCTCCTCCAAGAACCTGCCCTCCACCAACCCCGACGATACCGACCACCCCTACACACCCCCTACGCCCGCCAACCGCTATACATACACGCCCCAAACAACCACGCTGACCACTGTACGCTCACCACTCCCGAACACTGCCCCCAGCAGCCTTTCTCGCCTAACCCAAACCCACTCTTCATCTCCCTAAAACTCACCTCACACTCCCACCGCTGCCCCACCCACCCCACCACCTCCGCCAACCCGCACGGCAACGCCTCTACATCAATGGATGGTGTGTTGCGGTCGGTCGTATGGGGGGTGCGTTTCTCATAAAATACCCCACGCCGACCGTTTTTTTTCAAGGAATACGGAAAAGTGGCAAACTTCAGGCGACGGCAAGAATGCCATCGCACCAGAAGCACGCCCCGCGTTTCGGAACGATTTCACCTTGAGGTACCAATCCCCCCTCCTGCAAAGAATTACCCCGAAAGCGACTGATCGCTCCACTCGGAATGACAAAAGTTGTTGTTCCTATACGGTTTCTACCAACGAGGGTACTTTCGACTGGCTCGGAGCGCTTCACTCCTGTCTATCATATGCTAACAACACAACAAACAGGTCGGCGTCGTCGACGATTCCGTCGTGGTTCACATCCTCGTGATGGGTGTCGCCTGAACCAGATGTGCCGAACGCGAACAGCACGGCGAGCAGGTCTGCTTCATCGATGCGGCGGTCGCCGTTAGTGTCGCCCGTGCGCCAGGTATCCAGCAGGAACGCCTCCAGGCGCATCGTCTGCGAGCTATGCCCCATACCCACGATATAGCGTCCATCAGGGGAGATGGCGAAGGCGTTCGCGAGGTGGGAGCCGTCAGGTAGCAAGTGGACGAAGATCTCGTTCAGATTTTCTGCGCCTGTCTCCGACGACCAGCGGAAGGCGCGCCCGTGCGCATAGTACGCGGCGATTCCGACCACGAGACTCCCATCCGCCGACACGCCCCGCGCGTCGCTGAGCCACTCGTCATGGGGAGTGATGGTGTGCATTCCCTGTGCTTCGCTCCAGCGGAAGGCGCGAACCCGTGTGGAGCCACGCGGCGACCAAGAACCCACCACGACTCTGCCGTCGGTGGAGACGGCATAGGCGTAGCTTTGCGACCCGTTTTCGGGAACACCCAGTCCTTGCATACCCTGTTGCTCGGTCCAGCGGAACGCCCGATAGCCGTCTGCAGTGAGCATCCTGCCAACGATGGTACGTCCATCTGCTGAGACGCCCCACGCCTGTGTGTAACCGCCACCGATTACTTGCAGCCCTGTCTGTGGCGTCCAGCGGAACGCCTGCGCATTCTCAGTGAGTTCCGCCCAGCCCACCACGAGATTACCGTCTGCGGAAACACCGAGCGCACGGCTGGGGGTGTCAATCAGGATAGCGAGTCCATCTGACGCTGTCCAGCGGAAGGCGCGCTCGCCCTGCCCCAGATTCAACCAGCCCACAACGACGCTCCCATCGGCGGAAACGCCCCGCGCCTCGCTGGAGGCAACCGACTCGAAATCTTCCAGAGGCTGCATGCCCGCTGCGCGTGTCCACCGAAAGGCGCGCGTGCGCTGTTGCGAATCGCGTGCACTGCCAACCACAACTTTGCCATCCGCCGACACCCCGTAGGCGTCACTGCGACTGCCGCCCAGTGTCCCCAGCCAGTGCAGCGATTGCGCGCAGGCTGCCAGTGGCAACCCCATCCAAAAACTAAACAGCACCGTACAGTTAGTAATAATCGTCATAATCGTCCTCTGCGATTGCATAAGCGTCGCTCCCTGCATCTAGGGCGTCTGTATTCGAACCAGCTCGATGATTCCCTGCCTGTAGACAACGACCAGCCACGGCGTACCGTCTATCTGCGTGGGCAAAACCGTCGTAATCGCGCTTTCGGAGAGTTTCGCGCCGTGCGGCTTGCCGTCCCGAATCTGAATCAGGTAGCTCTCGGAAAACCATCCACTGAGCAAGATCTCCTCAACGCCGTTGCTGTCGTAGTCGCCGTACCACACGGGGCGCAGGTCGGGCAGCAGGGTGAACTGCCAATTCGCAGGGTTGAGTGCGTCCGCACCTTTCGGCAAGGTCGCAAGCACAGCGACTTCACCGCCCTCGCCCGTGAGCCATGCGAAAGGGGGATTGATGTCCGCCACAACCAGCAGCCCGCTCTGAGTTTGTATTGGCTTGTAAAAACCACCGAGGCGGTAGGGCGTTCTCTGATTTTGTGACGCAACCTGACGAAACGCGCCGTTTTCGTAGCGGAACACACGCCACTGCATGGTGCGCGAAGGACGCCCAATCAAGTCGGCGAGAATCAGCTCGGCACGCCCATCGCCGTCCAGGTCACGTAGCCAGTAAGTGAGCCACTTTGTGCGAACCTGGGTCTGCATCGACGCCGCGAGTTGCAGCGCGTCTCTCTCCACCCGATAGACGCTGAGCAGAAAGGTAGACGCCTTTTGGGCGACGACTGCCAGCTCCAGCGGTGCGACGCCGTCCAGCTCGATGGCTTCTGCTCGATTGCTCAGGCTGAACTCCTCAAAGGGGAGCGCGACGCGGCGTTGCGTGCGCGAAAGCGTCAGTCGTGCAGGGGTTCGCCGAACGATGTCCCCCTCTTCAATCCATTCAGGTTTCCCATCGCCGTCTAAATCGGGGAGTTTCAGGCGGTTGTCTGCGATAGTGGTCGGCAGCGGCGTCGCGCCTGCCACGGGCGGATGGATTTGGCTGCGCGCGTCGCGAAGCAGGGTCTCTATGGCGGGCGGGGTGGACGGCAAGAGTTTCTGAAGCTGGATACGCCGATTGCTATCGAGCGTCAAACGCGCCAGTTTGCCCGTCTGGGTCTGCAGAAGGTAGTTGTCGACCAGTCCGTCTTTGTCTAAGTCGAAAGCGAGGGCGTTCTGGAGGCGTTCGCCCTTGAGTGCAGCGAGCGGTTCGGTCTGCCAGCCTTTGTTCGTGCGTTTGAGTAGCAGCGGCGCCAGCGCGCGCCTGTCCCACGCAATTACTTCACGCGCCAGCGGCAGGCTGTTCGGCGCAATCGGCGCATCGACCGTGAGGTCGCCGCTGAGGGTCGTCATGCTGGGCATCAGGGCAATCAGAGGCGTGCGGCTGACCGCGCCGTCTCTGAGCGAGAGCCATGCCGTGTAGGTAGGTTTCAGAAATCCGCCGTCGAGAACCTCGCCGAGCGCAAGCAGTTCAGGTGCGCCGTCGCCGTCAAAATCGACCAGCGTCGCCCGGGTGTATGCGTAGTAGATATCCTTGCCTGCGCCTGCAGGCGGCGGGGGCAACTTGCCGACCTGTTTGCGTTCGACCCTCAGAGGCGCGAGTTCGAGCGCAGGTGGACGCGGCGCGCTCATTAGCCAGATTGCTCCAAGCGCAAGCAGCAGCAATCCTATCAGTCCCATGATAATCCAGCGTCTGCGCATGCGTTCACCTCGCAATTCGCACCGACTCCAGCGCGCCATCGTTCCACCTCCTAACTGTGATTCACAAGGATGCCGAGAATCAGCTCGTCCTGCGTTTCGCTCAACTCCTTCGCTTCTATAACGCACCACTCCACGCCACCGTCGACAGGCGAGGTTTTGTAGAGCATCAGGTCGGGGCGTTTGCCCTGTGCGTCGCGCGGCTGAGGATAGACCTGTTCAGGGTCGAGCGTGTCGTAGCCCGCCACCTTCAGCACGGGCATCACCAGCCCCTGAATGGTAGCTTCCTCGTTCAGCGCGCCCCAGCGTCGCCAGCGCTGGAGTTTTTCGTATAGCTTTCGCCGTCGCGTTTCGTGTGGCATATACTGTAGTAATTCGTTGCGTAAGCATCGCTTCCTGCTGTAGCCGACGCCTCTGAGGTACGCGCCTGCTACTTGATAAGTGCCTCAAATGCGAAATCGTTCCTTTTTACTCCAATGCCTGCGCTAAAGCTACCCCTACCCCACCCCTCCCCGCTTACGGGGAGGGAGCGCACGCGCGGGCAGCCGCGACACCTCCCCCGTTCACGGGGGAGGTTGGTAGGGCGGAAAGAAGGGCAAACAAAAGGGACGATTTAATGCGGGAGTCGCTTATTACTCGCGCCGAGCGGGTTGCGCTTCTTTGCGCGGCTTCGGTGCACTTCGCCACACATTCAGCCGTAGCCATACCAAATCGCGCAGCATCCGCAGCCCGTCGCGTAGCAGGCGCACCTTCGAGCCTTCCTGGTGCATCCAGCGGATAGGCACTTCCGCGATAGGATAGCCCAGCCGCTGTGCGTAAAACAGCGCCTCAAAGTCGAAACTAAAGCCGTTCAGCCGACAGCGCGAGAAGATCTCGTGCGCCGCCTCGCGCGTGAAGAGTTTGAATCCGCACTGCGTGTCGTGGATGCCGCGCACAGCGAGCAGTTGCACCACCTTGTTGAACACGCGTCCTGCCATTTCCCGATAGAACGGCTGGCGTACCACGAGCTGTGATTCGCGCAGCGGGCGCGAGCCGATGGCGACGGGATAGCCCCTGTCTAAGTACGGTTCCAGTTTCTCCAGTTCTTCGATGGGCGTGGCGAGGTCGGCGTCGCTAAACAACACATGCTCGCCCCGCGCCCTGAGGATTCCATAGCGCACGGCGTGCCCCTTGCCGCGATTGGGCTGATATACCAGCAGCTGTACCTGCGGATACGCTTGCGCGAAGCGTTGTACGATGGTTTCGGTGGCGTCGGTGCTGCCGTCGCTGACCACCAGAATCTCGTAGGTCTCGCCGCGCGCGTTTAGATACTCCACGATGCGCTGCAGCGTGCGTTCGATGCGCGTCTCCTCGTTGTAGGCGGGGATGACGACCGACAGGCGCGGGATGAGTTCAGCCACCGAACACCTCCTGCAGGGCGCGTTCAAACGCCTCCGTCGCCTCGCGCCCAAACAGGCAGAAACGGACGAGTCTGAGGTTCGAATCCCCGTCTAAATGGGCTTTCACGGTTTCCATCATCAAGCGCGCGCCCTCATCTAGAGGAAAGCCCGCGACGCCCATCCCAACGGCGGGCAGGGCGATGCTCTCCAACCCGTGCGTCTTGGCGAGTAGGAGACTATGCGCGATACTGCGACGAATCGATTCGGCGGTCGCCTTCCCGCCTAAGCGCATGCTCGCGGCGTGAATCACATAGCGGGCGGGCAGCTCCCCTGCACCTGTAATCGCCGCCTCGCCCACTTGAATCGGTCCGTGTTGGTCGCACTCCTCCTGAATACTGGGACCGCCTTTGCGTGCGATTGCGCCCGCCACGCCGCTGCCCAGTACTAAATCGTTGTTCGCCGCGTTCACAATCGCATCCACGGCTTGCTCAGTGATGTCGGATTCCAACACTTCTATCGCGACTCCCCGATAGGTTGTGGTGGTCATCGCGCTAATTCTACCCTCTTGACAAACTACCGCGCCATTTGGGGTATAATAATGCTCGCCATGCGCGGGTGGTGGAATTGGTAGACACGCATGGTTGAGGGCCATGTGGGCTTTGCCTGTGTGGGTTCGAGTCCCACCCCGCGCACCACGGGCGGTTAGCTCAGTGGGAGAGCGCTTCGTTCACACCGAAGAGGTCGCTGGTTCGAGTCCAGCACTGCCCACCACTTACCCCCTCACAGCCTGCGCAAAAACGGCTCCAGCTGCTCTTGGGGCACGAGTCGGAAGCGGTTCTCGCGCAGGGTCTGACGCTCCAGAACGCCCAGTTCCAGTTGCGCTTCGTTGAGCATCTCGCGCAGGCGGTTGCGCCCTGCCTCTTCCGACACGAAGTCGATGTCTTCCTGTTGCGCCGCCTCGTAAGCGATGCCCCACGCTGTCAGCGCAATCGCTATGCTGGTCTCGAACGAGGGCGTGCTGCTCAGCTGCGCCTCTAAGTAGCGCGTCGC
>CALKLF010000078.1 GCA_937992175.1 uncultured Fimbriimonadales bacterium | reverse complement strand
GACGCCTGCGGATGTGTCGGACGCGCGTGGGTCGTATTGGGTGTTAGATGCGGTGTTGGCGCGGTATGGTTCGGTTCAGATAGTGATAGCGGACAGGGCATACGACCGTGAGGGGTTGTTGTCGTGGTTGTTGTGCAAGTGGGAGGTTGGGCTGGACTGTAGGGTGCGTGAAACGGGGTCTGGGTTTGTGGTGCTGTCGCGTTGTTGGTGGGTGGAGCGTCCTTTTGCGTGGTTGCTGGGGTGTCGTCGGTTGTCGTGGTGTTATGATGTGTTGTGTTAGGTGGAGGAGGCGTGGATATGGATAGCGAATGTGCGGTGGTTGGTGCGCAGGATTGCGAGGAATATTTCCTAGATAGCCTCTTAGGTTACTCAAATAAAAAAACACCTTCCTTAGGTGCGACGGCATTCCTGCCGTCGCGTCCCCTGCATCAGGCGAGGGCGATCTGCCTGCCGAACGCTTCGGCAGACGCGAGGCGCGACGGCATTCCTGCCGTCGCGTCCCCTGCATCGGTTCCACATGCGACGGCAAGAATGCCGTCGCACCAGCAGCTCGCCTCGCGTTTCGGGGCTGATTTCACCTTTGAGGCACTAAGTGCTTCCTTTGAGAAAAGCTACATAAACGCAGAGAGAATCGACCGAGATTCCTCGCTCCGCTCGGAATGACAACCACTGTTGTCATTCCGAGCGGAGCGAGGAATCTCAACCGCTCAAAATCGATGGGTAGCAACTTAGGCGCTTACTATGCGCCCCTTTGACTACCCCTAAGAAGACCATCAAGAAGCCGTATACTCACCCAGCCGCCGTTCAAAAACCAATCTCCATATAGCAGGCAATATGAGCCACATGCAAAGTATACCCCTGCGCCAACAGGTACAATTCCTACCATGCCACGTCCGACGCTGGTGATTATCGACGGACACAGTTTGCTCTATCGGGGCTTTTACGCCACACGCCCGTTGACCACCTCCGATGGACGCCCCACGAACGCCGTGTACGCCTTCACGAATATGCTGCTTTCCATGCTGGAGCAGTTTCAGCCCGATGCGATTGTGGCGGCGTTCGATGCGCCTGCGCCTACCTTTCGCCATGAGGCGTTCACCGAATATAAGGCACATCGCCGCGAGACGCCTGAAGAGTTCCGCCCGCAGGTGGAGATGACCTGCCGCCTGCTGGAAGCGATGGGCGCAGCCACCGTCAGCGAGGAGGGCTTCGAGGCGGACGATTTAGTGGGCGCGCTTGCCCGCTACGCCGTCGAACACGGCTACGATGTACTGATTTTCACAGGCGACCGCGACCAGCTGCAGCTGATTAATGACCATGTGCGCGTGTTTGCCCCCATTCGGGGCGTGTCGGAGCTGCAGGTGTTCGACGCCGACGCCGTGCAACAGAAATACGGGCTGACCCCCGCGCAGATTGTGGACTTCAAAGCCCTCTGCGGCGACCCATCGGACAATATTCCGGGCGTGCCAGGTGTGGGCGAGAAGACCGCTGTCAAACTGCTGCAGCAGTTCGGTAGTGTAGAAGCTTTGCTTCAAAACTTAGACAAAGTGGAGAACGAGAAGCTGCGCGAGGCGTTGCGTACGCACACTGACCAGATTCGCCAGAACCGCATGCTGGCGACGATTCTGGACAACGCGCCGCTGCCCCTTCACGAGATTCCGCGCTTTGAACTTACCCCTGAGCGTATTCAGGCGTTGCATCGCGTGCTGGAAGACTATGAGTTTCGCTCGATTCTGAAACGGCTGCCCCAGCTGATAGCGCGATTCGGTCAGCAGGCGACGCCGACGCCCGTACAGTCCGTGTACGAGACGCTGACCCCCGAAGTGGCGCGCAACCCCGACGAGGCGACGCTCGCGCGCTTGCTGGAGGGCAATGCGCCTGTCGGCATGCGGCTGCTGGGGCAGCTGAACCGCCTGCGCGATGCTACGGTACGGAGCGTGGTCATCGCCGTCGCGCCCGACCGCGCTGTGTGGCTGGATCTGGCGGGTAGCCTGTTCCTGCCAGAGCCGCTGCTGCGCCTGCTGAGCGATAGTCAGCGCACGCGCATCGCGTGGGATCTCAAAACCGAGTGCCTGCTGCTGCGCGGGGCGGGCATCGAGGCAACCCCTGCACAGTTCGACGCCCTGTTAGCCGCCTACCTGTGGCAGCCGAGCCGTTCCACTTACGCGCTGGACTGGCTGAGCGAGGATTTGATGAACCTGCGTCTGCCTGAAGATGCAAGCCTACGCCCCGCCGCCGAAGCCTGCACGCTGCTGCAACTTCAGCCCCGCCTACGCGAGATTTTAGAGCGTGAGGAGACTCTGAGTGTGCTGGAGCAGATCGAAATCCCGATCGCGCCCATCTTGGCTGAGATGGAATGGCACGGCGTGCGTATTGACGCGCCCTACCTGCAGGAACTCTCGGCGCGACTGGAGGTGGAAATCAACGCTGTTGCGCAGGACATCTACACCCTCGCAGGCGAGGAATTTAACATTGGCTCGCCAAAGCAGCTCGGCGCGATTCTGTTCGAAAAACTCGGCTTGCCTGTTGTCAAGAAAACCAAGACGGGCTACTCCACTGACGCGGAGGTGCTGCAGACCCTCGCCGCCGAGCATCCCATCGCCGCGCTGATTGTCAAACATCGCGAGCTGAGCAAGCTGCGCTCCACTTACGCCGAGGCGCTGCCCAAACTCATCAACCCGCTCACAGGGCGCATCCACACGAAACTCAACCAGACCGTGACGGCGACGGGCAGGCTCTCCAGCAGCGAGCCGAACCTGCAGAACATCCCCATCCGCACCGAAATCGGGCGCGAAATACGACGCGCCTTCATCGCCGACCCGAACTGTCTGTTGCTGTCGCTGGACTACTCGCAGATCGAGCTGCGCATTCTGGCGCATATGTCGGGCGACCCGATGCTGCTGCAGGCGTTCGAACAGGGCGAGGACATCCACACCGCCACGGCGTCCATCCTATTCGGCTTACCCCCAGAGCAGATTGACAAAGAGCTGCGCCGCCGCGCCAAAACCGTGAACTACGCCGTGCTGTACGGCATGAGCGACTACGGACTGTCGCAGGAGCTGGGCATTGGCGTCGGCGAGGCGAAGCAGATTATCGAGCAATACTTCCAGCGGTTCCCGCAAATCAAAGCCTTCACGCAGAGCATTCTGGAGGAGGCGCGCGAGAAGGGCTATGTGCGCACGCTGCTGGGACGCAAGCGCTACATGCCTGAACTGCACAGCGCGAACCGCAACGAACGCCTTGCCGCCGAGCGCGCCGCGATTAACATGCCGTTTCAGGGCACCGCAGCCGACATTATGAAACTCGCGATGATTCGCGTACACCGTCGCCTGCCCAAAATCGAACCGAAGGCGCGCATGCTGCTGCAGGTGCATGACGAGCT
Source organism: uncultured Fimbriimonadales bacterium (assembly GCA_937992175.1). Taxonomy (GTDB): domain Bacteria; phylum Armatimonadota; class Fimbriimonadia; order Fimbriimonadales; family GBS-DC; genus GBS-DC. The sequence goes on along the minus strand of CALKLF010000078.1, from coordinate 22,570 downwards.
GCTGCTGGAATCACCCGATTCGCGCGAGCAGGTCGCTGAAGTCGCCCGCACCGTCCGTGCTGAGATGGAGCAAGCCTATCCTCTGCGCGTACCCCTGACGGTGGAAGCGAAAGTGGGATCGAACTGGCGGGATATGGAGGGAGTGTAAGTACCTCAGGTTCCTAAATGTCTGGAGTACCCTATCTGTCTCTAAAGCAGTGCCCGCCCCACAGTGGACGACGCCGAATCTGTATTTAATAATTCCCAAGAAAAATGCTGCTGAAACAACAAGGGAGGTGAAAGAGATTCCTCGCTTCGCTCGGAATGACAACGGTTGTCATTCCGAGCGAAGCGAGGAATCTCTTTCGGTATCATTCTTTGCGGGAAAGGCTTATCAACAGGAATAACCGCCCGCGCTTTGAATCGTCCAATACAGGGGTAGGCGCGATGCAAAAGGAGCGGCAGCGCTGGTGGGCTGTGTGGCTAGTGGCGTGGAGCGTTGCTAGTGGGCATGCGACGCCAACGCTGGCGATTGGCGCGTTTGAGGGCGACGACGAGACGCTTACACAGGCGGTGCGGCAGCAAGTGGTGCAGTTGCTGAGCCGTTCGGCGCATCTGCAAGTCGCCGACCGGGCGCAGTTGCGAGCGGTGTTGCAGGAGCGACGCCTGCGCGATTTGGGGCTGACGGGCGAACCTGAGCGTGCGCCCGCGCCGCTTGCGCCCGCCGAACGAGTGTTGGTGGGGCGTGTGAGCCTCATAGGAATCCGACTGCAGATCGACCTCAGTTGCCACGACCTGCAGACGGGCGCCGCGCTGATGGGCGGCTCGGAGAGCATCACAGGCGGGCGCACGGAGTGGGAGAATCTGGCGCAACGCGCCGCCGAGCGGATTCATCGCCGGCTTACAGGCAAATCGCTGCCTGTGAACTTCACGATTGAGCCGCTGCCCGACGAGGGCACGCCGCCCGAAACCGACGCACAGGACTATATTCGTAGCCCGTACCGCGCGAGTATTGAGCGGGCGTTGCAGCGGGGCTGGATGCGCCTCTACCCTGACGGCACTTTCCGCCCCGACGAGCCTGTGAGTGGGGTTTATTTTCACGCGCTGCTGCAGCGGCTCGCGGGTCGGCTGGGCGGCGCGCCCGACTATACGCCCGAAAAGCCTGAAGAGACGCTGAATGGTGCGCTGGCAGTGCGCTACTTATCGCAGTTGGGGGCAGGGCAGCCCCGCGCGTCGTACCTGCATCCACCAGCATGGGCACAAAGCGCCCTGCGCCAGGGTGAACTGCGCGCCCCGCTCACACGCGCACGGCTCGCCGCGCTGCTCGATGCGCTGATGCAAACGGTTCAGGGGGTGGGAAAGTGAAGCACCTGTGGATGAGGGTACAAAGCCCTGTGCAGAGTCGGCTGAGAAGGAGAGCCGATAGGGTAATTGTTGAGATTCCTCGCTCCGCTCGGAATGACCAAGCTTGTGCACTGGTGATACCTGTCATTCCGAGCGGAGCGAGGAATCTCTTCTGTGAGTATCTTGTGCGTGAGCTATTTATTTTTGGGATGTTGTTTGCCTTCGCGTTGCTGTTCACCCCAGCCGCTACCCAGCCCTCCCTGCAGCCCATCGTGGTCGAAGCAGAAGGGATGGCGGAGCTGGGCGCGTCGCGCGAGCAGGCGATTCGGGTGGCGCAACGCCACGCGCTGATTCAGGCGGTGGAGACGGCGTGCGGGGTGCGCGTGGCGGGGCTGGAAGTCGGGCGCGACGGCGAACTGCAACTTGCGGCACGGCTGGCGTTTGCGCAGGGTATCGTGCAACGCTGGACGCCGCTAGGCGAGCCGAGCATAGCAGAGGGGCGTGTGCGCGTGCGCATCCGCGCGGAGGTGCTGCCCACAGTGGAACTCACCACTGCCGCCGATTGGCGCGAGGTGTGGCGCACGGTGGGGCATCCACCACTTGGACTACACCTGCAGTTTACAGGCAATCTGGAGCTGGAAATGCCCACGCGCGACGCCTTGCAACGCCTGCTACAAGAGTCGCTGAGCGCGATGGGCGCACAGCTGAGCGAGACCGCGTCCGCGAACGGTTGGCGGCTCGTCGCCGAAACACGCCTGACGCCCCTCAAACGCTGGACCGACGCCGACGCGCCCTACGACACGGGCGACCTGTTCGCGAGTTGGCGTGTGAGCCTCACGCTGTCGCTGATGCCCCCTGCCCACGCGCCCCGCGCGCCCCTGAATGCAGCTGCAACGCCCCTCACACTCTTGCAGGGCGAGGCGACGGGCGTCAGCTACACCTCCGACGCGGACGCCGTCAGGCGCGCTCTGCAGAAGACTCTCACGCAACACGACGCCGACGCCTGGCGCACCAAAATCGCGCAGGCGTGGGTGAACTATTTGCTGTACGCGGCGCAGCCAACGCCGCAACCCACCACGAAGGAGGTCAAGAAAAATGCAACGAACGCTCCTAATCGGACTAACTCTGCTGCTCGCAAGCCGGCTGCTCCACGCGCAAGTCGTCGCTGAGCGCGAGGTTCCTGTCGGCGGGGGCTATGTGATTGTGCATGACGAGGGCGAAATCGACTGGTCGAAGGGCGCGCTGAGCGCAACGGGCGTGGGGTTGATGCCCCGTGACGAGCCGAATCGCGCCCGCACCTATCTCAAGGCGCGTGGCTATGCCCGTCTCGACGCCCTTGCGAACCTGCTGATGCTGATTGACCGTGTACAAATCGACGCCCGCTATACCGGGGCAGACTACATGGCGCAAAGCGAGGAGATCCGCGCCACAGTGAGCGGTTTCCTGCGCGGCGCAATGGTCACCGACGAACGCAAAATCTACATCGAGGGTCAGGAAGCTGTGCAGGTGACGGTCTCAATCCCGATGCACGGTCAGCGAGGGCTGAGCAACGCGCTGCTCAAACCACCCGCTGCTGCTCCCCTGACGCCAGAGCCAGAGCCGAAGCTGCCGCGCCTCGAGATTCTGCGCCCGAACCTGTCCATCAGCGATGCACCGCCCCAAGTGGAAGGCAACTACACAGGGCTGATTATCGACGCGCGCGGGCTGAATGTGCAACCTGCGATGGCGCCGCGCATCCTCAAGGCGGACGGCACGCCCATCTATGGCGTAGGCAACTACAGTCCCGATCTCATCGTGGAACAAGGACTGGCAGCCTATTACAAAGACCTCGACGCGGCGCGGCGCGACTCACGCGCGGGCAGCAATCCACTCATCCTGCGCCCGATTGGGGTCTACCGACGCGCCGTCGCCACGACCGATGTCGTCCTCAGCGACGCCGACGCCGCCAGACTCCTTGAGGAGAACAAGCGCACCGGGTTTCTGGACAAGTTGCGGGTGGTGTTCATCCTCGACTGAGGCGCAACGGTTCATGGCTTGACGAGGGATGCTGGGAGCGAGGGCGTCGGGAGGATTGCCACAATGATGAATGTCTCGGCGGCGTCGCCCCGAAAGGTGATTCGCGGCGCATAGACGCCCTGACTGGAACTCACCGTCAAAGCAAGCGACTTACCCGCCCCACCGCCTTGCGCCGCGTCCTTACTGTCGCGCTGGAGCCTTATCTGCACCGAATGGGCGCGACTGTCGCCTACCGCCGCCCAGAGACATGGTTGGGCAGAATCGATTGCGAAATCGCCAAAATCCACGACACGCCCCTCGGACACTAGCCCGCCTACCATCCAAACCCCTCGAGCCGCAAACTCAACCGTGATCCCGTGCGACTCCAGAATCTGAAGCAGCACCTGAACTTTCCCCAGTGCATCGCTCCAGTGCTTCTGGACTAAATGCCAGTCGCCCTGCTCTGGGAGAATCAGCACGGAACAGAGCGATACCCCTCGCGCCCGATGCATCGTGAGCCTTAGACTGTAAGTGCCCGTTAGCGAAGGGGTGAAACGAAGAAGGGTTTCCCGAGCGACTTCTCCATCGCGCGCTGCCAGCCTGCCCAGTGGGTCTACGACTTCAACTCCCACATCGTCGCTCTGTGTATCTCCCATCACGAACAACCGATACCGCACGCCTGCTTCTAAGCGGCGAGGTAGGGTAATTGTCTGCCCCGATTCCAGAGCGACCATCCAGAACGCACAGTGTTCGTTCAGCGTGACCTTTGCTTGCGCTGTGGCATGGCTGTATTCCGTCCCAGAAGCAAGAAGCGCCGCGATAAGCCACCAGCCCCACAATTTTGCTGACCGCACTTCACTCCGCCGAACAAAGTCCATTTATACCTCCTCGGCCTGCCTTGGCCACTGACTGAGGGGTATTATGGACATCTAACGGGGAGAACTTTATGGGGCAATTCCCGCGAGTGGCAGCCCGGTCGCCGGGGGCAGCCCCATCAGCAGGTTCATGTTCTGAATCGCCTGTCCCGCCGCGCCTTTGACGAGGTTGTCGATGGCGCTGATAATCACGGCGGTCTGCGTGCGGGCATCCACCGTCAGCCCAATGTCGCAGCGGTTCGAGCCGTACACCTCGCGCGTGGCGGGATAGTCGCCGAGCGGGCGCACGATCACGAACGGCTGTCCGCGATAGAACTCGGCGTAGAGCGCGTGCAGGCGTTCGGGGCTGACGGTTTCCTGCAGGCGGGCATAGGCGGTGCAGAGAATGCCGCGCGTCATTGGGACGAGATGCGGAGTGAACCGCACGCGCACGGGCTGCCCGCTCACAAGGCTCAGCGTCTGCTCGATTTCGGGCGTGTGGCGGTGGCGTTCCACGCCATAGGCTTTGAAGTTCTCGTCCAGCTCCGTGAACAGATACTCCACGCGGATTCGCGACCTGCCCGCGCCCGACACGCCCGATTTCGCGTCGACAACAATCCACTCAAGCTCTGCCAACCCTGACTTGAGTATGGGCGCGAGCGCAAGCCCCGCCGCTGTGGGGTAGCAGCCGGGGTTCGCAATTAGGCGCGCGCCCTTATAAGCGGCGATGGGGGTCAGCTCGGGCAAGCCGTAGACCGCTTCAGGAAGCAGGTCGGTTGCTGTATGCTGTTTACCATACCACTCAGCGAATACAGGGGGGTCTTTGAGCCGAAAATCGGCGGAGAGGTCGATCACTTTCAGCCCCCGCTGCAGCAGCGCAGGCGCGGTCTCCATCGCGAAGCCTGTCTCGCCCGCCAGAAACGCCACCTCACACTGCGCCGCCAGCTGGTCGGGGTCAAATTCGCTGAGCGTCGGCAGTTCCAACCCGTGCAAGTGGGGCAGTACGCTCGCAATCGGCTTCACCGCTTCCGAGCGCGAAGTGAGCGTAGTAATCTGCGCCTGCGGATGTCCGCTCAGCAGCCGAATCAGTTCACTGCCCGTGTAGCCTGTCGCGCCGACGACGCCGATGCGTATCATGCCTACAGGATACCTCTTTCAACCGTTGCCCCAGAAGCGTCGGTCGATACTGCGATACTGCACGGCTTCGGCGATATGGGGCAGCTGGATGTTCTCCGCGCCTTCCAGGTCGGCGATTGTGCGGGCGATTTTCACGATGCGGTCGTAGGCGCGTGCGCTCAGTCCGAGCCGTTGCACCGCCGTGCGCAGGTAGCTGCGGGCATCCTCGCCGATGGGGCAGTGTTCGCGCACGAGCTTCGAACTCATCTGCGCGTTGCACACGACGCCGTAGGGCTGGAGCCGCTCCAGCTGGCGCAGGCGGGCGCGCACCACCCGCTCGCGAATCGCCGCCGAACTCTCGCCCGTGTGCAGGGTAAGCAACTCCTCCTGACGCAGGCGCGGCACCTCTAGATGGATGTCGATGCGATCCAGCAGGGGACCTGATATGCGCTGCAGGTACTTGCGAATCATCGTGGGGCTGCAGTGGCAGCTTTGTTGCGAGTCGCCGTAGAACCCGCAGGGGCAAGGGTTCATCGCGGCGACGAGCATGCAGCGCGCGGGGAACTGCACCGCTGCCTGCACGCGCGAGACAGAGACCACGCCGTCTTCTAAGGGCTGACGCATCGCCTCCAGCACATCGCGCTTGAATTCGGGCAGTTCGTCTAAAAACAGCACGCCGTTGTGCGCGAGCGAGATTTCGCCGGGGCGCGGGATACTGCCGCCGCCGACCAGCGCGGCGTAGGAGGTCGTGTGATGGGGCGAGCGGAACGGACGCGCGGTCATCAAGCCCGTTTTCGGGGGGAGCATACCCGCCGCGCTGTAGAGGCGCGTGGTCTGCAACGCCTCGTCGAGCGTCATCGGAGGCAGGATGGTGGGCAGCCGCCGCGCGAGCATCGTCTTGCCCGACCCGGGCGGCCCAATCAGCAGCACATTATGTCCGCCCGCCGCCGCGATTTCGAGGGCGCGCTTCGCCTGCTCCTGACCCTTGATTTCCGAGAAGTCAACCTCGTATTCCGCGGGCTGGCTCAGCAGGGCGTTCACATCGACGCGCGTGGGCGGTTTGTGACGGGGGTTGATCAGCAGTTGCACGGCGTCGAGCAGCGACTCCACGCCGTAGACCGCAACCCCGCCGACCACCGCCGCCTCTTCGGCGTTCGCCTGGGGCACTATCAGCCGTTTTTTGCCCGCCTGACGCGCATGCATCGCGATGGAGAGAACGCCGTTCACGGGACGCACGCCCCCATCGAGCGACAGCTCGCCCACAATGAGCGTCTCCTCCAGCGACTCCAGCGGGATTTGCTCCGAAACCGCGAGGATGCCTACCGCAATCGGCAGGTCGTAGGCAGGTCCCTCTTTGCGCACATCGGCGGGCGCGAGGTTCACCGTAAGTTTGTAAAGAGGAAAATAGAGTCCCGTGTTGCGAATGGCTGTGCGCACGCGATCGCGCGATTCCTGCACGGCGGTGTCGGGCAGTCCGACCAGCGTCCAGTTCGGCGTGCCCTGCTGCAGGTCAACTTCTACCTGCACGGTGAACGCTTCGATGCCGTGCAGCGCGGCGCTCTCCACGCGAGCGAACATAATTTATGGGGTTCATCAGGAGGAACGGGACTCCTGCTGAGAAGTCAGGAAGCATGGGTGAAGTCGCCGGCGGGGACTCCGACAATCTCGTGCGCTTGAAGCCCCAATTGGTAAGTGCTTCCCGAGAAGAATGCCTCCGAAACGCGGCAGGAAACATCGGGATTCCTCGCTTCGCTCGGAATGACAAAGGTTGTCATTCCGAGCGAATTGAAACTCCGATCGATATCAGGTCGCCCTCGAACTCGCAAACGGGGTCTCGAAAATCTCTTTGACCAGCTCCACATCCTCAGGGATCGGGATGGGGTACTCGCCGTTGAAGCAGGCGAGGCAGAAGCGGTGGCGCGGCTGCCCCGCCGCCTTGAGCAAGCCCTCGATGCTCAGATACCCCAGCGAGGTCGCGCCAATCTGTCGGCGCACATCCTCCACCGTGTGGTGCGCCGCTGCCAGCTCGCGCTGCGTCGCCATATCGATCCCGTAGTGGCAGGGGAACCGAATTGGCGGCGCGTTGATACGCATATGCACCTCGCGCGCGCCCGCCTCGAACAGCAACCGTACAATCTGCCGCGTGGTCGTGCCCCGCACTATCGAATCGTCCACCACCACGAGCCGTTTGCCCGCAATCACCTCGCGCAGGGGCGTGAGCTTGAGGCGCACGCTCTGCTCGCGCAGTCGCTGGTCGGGCTGGATGAAGGTGCGCGGCGCGTAGCGGTTTTTAATCAGCCCATCGCCGTAGGGGATGCCCGACTCTGCCGCGTAGCCCACCGCCGCCGGCGTGCCCGAATCGGGCACGGGAATCACCAGATCCGCCTCCACAGGATGCTCCTGCGCCAGCAGTCGCCCCATCCGACGGCGCACTTCATAGAGCAATCGTCCGTAAAGGTGGCTATCGGGACGCGCGAAGTAGATGAGTTCAAACATGCAGAGCGCCTCGTGGGTGTCGGGCAGCCCTTCGTAGGAGCGTAGCCCGCTTGCATCGATGACCACAATCTCGCCCGGCAGCACATCGCGCACATACTCCGCGCCAATCGGCGGGAAGGCGCAGGTCTCGGACGCCAACACCCACGAATCGTCTAACCGTCCCAGCGAAAGCGGACGCACGCCGAACGGGTCGCGCACGCCAATCAGCTGCGTCGGCGTCAGAATCGCCAGCGAGTACGCGCCCTCCACCTGACGCATCATCGCGCGAATCGCGTTCACGATGTCGTCGTCCTCGTCGAGCGCACGGGCAATCAGCCGCACAATCACTTCCGAGTCGTTGGTGGACTCGAACTGCTCGCCCTCCGCCTCCAGCTGCATCCGCAGAATATGTGCGTTCACGAGATTGCCGTTGTGCGCGACGGCGATGTTCCCCTGTTCCGTGGAGCAGGTAATCGGCTGCACATTGCGCAGGGTGGAGGAGCCTGTGGTGGAGTAGCGCGTGTGTCCAACCGCGATATAGCCCTCCAGGCTCTGCAGCACGGGTTCCGTGAACACGCGCGTCACCAGTCCGAGGTCTTTGTAGGCGCGGATGCGTTCGCCGTCGGAGACCGCGATACCTGCGCTCTCCTGCCCTCGGTGTTGCAGCGCAAACAGCCCGAAATAGGTCAGTCGGGCGACATCCTCCCCTGGAGCGTAGACGCCGAACAGCCCGCACGCCTCGCGCGGCGAATCGTCGTTCCACACAGTCCAATTAGTTTACCCGCTCAAGGTATACTGCTGTGCTATGGCGCGACCGCTGGGCTACTGGATGCTGGTGTTGCACACGCACATCCCGTATGTTCTCTCGCACGGGAAAGCGCCGCACGGAACTGACTGGCTCAGCGAGAGCCTCGTGGAGTGCTACCTCCCGCTTTACGATCTGACGAATCGCCTGCAGCAGCAAGGCATCCCCGCACGCTACACGATTAGTTTTACGCCCATCTTGCAGGAGCAGCTCGCCGACGCGGAGTTCCATGCGGAAGCCCGCGTCTATATGGACGCCAAACGCGCCGCGGCGGCGGAGGACATGCAGGCGTTCACACGCACTGGTGAACGCTGGATGGCGGGGCTGGCGTATCTGTGGCGGGCGTACTTCGAGGCGCAGCAATCACTCTATGACCAGCTCGGCGGCGACCTGCTCGGCGCGTTCCGACGGTTTCAGGACGCAGGGCTGATCGAGGTTGCGACCAGCGCGGCGACGCATGGCTACCTGCCGCTCATCGGGCGCGACGAGTGCGTGCGGGCGCAGGTGCAGCTCGGCGTGCAGACCTATCAGAAGCATTTCGGGCGCGCACCGCGCGGGTTCTGGCTGCCTGAATGCGCCTATCGCCCCGCCTATCGCTGGCTGCCGCCGACGGCGCAGGATGTGTTGCCCACCGCCGAGCGTGCGGGTGTCGAGCAGTTCCTCAGCGAGGCGGGCGTTGGCTACTTCTTCGTGGATACGCACATGCTGCGCGGGGGCGCGCCGCTCGGAACCTACTGGGACCGCTTCCCTGCCCTGCGCCAGCTCTACGAGCAGTTCGCCGCCCACTATCGCGCCGAGCGGACCGAGCGCACGCCCTATCGCGCCTATCGTGTGCCCGCGCCCGAACCGCTTGCCGTCTTCGCTCGCGACCCCGCCAGCACGATACAGGTCTGGAGCGGCGAGCATGGCTACCCGGGCGACGCCCGCTACCTAGAGTTCCACAAGATGCGCTACCCCGGACGCCTGCGCTACTGGCGCGTGAGCGAGAACAAAGCCGACCTCGGCGCAAAAGCGCCCTACGCGCCCTACGACGCCTTCGAAGCGGTTCAGGCGCACGCCGACCACTTCATCAGCCTGCTCAAGCAAACCCTCTGGGCGCATTATCAGGCGACGGGCGCGCCCGGCGTGATGGTCTCGATGTACGATACCGAGCTGTTCGGGCACTGGTGGCATGAGGGACCCGAGTGGCTCTACCTCGTGATTCGTCGCCTCGCCGCTGACCCTGACATCGAGATGCTCACTGGCTCCGAGTATCTGGAGCGGTTCCCCCCTGAGGAGGTCGTATTCCTGCCCGAAGGCTCGTGGGGCGAGGGCGGCTCGCACTACATCTGGCTCAACGAGAACACGCTCTGGGTGTGGGACGCGCTCTACCGAGCGGAGGCGCGCTTTCTGAGCCTATTGCAACGCTGTCGCACCCGCGCCGACCTGATGCCCTACCTGCAGCAACTCGCTCGGGAGCTGTTGCTGGCGCAATCCTCCGACTGGACTTTCCTGATTACGACGGGTTCCGCACGCGACTATGCGGAGGCGCGAGTGCGAGATCACCTCCATCGCTTTGAAGGGATTGCGACGCTGACCGAGACGCTCGCAGACGGCAGGGAACCCGCGCCCGATTTGATGCGCCTCTATCAGGAGAGCCTGCAGCGCGACGCGGTGTTTCAGAACCTGGGGCTGGAGGCGTGGGGGTAGGGTTGCTGATAAGGGTACAGCGGCTGAGTTCATCGGAAGGGCGCGCAGCTGTTTTTTTCCGCTCGACGCTCTGCCCAACGGCTCGGTAGACCTTGTGATTACCGAGCCACCCTACTACGATAATGTGCATTACTCTGAATTGTCGAACTTTTTCTATGTATGGCTGGCGCGACTGACCCGGCACCCGGGCTTTCAAGGCGATCTGGTTCCTACAGAGGGAGAGGCGGTCGTCAACAAAGGGCAAGGCAAAGACGAATCGGAGTATCTGCGCCTGCTCACTGCTGTTTTCCGCGAGTGCCATCGCGTGTTAAAAGCGGAAGGGCGACTCATCTTCACTTTCCACCATACCAACCCGCGCGCGTAGTGGACTATATTCTGTGCGATTCAGCAGAGCGAGTTTCGCCTCGTTGACTTCTTCCCAGTGCAGAGTGAATGCCGTGTCAACCCCCATATTCGCGAAAAGCAAGCGCTGGATATGGATTTAGTGTTGATATGCCAGAAACAGGCGCAACCTTTCACAGCGCTCTCCCATGCGCCTGTGGATTGTCTGGAGCGCGCTCAGCGAGTGGTCGGTCATTACGCGCACAACGGCAACCGCAGTCTGGTCTATCTGCACTTTGTGGGCGAGCTGCTGCGCTCTGCCAGCTGCGCAGGCAACGACTGGACTCCTTCGCAGGAATGGTTCCTGAGCGCGTTGCAGATGTTTGAGGGGCTGACTTTGCATGATGGCTTGGAAACCCCAGTCAGCGCAGTACAACTGACGCTTTTCGAGAGAAAAGAACCGTATGATGCAGATTCTTGACGCAATAATTCCAAGTTGCTGCCCCTACCGAGATTCCTCGCCTTCGGCTCGGAATGACAAGTTCATCTTCGCAAAACCCCTCTGTCATTCCGAGCGGAGCGAGAAATCTTGTCCGCTGAAAGTCAATTGGAACTCACCACACTCACCTGTGCGCCTTTATAGAGGCGTTCCAGCCGTTTTGCGTCGGGTTCACCCAGCACGGCGGCGGCGGTGGCGAGGCTGTCGGCAGTGATTCCGTCGCGAGCGCGTACCCGCGCCAGCACAAGGCGCGTCAGTCCCAACCCCGTGCGTGGGTCGATGATATGCGCATACCGCACGCCGTCGATCTCCACATACTGCTCCGTGCTGCCCGAAGTGGAAAGCGCGGCGTTGCGCAGCGTGGTAGTTCCGCCCTCCGCGAGTTCCACGCGCCATCCTGGCGCGTCCGGCGGCGGGTCGCCTGCCACGATGTCGCCCCCCATCTGAATCAGCGCACGGGGAACCCCATATCGGCGCAGCACGCGCAGGGCGTTGTCGCAGGCGTAGCCCTTCGCGATTCCACCTAAGTCCAGCTGCATATCCGCCGTTTTCAAGCGTACCGCGCGGCGTTGGAAGCTCAGCTCCATCAGACGGTAGCCCGATCGAGCTCTTGCCGCGCGCAGAGTCGCCTCGTCAGGGAGTTTGCCGGTGCTACGCGCCTCGCGCCAGAGCCGTACCAGCGCGCCGACTGTCACATCGAACGCGCCATCGGTCTGCTGCGCCAGCTTCTGCCCGCGCCATAACACAGAGAACAGTTCAGGGCTGACTTTCACCCAGCGCCCGACCGCCCGCTGGCAGAGCCGATTCAGCTCGCTGTCGGCGCGGTAGTCGCTCATCATCTGTTCCAACTCGCTGATGCGCGTGTAGGCAGCGCGGCAGGCTCGCACCGCCCGCTCCTCATCGGGGGCGTAGACGATAATCCGCGCGTCGACGCCCATCCGAACCTGCGTGAACTCGAACCTGTGTAATTGCATGGCATGCGATTCTGCAGAATAGGTTCCTCCTGCAAGAAATGATACCGAACACGGCGGGAAGCGACCGAGATTCCTCGCTTCGCTCGGAATAGCGGCGATTTCCATGCGAACATTCCTCGTTGCTCCGAGCGGAGTGAGGAGGCTCATCTTGGTATATTTTTGCTTGTGAGGAACTGAAGCGTCTCACAGGGGAAGTTGTCGCGCTCTGGTGCGACGGCATTCTTGCCGTCGCGCCCTTGATGCGTCTTCAACGGGTGACGGCGGGGATGCCATCACACCATGCGCGCTTGGGGTTCTTAAATCCCTCAAAGGTTAAACCGTCCCTTTTTTGCCTCCTATTCTCTCCCCCTTCCCAACCTCCCCCGTGAACGGGGGAGGCGTTGCAGTTGTCCGCGCGTGCGTTCCCTCCCCGCTTGCGGGGAGGGCAGGGGTGGGGGTGGCTTTGGCGTAGGAGTGTGGGTAAAGGGGAATAATCATCCGCTCCACATGACCACCACAAACTCCCCCTTGGGCGGTTTCGTTTGCCAGTGCGTAATCGCCTCGCTAAGCTTGCCCCGAAAGATTTCCTCGAACTGCTTGGTCAGCTCGCGTCCGACGACCACGGTGCAGTCGCCCAGCGCGTCGTAAGCCGTTTGCAGCGTTTTCAGCAGGCGATGGGGCGATTCGTAGAACACAACGGGCGCATCCTCATCCTGCAGGTTTTCGAAAAACCTGTGTCGCGCGCCCTCCTTGCGCGGGGGGAACCCTTCGAACCGAAACCGATGCGCGGGCAGCCCCGCGACGGAGAGAATCGCCGTCACTGCGCTCGCGCCCGGAATAGGAACCACGCGAATTCCCGCATTGTGCGCCGCCTCTACCAGCGCGCCGCCAGGATCAGAGATGCCCGGCGTGCCCGCGTCGGTGACGAGCGCGACCGACTCGCCCGCCTGCAGCCGCCGAATAATCTGCTCGATGCGCCCTGCGCCTGAGTGCTGGTGAAAGCTAATCAGCGGGGTCTCGATGCCATAGTGCTGGAGCAGTTTTTTCGTGTGGCGGGTGTCTTCCGCGGCGATGAGGTCAACGGTTTTAAGCGTTTCCAAAGCGCGCAGCGTGATATCCTGCAGGTTGCCGATGGGGGTGGCGACCACATAGAGGACGCCTGCCACGGGCTACTCCTCCCGTTTGAGCAGCAGTTTGTGGCGCAGGTCGCTCAGGCGCGTATAGCGCAGGAACGCTTTGCCGATTTCGGCATACATTTTGGCGCGCGCCCGCATCCCCCGCGCCCAGCCAAGCTTCTCCTCTTTCATCGTGTGCGTGACGCCCTCCACCACGACCATCGCCACGGGGTAGCGGTTGCGCCGAAAGTGCAGGGTGAGCGCGATTTCGACGCCCGAACGGGTACGTTCGATGCCCGGAATCTCGGTGAACAGTTCGCGCAGCAGGGCGCGCTGCCCGCTGATGTAAGGCACGAGAATCTGCGCCATGTCGGTGCTGAGCCGCCCGCCTCGAAACACGCCGATGGACATCGCGACCTCGCCCTCCAGCACGGGCTTGAGAATCCGCGCCACATGCTCAGGCTTCAGCCCGATGAGATCAGCGTCGAAAAAGATGATTACATCCGCGTCGGTGGCGGTCGCGCCTGCGAACATCGCGCCGCCCTTGCCCCGATTCACGGGCAGGTTAATCACGCGCACGACGGGCTTATCAGGCGCGGCGTGGGTATGGGCGAACCGCAGCGCGACCTCCGCCGTGTCGTCAAGGCTCCCGTCGTTTACCACCAGAATCTCGTGCAGGAGGGGGCACTCCACCAGCACGCGCAGTACCCCCTCGATGCGTGTCGCTTCGTTATAGGCGGGCACAATCGCCGCGACCTTCACGGGGCGACCTCCTGCGCAGGGCTGCCCGTGACTCGTTGAATCTGTTTGCGCACCTCTTCCACGCGCCGGTCAGAGAAGGGGTGCGTGCGCAGGTTCGTCTCGATCCATCGGTTGCCTACCTTCTCCTCGCGCTGGAGCATGCCCAGAAAGCGCAGCATACCGTTCGGGTCGTAGCCCGCCTTATAGGTGTATTCCACCGCGAGTCGATCCGCCTCGTACTCGTGCTGACGGCTGTATTTGAGTTGCAATAATGCGTCGGCGATTTCGGCGGCGTCGCGCACGCTGCCGCGCGTCAACGCCGCAATCGCAATCCCGCGCCATAGCCCTTGCGTGTATTGCTTGTTCGCATGCCGACGGTTCACATGCGCCATCTCATGCGCCAGCACGCCCGCCAGCATATCGTCGTCATCGCCTACCATGTCAATCAGCCCACGAAACACATAAATCGGACCGCCGGGCAGCGCGAAGGCGTTCACCTCCTTGCTGTCCAGCACCTTGAACGAGTATCTGAAATCCTTGTCGCCGGCGACGGCGACAAGACGCTGACCAATCAGTTGCACGCGCTGCTGTACCGCAGGGTCAGGGTCGAGTTTGTAGGCTTTCTCCACTTCGGCAGCGACCTCCTGCCCGATACGCACCTCCTCTTTCTTGCTCCAGGTCACGCCGCGACAGCCCGTAAGCGTCAGAACCACCCCCAGCAGCATCAGTCCGAACAAGCTCCTGCGAACCAGTTCCTGCCTCATTATCCGCCTCCTGCGAGGGGTATTATACCGTATAGGGACTTACCTATCGGGATATCCTGCGGTATACTCTCATCATGCGCACCCGCACCGTTCTCGGACTTGTCGCGATGCTACTTGCTCTCGCATCGGCGCAATCGCTCAAGGTCGACTACCGCACCGAACGGCAGAGCGAGGGCGATTTCTACAAGATAGATATCCGTGTCCCCCGCTTCCCTGAGAAGCACCCCCTCGGCGCGCTCGCCAATCGGGAGATTGCCGCGATTGTCAACCAGTTCAAGCGCGATTTTCTTCAGGCGATGGAGGACAACCGTAAGCGCAAATTCCGTATGGCGGAACCATTCCTGCTGCAAGTCCGTCCTACCATCTCCATCGCCCGCGCCGATTTGATTAGTTTGTATCTGGAGATTTTCTGGTGGACAGGCGGCGCGCACCCGAATACCTACTATCGCGTGGTGAATATGGGCATGGTGAACGGCAAGCCGCGGTTGCTGAAGCTGGAGGATGTGCTGGCGAAGGGGGCGTCGGCGGCGGAGGTGATGGAGCGCGTGTATCGGCGGCTGGAAGAGGTCAAACGCCGGCGCGACCCCTCTGGCAAGCCGTGGATGCCTGAAGGTGGCATCCCGCGCGAATACTGGGACAGATTCATCCTCACACCCACCGCCATTGTGTGGGTGTTCGAACCCTACGCGGTGGGGGCGTATAGCGAAGGCATGTTTCAGATTCGCCTAAGCTATGACGAACTACGGGGGTTGGTAAGGAAGCGCTGAACAACACGGCGCGCACGGAGGCGCGTCCTTGCAACGCCCGTGCAAGGTATAATATCCTTGATGATAGATTTCCGCACGCTGAACGAAACGATTCAGGAGGCTCGCCGACGCTTGGATGCGGTCGGGGAGCATCTTTGACCTTGCCCGCCTGAGAGCGGAGCTGGAACGCCTGCAGCGCGAAAGCGAATCGCCTGAGTTCTGGGCGAACCCCGCCGAAGCGCAGGCGACCATGCAACAGATTGCCCGCTTACGCAACAAAATCGAACCCGTCGAACGCCTGCAGAAACAGGCGGAAGAGCTTGCCGAGTGGCTCAGCCTGCTGCAGATGGAATACGACGAGGCGACTGCCTCCGAAGTGAGCGCACAGATTGCCCAGTTGCAGCGTGAGGTGGAGCAACTCGACCTGCTGACGCTGCTGAGCGGCGAATACGACGCCAATAACGCGATTTTAGAGATTAACTCCGGCGCGGGCGGTACCGAAGCCTGCGATTGGGCGGCGATGCTGCTGCGCATGTACCTGCGCTGGACGCAACGCAAAGGCTTCCGAACGGAAATCGTGGACGAATCGCCCGGCACGGTCACGGGCTACTCCAGCGTGGGTGTGCTGATTGAAGGCGAGAACGCCTACGGACTACTCAAGTCGGAACATGGTGTGCATCGCCTCGTGCGCATCTCGCCCTTCGATGCCAATAAGCGACGCCATACCTCGTTCGTCCTTGTGGAGGTGATGCCTCAGGTAGAGCAGAGCGAGTATCAGCTCAAGCCCGACGAGGTGAAAATCGAAACTTTCCGCGCGGGCGGTCACGGCGGACAGCATGTGAACAAGACCGAGTCCGCCGTACGCGCCACGCACATCCCGACGGGCATCACCGCCTCGTGTCAGAACGAACGCTCGCAGCACCAGAACCGCGAGGTCGCGCTCAAAGTGCTGGCGGCACGCGTGGCGGACTACTACCGTCGTCAGGAGGAGCAGAGGATGCGCCAGCTCAAGGGCGAGGTCGCCCCTGCAGAATGGGGACACCAAATCCGAAGTTATGTGTTACAGCCCTACACGCTGGTCAAAGACCACCGCACGGACTATGAGACGGGGAATGTGCAGGCGGTGCTGGATGGTGAAATAGATGGCTTCATCGAAGCGTATTTAAGGTGGAACGCCTCGCAGCGCGCTCCCGTCGAAACATAGTGGGCGTCGCATGGAGTGTACGATGAAACTTATCGGGTTGATTTTTGGCTGGGTTGGACTGGCTCTGGCGCTGGGCTGGGGTCAGGTGGGTCTGTCGCAGGGGGAGACGCTCGGCGGCGTGGGCGAGCGTTCCAATCCCGTCGCGCAGACGATTGTGGAGGCGATGCGCTCGGCAACCGGCGCAGACCTCGCGCTGTTGGGCGCGGCGTTCTTCAACGAATCGGCGTCGGTTCCGTCCGCAGGCTTCAGCGCGGACGATTTAATCAAGGCGCTGGCGCATCCTGACGACGAGGTGGTCGTGTTGAGCCTGCGCGGGGAGCAGATTCTACAGGCGCTTGAGCGCGCTCTGGAACTCTATCCACAGAAAAACAACGCCTTTTTACAGATTTCGGGCGCAGAAGTGCGCTTTGACCCCAAAGCTGCCGCGGGCAAGCGCGTCGTGAGCGTGAACATCGCAGGCGGGAAATTAGACCCTAATCGCGTTTACAAAGTGGCGACCACGGCGCCGATGGCGCGCGGTGCGCTCGGCTATTTCCGCATCTGGAATCGCGACCAGATCACGCAAAGCACGGGACGCACGCTTGCCGATGCCATCCGCGACTACACGAAGTGGCAACGCTCGTTGCTCAACCAGCCGGCGTGGATTGCGCCATAACCTACGGCGTGGCTCCGCCCACGCGCTTCGCATGGCCGTCTGCGTAGGCGACGGTGTTGCCGTAGTTGCGGTGGCGCGGCGGGTCGGGCAAACTCGCAAAGGCGTCATGCGCGTTCCACTCCAGCTTCGTGGAATCGTAGAGCATCGGAACCTGCTCTGGCTGAGCAATCTTTTCGAGGGCTTTCCGCGACAAATCGCTGTTCATCGCATAACCGAACTTGCCTTCGGGTACGGACGGGCAGCGAAACACCCTCCAATCCTTAGCGTAGGGCGTTAGCAGGTCGCCCCACGCCGCGGCGGCGGGGAATCGGTTGTCGTAGTCGACAAGGTACATCTGCATCGCTGTACTGAGCTGATTGAGGTTCGCCAGACAGCCTGTGGCGCGCGCTTTTTCACGCGCCTGAGCAAACACGGGGAACAGGATCGCTCCCAAAATCAACACACCGCACAGGCACAGGCTGCTCATCGCCAGCAAAACCACCATGATAACCGTCTTGTTGCTCCGTTGGGATTCAGGTTGCATTGTGTAAGCCTCCTGAAAGTTGGGGATACTGTCCCGTTGTAGCCTACTCCTCCATCGCCTCCCCAGCGCCGCGCGGGATGCGAATCGAGTCGACAATCTCCTGAATATGTGCGGGGGGCGGGGGCGTCAGGCGCGAGACAATGAGCGCAATGATTAGATTCAGGAACATCCCCACGATGCCGATGCCCTCCGCGCTGATGCCGAAAAAGTCTTTCAGATAGGGCGCTGGCGCGCCGAACAGCTGCGGGGCACGCATCAGCGCAATCATCACCGTCGTGAAGCCCAGCCCGGTCACCATGCCTGCCATCGCGCCTTGCGCGTTCATTCGGCGGTCAAAAATGCCCAGCAGGATTGCTGGGAATAGCCCCGACGCCGCCAGACCGAACGCGAACGCCACCACCTGCGCCACGAAACCTGGCGGATTGATACCCATGTATGCCGCCGCTGCCAGAGCGGGCACCATCGCCAGTCGCCCCACCAGCAGGCGCAATCGTTCGGGTGCGCGGGGATTGAACACCCGATAGTAGAGGTCGTGCGCCACGGCGCTGGACATCGCGATGAGCAATCCTGACGCGGTGGACAACGCCGCTGCCAGACCCCCTGCTGCCAGCAACGCAATCACGAACGGCGCAAGCCGCGCCACCTCGGGGGTAGACAACACGATAATGTCGTTGTCCAGATAGACCTCGTTCTGGCTGGACCTATCGGGCGCGTTGAAGTCGGGCTTGCCGCCCTTCTCGAAAAACGCCTTGCCCTTCGCAAACTGCACGACGCCGTCGCCATTCTTATCCACAATTTTGAGCAGCCCCGTCTGCTCCCACTTGGCGACCCAGTCGATCTGACGCACCTGCGCGATGGGTTTCCCCTGCAGCGTGTTGATGAGGTTATAGCGCGCGAACATCGCCAGCGCGGGCGCGCTGGTGTAAAGCAACCCGATGAACAGCAACGCCCAGAACGCTGAATAGCGCGCCGAGCGCACATCGGGCGTCGTGTAGAACCGAATAATCACATGGGGGAGTCCCGCTGTGCCAATCATCAGCGCGCCTGTAATCGCCAGCACATCGAGCATCGACTTGCTCTGGAACGACGCAGTATACTCACCAAAACCCAGATCGGTCTGGATCTGGTTCAATCGGTCACTGATGTCGCTGAAGACGAAGGCGAGTTGGGGGATGGGGTTGCCCGTCAGCAGGAACGCCAGCGCGACACTCGGCACAAGGTAGGCGATAATGAGGATTGCGTATTGCGCTGCCTGCGTCCAGGTGACACCCTTCATCCCACCCAGGATTGCGAAGAACGCCACCACCGCCACTCCGAGCAGCACACCTTGGGCGATGTCGAGGGCTAAAAATCGGCTGAACACGATGCCGACGCCACGCATCTGCCCCGCCACATAGACCAGCGAGATGAAGAGGGTCGCCAGTGCGGCGAGCGTGCGCGCCGCGTTCGAGGCATAGCGGTCGCCCACGAAGTCGGGCACTGTGAACTTGCGATATTTGCGGAGATAGGGGGCGAGCAGGAGCGCGAGCAACACATAACCGCCCGTCCAGCCCATCAGATAGATAGCGCCGTCGTAGCCCAGCGCGGCAATCATCCCCGCCATCGAGATAAAGCTTGCCGCGCTCATCCAGTCGGCGGCGGTCGCTGCGCCGTTGGCGATGGGCGGCACGCCACGCCCCGCCACATAAAAGCCCTTCGTATCGCGCACCCGCGCCGCGTACCCAATATACAGGTAGAGCGCGAAACTCAAGCCAACCAGGATGTAAGTCCAGACCTCGACCGACATAGCGTCTACCGCTTACTCATGCACCTCGTATTGCCTGTCCAGCGCGTCCATGCGCCGCGCGTAGACCCAGATGAGGAGTATAAACACATAGATACTGCCCTGCTGGGCGCACCAGAACCCCAGCGGCGCGTTGCCCAGACGAAACTGGTTCAGCCATGGAGCCAACATGATACCTGCGCCATACGCGACCAGTAGCCATATCGTGAGCAGGGTTGCAATCAGGCGCACATTCGCTCGCCAGTAGGCGCGCAGCGACGAATCGGGTTTCATAGCGTTCGTGGTTCGGTTCACGACGCGATTTTCCTGCTCAGGCGTTTCAGGGTACTCTTTATGCTGTGCGCGAAGAGTTAGTTTGGCTGGACGACGAGTCGGCGCGGCGGGTGAGCGCGTGGCAGGCGTCGCTGGAGTTTGTGGGTGCGCTGGGGCTATTGCTGTTTGCCAGCGGGCGCACCCTGCTGCAGGGGCGCGTCGAGGGGCGCGAGACGGTTCATCAAATGGCGTTCATCGGTGCCGCCTCCGCGCCGATTGTCGCGCTCACCAGCGCATTCACTGGCGCAGTGGTCACGCTCTACTCCGCGTCGCTCTTGACGCAGGCGGGCGGTGGGAGCTTCGTGGGCGGCGCGATTTCACTGGCGATGACGCGCGAACTGGCGCCGATCCTGACGGGCATTATGGTCACGGCGCGATGCGGCTCCGCCATCGCGGCGCAACTCGGCACGATGAAAATCACTGAGCAAATCGATGCCCTGCGCGCCCTGGCGGTCAGCCCCATCCAGTATCTGGTGATACCGCGCGTGCTGGCGGCGCTTATCATGTTCCCCCTGCTGTGTATGATTGCGAACTTTGCGGGCGTGCTGGGCGGCTGGATTGTCGCCAACGCCTTCGGCATCACGCTCAACTCGTATCTGCAATCCATTCGTCTGCTGACCGAGCCGTTTGACCTCATCGGTGGATTGATTAAGACGCTCGCCTTCGCGCTGATTGTGACGCTGGTGAGCTGTCAGCAGGGGTTGGGGACGCGCGGCGGCGCAGCGGGCGTCGGGCACGCTACCACACGCGCCGTCGTGCTGTCGATGGTGCTGATTTTCGCCGCCAACTACTTCTTAGCCGACCTGCTGTTTGCGAACCGATGAACGAGACGCCCGCGCTGGAGACGCGCCAGCTGGTCTACGCCGTCGAGAACAAGACAATCCTGAAAGGCATCGACCTGCGCGTGGAGTACGGCGAGGTGCTGGGCATTATGGGCGCATCGGGCAGTGGGAAGACGACACTGCTCAAGTGCCTGTGCGGGCTGATTAAGCCCACCGCAGGCGAAGTGTGGGTGGAAGGGGTGAATATTGCGCCGTTGAGTGAACGCGAGCGGATGCCCCTGCGCCTGCGACTTGGCATCGTGTTCCAGTACGCCGCGCTGTTCGATTTTCTGACCGTGTACCAAAATGTGGCGTTCGGGCTGGAGCGGCATCGCCGGTTGAGCCAGAAGCAGATTCGCGAGATTGTGCGCGAGCGGCTTGCATGGGTGGGGCTGGAAGGCATCGAGAACCTCTATCCATCACAGTTGTCGGGGGGCATGCGCAAGCGGGTGGGGCTGGCGCGCGCGCTGGCGATGGATCCGCATATCGTGTTGTTCGATGAGCCGACCAGCGGGCTGGATCCCGTGAACGCTTACCAGATTGACCGGCTGATTACGCGCCTGAACCGCGAGTTGAACCTGACGGCGGTAGTGGTCTCACACGATGTGACGAGCCTGATGCGCACTTCTGACCGCATCGTGATGGTGGACGAAGGACAGATTATCGCGGCAGGCGCGCCCGCCGACATCCGCGCGAGCGAGCATCCGAAAGTGCAGGCGTTTTTGCGGATGGCGTCCGCAGAGGCGTTGTGAGGCGGCTATCCGCACATGCCCAGGTCGTGGTCAGGTATAATTTTGCTGCTATGACACTGGATGTTTCGACCCACAAGCAAGGCAATCGCTACGAGGTTCAGAAAGCCACCTGGCGCACGAAGGTCGGCTTAGCCGAGATGTTGCGCGGGGGCGTGATTATGGATGTGGTGAACGCCGAGCAGGCGCAAATCGCCGAAGAGGCGGGCGCGGTGGCAGTGATGGCGTTGGAGCGCGTGCCTGCCGATATCCGGCGCGAGGGCGGCGTCGCCCGGATGTCCGACCCGCGAATTATTGAGGAAATCATGAACGCCGTCACCATCCCTGTGATGGCGAAATGTCGCATCGGGCACTTCGCGGAGGCGATGATTCTGGAAGCGTTGGGCGTGGACTTCATCGACGAGAGCGAGGTGCTGACCCCCGCCGACGAGGAGCATCATGTGAACAAGCACGCTTTCAAGACGCCGTTTGTGTGCGGGGCGCGTGATTTGGGCGAGGCGCTACGGCGTATCGGCGAGGGCGCGGCGATGATTCGCACTAAAGGCGAGGCAGGCACAGGCAATATCGTGGAAGCTGTGCGCCATATGCGGGCGATTATGCGCGACATCCGCCGTATCCACAGCGCGCCCGAAGACGAACTGATGGCGATTGCTAAGCAGCTGCAAGCCCCGTATGATTTGGTGGTGGAGGTGCATCAGACAGGCAGGCTGCCTGTGCCGAACTTCTCGGCGGGCGGGATTGCGACCCCTGCCGACGCCGCGCTGATGATGTGGCTCGGCGCGGAGGCGGTGTTCGTCGGTTCGGGCATCTTCAAATCGTCCGACCCCGAGCGACGCGCCCGCGCGATTGTGGACGCCGTGACCTACTATCGCGAGCCTGAGATGCTGGCGGAAATCTCTAAAGGTCTCGGCGAGGCGATGCCCAGCCTCGATGTGCGCAAACTCGCCGAAGAGGAACTGATGGCGGTTCGTGGCTGGTAAGCGTAGCTGAGGGTGTTCGAAAAATCGGGGGCGTCAGTGTTTGAGATGCCTCGCTCCGCTCGGCATGACAAGGGGCACTCGGAGCGCACCCCCTGTCATTCCGAGCCGAAGGCGAGGAATCTCCACCAACTCGAAGCGTTTTTCGAA
>CALKLF010000077.1 GCA_937992175.1 uncultured Fimbriimonadales bacterium | reverse complement strand
GGTTTTGACCTCGCCGCTGAGCAAGGCGCGCGTTGCGCGGATATACTGCGCGGGGCGTCCGATATCCAGCCAGAAGCCCACGCCCTCCACGCCGTACACAGGCGCGCCCTCCGCTAAGATTTGCGGATAGAACTCGCGCTCGATGGAGCAGGAGCGCAGCGGTATCCGCGCCAGCGTCTCTGGCTCGATAATGTAAATCCCCGCGTTGATGAAGTCGCTACCTTCCATCGGCTCGCCACGGTCGGCGGCGCGTTTTTGCTCTTCGGTCGGCTCGATGAACGCCTGCACGCGCCCGTCCTGTGCGACCTGAATCACACCGTAGGGGTGCGGGCGTCGCACACGATACAGCGTCAGCGTTACCTGTGCGCGGTTCTCGATGTGTCGCTGTACGATTGCGCCGATATCGAAATCGGTGAGGATGTCGCCGTTGAACACAATCGCGCGGTCGGGGGGCAGTCCCTCGACGGCGTTGCGGATTGCGCCTGCCGTGCCGAGTGGCTCGGTCTCCACCGCATAGCGCATCCGCACGCCGAATCGACTGCCGTCGCCGAAGTGCGCCTCAATCCGCTCCGCCAGATAGTTCGTGGCGAACACAATCTCGTCTGCGCCTGCGGTTTTCAGCTGCGCCACCTGATACTCCAGAAACGCGCGATTGGCAACGGGCATCAGCGGTTTCGGACGGCGCAGCGTCAGCGGGCGCAAGCGCGTACCAAACCCGCCTGCAATAATCACGCCTCGCAACTGCTTGTACCTCCCATTTCAGGGGAAAGTGTACCTGAAGCAACCATCAGGTACACTCATTACGAGGGAGACCAATGGAAGAGATTCTTGTGGACATCCAGATTGAGCCTTTGGATGAGGGCGGTTATCTGGCGACCAGCAACTCCCTGCCGGGGCTGATTGCACAGGGGCGAACCGTGGCAGAGACGATGGAAATCGCCCAGGATGTTGCCCGAAAATTGATTGAATCGTATCTAGAACATGGCGATCCGCTTCCGCCGAAACTTGCTGAAGGATTGAGGCGCAAGCGACGACGCACAGCCCTCAAGATTCCCGTTGGTGTGGCTATGGATGCAACGACGCGATGAGCCGCCTTCCCTCACTAACCTATCGTGAAGTGATACAACGGCTCCGCGCCAAAGGCTTTGTGTTTGACCGGCAGGCAAAAGGAAGCCACGAAATCTGGTACAACCCGCAAACAGGAGTTCGGGTCACTGTGCCGAATCATTCGGGCGATTTGCCGCGTGGGACGCTGCGCGCCATTATCCGCGCGGCAGGCATGAGCGTTGAAGAGTTTTTGAGTGATTAAGGCTCTTAACTCACCCTCGGAAACCTCAGCGTCGCTGTGGTTTGCCCGTTCTCGCTAACCATCGTAAATTTGCCGCGCAGCGTGCCCCGCGTGAGGTTGTCGATAATCTTTAGCCCCAGCGTGTTGCTCTTGCAGGCGTCAAAGTCGGGGGGTAGGGGCAGCCCGTCGTTCGTTACAATCAGCGTCACTTGACCGTCCGAATCGCGCACTTGCACCTGAATGTGCCCCACTTCTTGCTCCTTGAAACCGTGTTCAATCGCGTTCTGGATGAGTTCATTCAGAATCAGCGCGACGGCGGTCGCCTGCTGCAGCGGCAGCAGCACATCGTCGCCCTCCACGCGCGAATGAATCTGCTTGCCGGGCGGCGTGAGGGCTTGCTTGGTGTTATGCAGGATGCCCGACGCAATCTTACGCAGGCTCACCATGTCCAAATCCTCGCGCGAGAGCAGCTCATGCACCTGCGCAATCGCCAAGATTCGGCTCAGGCTGTCGTGAATCACTTCCTCGATGGTCTTGTAGCGCGAGTAGTGCATTTGCAGGCGCATCAGGCTGGCGATTTGCTGGAGGTTATTTTTCACGCGATGGTGCATCTCTTGCAAAATCGCGCTGCGCACCATCAGTTTGGCGTGGTCGATGGCGAGCGCGGCTTGGCTGGCGACAGCTTCGAGGGTGCGCAGCTCCTCGTCGGTGAACAAGTGGGGACGGTCGGTGTAGCAGTTCAGCACGCCAATCACTTTTTCGCGCACGCGCATGGGCACGCAGACCATCGAGTGCAGCCCCTCGCGCCTGGCGAGGTCGGGGAAACGATAGTCGGGGTTCGCCTGCACATCGGGCACGACAATCACGCGGTCTTCGGCGACGGCGCGCCCCGCGATGCTCTCGCCGATGCGCAGGGGTGGCTTCTGGCGGTACTCCTCGCTCTCGGCTTGGGTGGCTTTCACCTCCAGCGTGCCTTTCTCCTCGTCAATCAGCATCACGGTCACGATTTTGTAGCCGAGCGTGCGGGCGGTCATATGCACCAGCAGTTGCAGCACCTCTTCCAAGTAGAGGTTGCCCGTGAGCGTGCGGCTGATTTCGGAGAGAGTAGCGACCTGCGTGGCGGTGCGCTCCAGCTGTTCGATGCGGCTGAGTTGGTTCAGCGCGCCCGCAAGGTGGCTGGCGATGCCCGACAGCAAGCGGATTTCGTCTTGCTGATATTCTTTGGGCGCGCGGGTGCGCACGCTTATCACGCCGAACACCTCGTTGCGGGCAAGCAGCGGCACGGCGAGCATGCTTTCGTACTCTTCCTCGCGCAGGTCGGGGTAGAGTTTGAAGCGGGGGTCTTTGTAAGCTTCGCGGGTGATGGCGACTGGTTTGCGTTCGCGGGCGACCCAGCCGACGATGCCCTCGCCCGTTTGCAGCCGAATCTGGTTCACATAGCGGGCGTCGTCGCTGGTGGCGGCGCGGAGAATCAGTTCCGTGCGCGTTTCGTCGTACAGAAAGATGTGGCAGATGTCAGTTTCGGTGATGCGCGTGGCGATTTCGGCGATGGATTGTAGCATGCTCTCGGATGCGAGCGCGCTGCCGGCGGCTTCGCTGATGCGTCGCAGCGCCTCAATCTCCGCCTCGCGGTCGGCAAGGCGGTGTTCTAGAATGTG
Organism: uncultured Fimbriimonadales bacterium; assembly: GCA_937992175.1. Lineage (GTDB taxonomy): Bacteria > Armatimonadota > Fimbriimonadia > Fimbriimonadales > GBS-DC > GBS-DC. The sequence goes on along the minus strand of CALKLF010000077.1, from coordinate 18,587 downwards.
AATCGCGCGTCGCGCCTCCTGCAGCTCCAGTTCGCGTTGCTGCAGCGCCATCTTCAGCGCGTTGGGGTCGTCGGTGTTGAGCGGGGCGCGCCGCCGCTTCCACGAACGCAGGTATCGCATGCATGATAGTATGGCATGCGAATGCTTGTTCAGGCGCGTGAGAGCGGGGTACAATCCCTCAGGGTTGTGCGCGACAAATGCCCTGAAATCGAGCAGTTGCTAATCGAACGCTATCCCCAGATGACACTCTCAGAGAAATTGCGTATGGTCGCGCAGATGGCGGAGACGATTCGGCAGCTCCAGCTTGCGGAAATCCGCCTGCGCTATCCCCGCGCCGACGAACGCGTCACCGTTAGCAAAGCCGTGCAAACTTATGCTTCCCCACGCGCAGCAGTTTGCCGCGCAGTGCGTTAGCGGGATAGGTTGCGTTCGGGTCGCTCACGCGCTCACCGTCTAACTCTACACCGCCACCCTGGATCAGCCGTCGCGCCTCCGAGTTGCTGCTCGCGTAGCCAATCCCCGCGATCAGCGCGGGGAGCAACACCGTGCCGTCTTCTCGAATGAGGTTCGCGGGGATTGCCACTTCGGGGGCTTCCGTCGGGGCCTGCCGCTGCGAGAAGATGCGCATGAAGTTCTCGTCGGCGTGTTGGGCGGCTTCGCGCGAGTGATAGAGGCTCACAATCTCGCGGGCGAGGCGACGCTTCACATCACGCGGGTTCACACGCCCCGCCTGCCAGTCGCGCTCCAGCGCCTGCACCTCCTCCAGCGGCACATCGGTACACAAAATAAAATAGTGCGTCATCAGCGCGTCGGGCAGGCTCATCACCTTGCCGAACATCTGGTCGGGCGGCTCGTTAATCCCGATGTAGTTGCCCAGCGACTGGCTCATCTTCTCCTTGCCGTCCAGCCCAATCAGCAGGGGCATCAGGAACACGACCTGAGGCTCCTGTCCGAACTCCCGCTGCAAATCGCGCCCCACAAGGTTGTTAAACCGCTGGTCGCTGCCGCCCAGCTCCACATCAGCTTGGATTGCCACCGAGTCGTAGCCCTGACAGAGCGGGTAGAGAATCTCGTGCATGCCCAGTGGCAGGTTCTGCGCGAGGCGGTTCGCGAAGTCCTCGCGCTCCAGGATTCGGGCAACTGTGTATTTACTCGCGAGTTGAATCACCTCCGCAAAGCTCATCTTACCGAGCCAGTCAGCGTTATAGTAGACTTCGGTGCGTTCGGGGTCTAAGATGCGGAATAGCTGGGGCTTGAGCCGCTCCACATAGCCCATCACTTCCTCACGGCGGAGCTGGCGTCGGGTTTTAGATTTGCCCGTCGGGTCGCCAATCATCGCCGTAAAGTCCCCCACAATCAGGCAGGCGATGTGTCCGAAATCCTGAAACTGGCGCAATTTACGCAGCACGACCGCCCAGCCTAAATGCACATCGGGCGCGGTGGGGTCGATGCCGAGTTTGACGCGCAGGGGCTTGCCACGCACGAGTTTGGCTTCCAGCTCCGCTTCGGTGATGATGTCGTCCGCGCCGCGCCTGAGTATCGCGAGCTGTTTCTCAATCGCCTCCATCGGGAAGCTATTGTACCTTGTGTGGCGAGGTTGCGGTGAAGGTACAATCTCGGTAGGCATTATGAAATTGGAGCCGCGCGACGACTGGGTCTACTGGGTACTGCTGGCGCACTATGCAACGACGGAGACGCGCAGGCAGTTCTGGGCGGAGCGTCCTGACGATGTGCCCGCGTTTTTGCGCGCGCAACCTGAGTGGACGGAGCTGGAAGCGAAGTTGGTGCAGGAAGCAATCATCCTGAGCGCGCTAAGCGAGCAAGGAGGTAGCCTGATTACGCTTGCTGACGCGGAGTATCCCGAATCGCTGCGCTGCGCCGAGGGCGTTCGCGCGCCGATTGCGCTCTACGCGCTGGGCGATGTGCGCATGCTCGCCGAACGCCCGTTTGTGGCGTTCACAGGTGCGCGCAACGCCTCCGAGCGGGCGATACAGGAAGCGCAACGGCTCGCCGCCGAGCTGGTGAGCGAGGGCTATCACACCGTGACGGGCTTCGCAAAGGGGGTGGACGAAGCTGTCGCACAGACGACACTCGAGCATGGGGGCAAAACGGTTGGAATCCTGGCGCAAGGACTCTTGCATCGCTTTACCCAGCAAGCGGCGCGCGCCTCGATGCACGCGCTAAACGAAAATCGACTGCTGTTCCTCTCTGAGCTGCATCCAAACGCTCCATGGTCGGGCAGCTTCGCGATGATGCGCAATCGCCTCATAGCCGCGCTGGGCGATTTTCTGATTGTTGTCGAGGCGGGACCCGAACTCAGCGAGCGCAACGGCAAAACCGTGCGTAGCGGAAGTTTCGAGTGCGCCAAAATCGCCCGCAAAATGGGACGCCCCGTGTACGCACTCGATTTGCCAGCGGCGGGCAATCAGCATCTCCTGAAGCAGGGGATTGCGACGCGCTGGGGCGAGCCGTTCACCCCGCACCTGCCAGGACAGGGCGACCTGTTTCAATGAGGAGGCTCACATTCGGCGCGTCAACACTGCCATCAGCAGGCTCACCAGCCCCGCGCCGACGGCGACGCTGAGCAGTCCTGCCTGAAAACTGCCCGTGAGCGCGACGATGCCGCCGGGGATGAGCGAGCCGCCTACCCCGCCCAGCAGCACGGTCGCGCCGTTATACAGTCCCGTAATCGCTCCCACGCGGTCGGGACGCGCCATCCCCTGCAGCGTCGCGAACTCCTGCGCGTTATAACTGCTCTGCAGGAACACCCCCAGCGCGAGCAGGGCAATCGCCAGCGCGTTGGAGGGCGCCAGCGCCGTCAGCACCACGCATACGCCCGCCAGAAGCAACCCGACGCTCGCAAAAGCCGTGCGCCTACCCGTCTTATCGCCCAGATACGCCCAGAAAAAGATGCCGACGATGCCCGACAGGAATACGCCAAAGAGCGGTAGGCTCAAATCGCCGAACTCGATCCCGCGCGTGCGGTTCAGGTAGGTCGGCAGCCAGTTGAGAATGCCGAACACGCAGAAGGCGTTGCCGACGCCCGCAGCGATGTAGAGCCAGAGCGTTTTGCCCTCACCCCCTGACCCCCTCCTGACAAGGTTCCGTCGCGTTGCCTCAACTTGGGGAGACGCCCCTGCGATTTCCGACGCTTCTTCACCCTCACCCCCCAGCCCCCTCTCCGTGAACGGAGAGGGGGAGCCGTGCGTGCGCGGGGCGTCGCTTCCCCCCTCTCTGTTTGTGGAGAGGGGAGACAGGGGGGTGAGGTTTGAGGAATCGGCGGATGGCACAGGGTGTGTGAACTCAGGCGTTGTACCCTTGTCAGGGGGGGACAGGGGGGTGAGGTTAGAAGAATCAGAGGTAGCGGCTGCGCTGCTAACAATGGCAGGTCTATCACTCACAAACCGCGCAACCAGCGGCAGACTGATTGCCAAGCCCGCAAAGCCGAGCAACGCGAAAGTCATCCGCCAGCCGAACCGCTCGGTAAGCGGCACTATCAGCAGGGGCGCGACCGCCAGTGCGACGAGGATCCCCGCTACATAAATCGAGTTCGCCCGCCCGCGCTCGTGCGGGGAAAACCAACGGCTCACCAGCGCGCTGTTCATGGGCATATGCACACTCTCCGCCAGCCCCAGCAGCAACCGCAATCCAATCAACGCCCCCAGCGACCCGCCCAGTGGATAGAATAGCATCGTACATACCGAAAACCCCAGAATCGAGAGCATCAGGCTGCGCTTCACGCCGAACCGCTCTGCAAGCGGGCTGAGCAGAATCTGCGCCAAGCCGAAAGTCAGATAAAACGCGCCCAGCAGATACTGTCCGTACTGCCCCGTCTGCTGGTCGCTCCAGCCGAACTCGCGGGCGACCTGCGGCAGCACAATCGGAAGGTTGTTGCGGTCGAGGTAATGCACGAAGACCGTGACTGCCAGCACCAGCGGAATCACCCAGCGGTTGCGCGTCATTTCAGGCGGGGATTCTACCCTGCAGGCAGGAACCGAACGACGGGCGACGAACCTCCCGCGCGTTATGAAGCGCTATGTATGGTTTGTTTTGGGGTTCTTGCTGACTGGGTACTCTGCTGTGAGTTGAAAGGGAAGTGGTCATTGGTGGAGCGTATTCCTGTCGCGCCGCTCAGCGAGCAGGAGGTGCGGACGCTCTGGGAGCAGGCGACGCCCCCGTGGTCGCTTCGGCTTGAACCTTGATGAGTCTTAGCAGAAAAGTACAGGAAACAATCACCTGCGGCGCGGCGACAGGGAAGCCCCCACCGCCGCGCCTGCGCCCCCTACTGCCACAATCGGCGGATAGAAACCTGCTCCAGCTCCTCCCTGCGCTGGATGACCAGCGTCTCGTTATCGCGCCAGTCGAAGCCGATGCAGCCCGTCGTCTCCAGTTCGCGGACTACACCCCCACGAGCCTCTTTCGGGTGCGCCGTATACAGCGTGCGCACTGTCCCTGTCGCGATATCCAGCACATAAAACCCCTCATCGGTGTACCAGGCAAGTTTGTCGCCCTGTGGGGAGAAGCGGTAGTAGGTTTCATAGTATCGTGCGTTTGCCTTAATGGTGGCGTGGGGAATCAGCGCGAGTCGTCGCGGCGCGCCGCCGTGCAGACTGCCTTCGAACACGACGAGGTACTCCTCGTGCTTTACCCGTGCCCAGCGCACGACGCTGCTTGTGGCGTCCACCCAAAACGCCTGCACATCGTCCGAAGTCGTGAACGGCGTCAGGCGTCCGCCGCGCCACAAATAGAGATTGCCCTCGCGTCCCATCGACGACCAAACGCCATCCTCGCTGCGTCCTGTCCCTGAATCTCCCAACAGCACGAGCACGCTGAGCGGCGCGTCCGAAAGCAGCACCGCCCAATCCCAGGCGATAATATCGTTGTAGTATTCGTCAGGGATTTCTACTGCCCCCACGCGCGTCCATGTGTTGGCGCGATAGACGGCGACGGTGTCCGTATTATCGTGATAGACCATCAGATACTTCCCATCACGGCTCCACTGGGCGGCGGCGGGCGAGTCGATGGGCAGGCGCAACAACTTGCGCGAAGCGAGTTCGTAGAGCATCAGGCTACAACGCGCCGCTTCATTCGTAGACTCCCCCTCTGCTGTTGTGTCGGCTTCCTGCGCAGGTTCATCGGGGACCGCAGGCTCCACCTCTTGCACGATAAAGCTCAAGGCGCGCGAGTCTGGCGTCCACTGGCAACCCACAAGCCACTGGTAGGGGGCTTTGGAACCTGCCTCTAAACTAAACTGGGTAATCGATGTCGCGTTGTCTCGGTCAAACTCGTAGAGCGCCAGCTCGGCATATTCCTCGTCCTCTGAAACTTTCACGCCACGAATGATGGTCGTGTAGCGTCCGTCGGGCGACACGCGCACCCAACCCTGATCGCCGCAGCCCGACAACCCCAGTGCTGTGAGCAGACTGACCAGAGTTCCTGCGAGTTTCGTGAGACGCATCGGTATCGCCTCCCAGGCTACTATACTCCCTGACGAGGGGCAGTTGACAGGGACTTTAGTCCTAATTTCGTTTCAGAATCTCGGCCGGCTCGCCGTAGCGGCGCAGGCTATTGTGATTTTCGAACAGCACATAGGGCAGAAACGCCGCGTCGCCTAACCGCGCCAGCTGGTTCAGCTCTGAACCCCAGAAGCGCGTGTTCGTGCTGAGTATCAGCGGCGTCAGGCGGTAGTCCAGCGTCGCCAGAAAGTGTTCGAAGCCGACGATGTTGAACCAGTTCTCGGCGAGGAGCAGGCGGGTTATCTGCTCGTGGGGGATGAGGGCGACCGTGCGCCAGTAGTCCAGCTCAGCGCGCGTCAGTTCGCGGATTTTCGCCAGCAGCGCGTGGATAACGGGCGCGTCGGGAGGCAGCAGCATGATTTGCGCGTCTGTGCGCTGGAGCATCTGGCGGAGCTGTTGGCGGTCGTGGAGCGCGGCGAGCCACTGCTCCAGCTTAGGCGCGTCGGGCGCAACGAACAGGGTCTGCAAATCGGGGCGCGAACGCAGCTTCTGGAAGAGGGGCAGCGCGCGGGACGCTTTCGGCAGCGCAGCGCGCAACGCGGCGGTCGCCTTCGGCTCGCTAACACCCAGCAACAGCTCGCAGGCGCGCAGGCGCGTCATCGGGCTTTTGCTATTCACAAGGCGTATCAGCACGGGCAGCGCGTCCTGCCCGATCGCTTGGAGTTTCTGAATGGCAATCGGCGCGGTTCCGCTATGCGCAAGGGTCAGTTGAAGGGGAAGCAACGGTTCATTCGGCTGCCAAGCCTCGACAATCTGGTAAATCGCGGGGAGCGTCTCCAGCAGCGACGCCTCGCCGCGAAACAGCGCGACGAACGGCTCCGCAAGCGCAGGCGCGGCGGTCTGGCGCGTCGGCTCGCTTATAAGCCCTGCGTCGCGCGCAGGCAGGCTGCGGGTATGCAGTCGCGCCAGACACTGCTCGCAGGCATAGTGCAGCCGCGCGAGTTCGTTCAGCTGAACGCGCGGGTCGCTCGTCCCCAGCACGCGCTGCAGGCTCTCGGCGAGCGGGGCAAGCGACTCGTAGGGCTTTATCGCCGCGAGCGCGTCGCGCAACGGCTCCAGCCCGCCCGCGCGACTTAGCCCCAGCGCCAGCGCGTGCTGAATCGACTCGTGCAACTGCTCCAGAACGGTTTGCATCCGCGCCTATTAGTGTAGCATGCAGGGTATAATCCCCGACGCCATGCAGGAGGAGACCGAGCCGATGCGTCTCTCGATTCACGCGACGCAAGCGGAGTATCGCCAGACGCCAATCTGGGCGGAAGTACGCGGAATGCCTCCGCGCGAACCTGCTGCGCTCCAGAGGGGAACTGAGTTCGTGCCCGCGCAGGTCGTACAGGTCGATGGGCGACGCTACCTCGTATGGATCGAGCCTGAACTGGCGCGCGGGAAGACCAAAATCTATACTGTGCGCCCCCACCCACGTCCTGCAGAAGGCTTCCAGCACGCACAGACCGAGAACGCGCTCCAGATTCGCTATCGAGGCAAACCCTTCACCGCTTATGTGGTGCGCGGCGCGCCCAAACCCTATTTCTACCCTGTGATGGGACCGAACGATAAACCCATCACGCGCCACTTCCCTATGCAGCGTGTCGCAGGCGAGACGACCGACCACCCGCACCACCGCTCCCTCTGGTTTACGCACGGCGAGGTGAACGGCGTGGACTTCTGGACGGAAGGCAACGGCAAAGGAACGATTGTCCATCAGTCGCTAGAGCAAGTAGAGTCGGGTCCCGTACTGGCGCGCTGGATTGCTCGCAACGAATGGCGCACACCCGACGGTAAACCCCTGCTGGGCGAGAGAACAGAGGTCGTCTGTTATTGTACGCCCGATTCGCGCTGGATCGATTACGCCGTTACGCTCGTCGCCCCTGAAGCCGAGGTGCGATTCGGTGATACGAAAGAGGGGACTTTCGGAGTGCGCGTCGCGAGCAGCATGGAGGTCTCGCGCAACGCGGGAGGGCAAATTGTGAATGCTGCAGGGCAGCGCGACCGTGAAGCCTGGGGGAAGCGCGCCCCTTGGTGCGACTACACGGGACCAGTAGATGGTGAAATCGTCGGAATCGCGATTTTTGACCATCCCAGCAACCTGCGCCACCCCACCTACTGGCACGTCCGCGACTATGGGTTATTCGCGGTGAACCCATTCGGCGTGCATGATTTTGTGCCCGGTACCCCCAAAGGCGAGGGCGACTACACCCTCAAAAAGGGCGATACACTCACTTTTCGCTATCGCCTGTGGCTCCATAAAGGACGCACGGACGAGGCAGGCGTGGCGGCGCAGTACGAGGCTTATAAACACACGCCGCGGCTCGTGTGGAGACCCTGAGCGTGCGCGGAGCAGGCTTAGTAGGCAAGCGTCATCGGCGACGAGCCTGAGCCTGTGAGGTTATTGCTTCTGTCCGCCTGTTAGTTCCTTGCGCAACTTCAGCGCTTCTCCATAGCCTGGCTTCAGCGCAAGCGCTTTCTCCAGCTCCACGAGCGCGTCGTCTTTCTGCCCCAGTTTAGCGTACACGGCGGCGAGGTGATAGCGCAGTTCGGCTGTGTCGGGCGCGGTCTGCACGGCGATGCGCAGCTCGCGCAACGCCTCTTCATACCGTCCCAACCTATACAGCACCCAGCCATGAGTGTCGTGATACGCGCCGATATCGGACTTGATAGCAATCGCGCGACGGATGAGGCGCAACGCTTTCTCCAGCTCGCGATTATCCTCCGCCAGCGCGTAGGCATAGTCATTCATCGCCAGGTGGTTATTGGGGTCCAACTCCAGTGCTTTTTCGAACCACTGGGTGTACTCCTCGCGTTTGCCTGAAAGGAACGCCAGCGTACCCAGTACTTGATAATAACCCGCACGGTCGATTGCCACCTTCATTTCGTTCGCGCGCGGCTCGTATTGCACGAGGAACTCATAGGCTTGCGCAGCGGGGCGGTTTGGCTGCGCCATATACGCCCTGTAAACCTCCTGCAACGCCACAGTAAGGTTGGGCGCTTGCGCCACATATTGTCTAAACGCCTCCGCCGCGCCTGCATAGTCGCGCGTCTCCAGTTTCTGCACGCCCTGTTGCAGTAGCATCTGCTCAGGGCGCGTCTCTTCCTTCCGTCCACAACCTGAAACAATCAGAATTGCTACAAGCACCCAGCCCAATCGTCGCATGGCGAATATTATACATTCGGCGCGCGCCTTGCCTCAATCGTGAACGACAGCCCCATCGCACTGAGCGTGCCCGATAGCCTATCGCCCGACACAGTGGCGTTCACTGAGACGCTCATCCCGCCGACTTCCAGCGTGAGGTTGAGCGTGTCGCTGTTGGGTACGGCGATGCTGAACTCCTGCGTGCCTAACAGCGTCTCCAGCGTGCCTACGAGTCGTCCGCCTTCCTCGCGAATGCGCAGGGTGAAGGGCACGCCCTCAGGCGGCAGTGGGTCGCCTCCGATAATCGTGCCCTGCCACACGCCTGCAAAACTGGGCGCTCCCTGAGCGCGGGGCGTCTCGGTGGGCTGCTCGCGCTCCTGACGACGCTCATCAAACACCGACTCAGCGCGTAGCCCTTTCAGATACTCCTGACGCTCTTTCTCCAGCTCTTCGCGCCAGGCGCGGTCGCGCTCGCGATCAAAATACAGCACGCCGTCTACAAAAGTTTTTTCGCACACGGCGTAGCCGCTGAGCGGGTGGTCGCTCCACAACGCGAGGTCGGCGTGCTTGCCCACTTCGATGGAGCCGACATACTTATCCACGCCCAGCTGCTTGGCGACATTCAGCGTGACGAACTTGAGGGCTTCCACTTCGGGCACGCCGCCGTACTTGAAGGCTTTGGCAGCCTCAGTGTTCATACGCCGCGCCAGCTCGTTGCTGTCGGAGTTGAAGGTGACCACCACGCCGCGCTCCCACATAATCGCGCCGTTGTGCGGAATGGCGTCGTATACTTCGATTTTGTACGCCCACCAGTCGGAGAACGACGACGCGCCCGCGCCGTGCCGCGCGATTTCGTTGGCGACCTTGTAGCCCTCCAACACATGCTGGAGCGTGCCCACGCGCACGCCGAACTCCTCGCAGACGCGCAGCAGCATCAGAATCTCCTCTTGGCGGTAGCTGTGGCAGTGGATAAGGCGTTTGCCCTCCAGAATCTCCGCCAGCGCGTCCAGTTGCAGGTCGCGCTGCGGCGGTAAGGGGCGTTTGCCCGCGCGGTACTCCTCCCAGTGGCGCTTGTAGTCCAGCGCGGCGAGGAACCGCTCGCGAATCACCTGCTCCACGCCCATGCGCGAGGCGGGGTAGCGTTGCTGCCCAGGCGTGCGGAAGTTGGAGCGCTTCACATTCTCGCCCAGCGCGAACTTGATGCCTGCGGGGGCTTCCTTGAAAATCAGCTCGTCGGCGGTCTTGCCCCAACGCCACTTGACCACGATGCTCTGCCCGCCAATCACATTCGCCGAGCCGTGCAACACCAGCGCGCTCGTCAGCCCGCCCGCGAGCTGCCGATAGATGTTCACATCCTCTGGGTTCAGCACATCCTGAATGCGCACTTCGGCGGTACAGACGTTTGTGCCCTCGTTCACGCCGCCGCTAATTGCCGTGTGCGAGTGGCAGTCCATCAGCCCCGGCGTGAGGTGTTTGCCCGTGCCGTCGACGATGCGGGCGTTGGACGGCGGGGTGAGGTTCTTGCCCACCGCCGCGATTTTGCCGTCCACCACCAGCACATCGGTATTGGGCAGGGGCTTATCGTGCGCCAGTGTCCACACGGTGGCGTTGCGAATGAGCCATGTGTTATGCTCATCGGCGGGCGGGGGCATAAGGGGCGTCAGTTTCACGCGGGGCAGCGTGGGCGTGTCGTCGGACGTACCGCCTTGCGCCGCGCGCTCCTGAGGGGGTTCGCCCTGCTGCATGCCCGCCTCACGCGGCGTGTCCTGGCGCGGGGGTACGCCCGCCGTGAGATGCTCAGTACACTCGGCTTCACAGCTGTGCGCCTCGTGGTCGTGGCTGTGCATGTGGGTCAGTGTGCTGCCGTGCGCGTGGTGGAAGCAGCAGGAGGCTTCCAGCAGGCTGCTGGTGTTCTCGGCGTCCCAGTCGCGCGGGCGGCGGAACTGAGGCGTGGGCGCAGCGGCGGCGGTCTGAGTTCCCTCGCTTATTCGGAACCGCTTACCGTCGGCGAACACGAACTCGATGCGGGCGCGCGGCTCGAACAGCTCGCCTTTCACGACAACAAAGCTCGCCGTTTTGCCCACTGCGAGGTCGCCGAGTTTATCCTGAACGCCCAGCAGCTCGGCAGGGGTGAGGGTGAGGGCGCGCAGGGCGGCGTCTTTGGGCAAGCCGTTCGCGATGGCAGTGCGGATGTTGCGCAGCAGGCGTTCAGGGTCGCCCAGCCCTTCGGTGGTGAAGGCGAAGCGCACGCCTTGCTCGTGCAAAATCGCGGCGTTCTGATAGGCGAGGGCGCGGTTGCGCAGGCTGGTCAGCGTCGGCGGGCTGAGCGGGTCGTAGCTGCGCAGCGGTTCGGGCATCTCCATGCTCAGCAGCACGGGCACATCGCGCCGTTTGAGTTCGTCGGCGACTTTGGCGGCTTCCTGCCCGCCCACAATCACCACCTTCAGGTTGAACTCGTCGGCGATGCGCAGCACGCGGCGGATGTCCTCTGCGTTATTGGCGATGGCGAGCAGAGGCTGCTTGCGCTCCAGCACGGGCTGCAGGGCTTCTAAGGCGCGGTTCAAGGCGGGGCGGGGTTTGCCGTTCGGGTCGCGCAGGTAGGCTTGCCACGCCTGCTGCTGGTGTTGTGCGTCGTAGAAGGTCTGGCGCACGAGGGCGATTGCGCCCATCAGCGAGCCGGGGTAGCCGCTGCCGCCGCCTTCGAATGCGCCGCGCCCGCGCAGGTTCAACATCACGCCGTACTGGGGCGCAATCACCAGCTCGGCGGGCGCGCCTGCGTTGAGGCTAATCACCGCGCTTTGCCCGCTCATGATGCCGTGCGGCGGGGCGATGTGCGCCGCCACGAATCCCGCGCGTCGCCAGCGCGCCAGTTGCCCACTATCGGGTTGCATCAGCACGGTCGCCGAGCGTTCGGGGCGGATTTGGGGGTTGGAATGGGTGTTGCCCCGCTCGTAGCTGGCGTAGGCGGGATCGTTCGCCGCGCCCGGCATGCCGAGACTGCTGAAAGCGTCGATAAAGCCGGGGTACACCGTGTGCCCGCTGGCGTCGATCACTTCGGCGTCGGCGGGGATGGGCGTGTTCGCGTCGCCTAATGCGGTAATCACGCCGTTGCGCACCACAATCACGCCGTTCTCAATCGCGGGCGCGCTGTTGGAGACAATCTTCGCGCCGCGCAGAGCGTATACTTCGGGTAAACGATAGGGCGTATCCTGCGCCTGTGAAAGAACGAATGTGAGCAACCAACCTGCTAAGAGGAGTAACCGCTTCATAACGGGATAGGGATTCGGGGGAGCGGTGGGGATTCCTGCAGGGTGCAACAGGCAGCGCTTCACGCTATCGACGGCTCAACCTCAAACCATCCCCCAGCGAACAGCCCACAGCCCAGTTGTTGCGCCGCTTCGCGTGCGCCTTCAGTGCGCTCCCGTCCTGCCGCCACTGCCGCCGCTGACAATCCCCGCTGAGTGAGTATGTGGGCGCGGCGCGCGGCGCGTTCCACATCGTTCGCGTCGACGACCCACGAAACCTCCACGACATAGATACATTCCTGCCCGCTGCGCTTATCGGCACCAAGCAGGAACAGGTCAGTGTTGCTCAGGTCTTCACGCTCCTGTTCCGTGAGTTCTTGCCCCTCAGAAAGCAACTCTTCCACATCCATCAGGTCAACCACGCGCGCCTTCTTGAGGTACTTACTGAACCATGAACGGGCTTGATCGCGAAACTTCGCTTCCAGCGACAAGCCTTTCAGCACCGCAATGTCGTCGGTGTTTTTCTTAATCTGCGCTCCCTGACGCTCGAACCCCTCGCGCATCTCGCGACGAACATTTTCGAACTCACGGTCGACGCGCTCGAACCCTTCACGCATTTCGCGGTCGACGCGCTCGAACCCCTCACGCATTTCGCGGTCGACGCGCTCGAACCCCTCGCGCATCTCTTGACGCACAGCTTTGAATTCTGCGCGAGTTTCCTCACGAAACTCGTCCAAGTCTTCGGGCATGCGCTGAATGGAACGCGGTACAAGGATTGCGAATAACTTGCGCCGCCACTCGTCGTTCTGCTCCAGAAACTCTGCCAGTTGCTCTACGGTTTCGATGATGGGCATACCTTGAATTATACCACTTGGAAAAGCCCGTTCGGCAGGACACACTCTACTCCTGTAGAACTCTCTACGGGAGGCGACGATGCAAGCATACAGGCTCTATATCGATGGCGAATGGGTAGACACGGCGGAGCGCTACGAAGTACGCAATCCCGCCAATGGCGAGGCGATCGCGACCTGCGCCGTGGCGGGCGAAGCCGAGCTGAACGCGGCGGTGGAAGCGGCGAACCGCGCCTTTCCCGACTGGGCGGCGCGCTCGTATGAGGAGCGGGGAGAGATTCTCCGCGCCGTCGCCAAGGGCATTCAGGCGCGCTATGAGGAGTTCGCCCTCGCCGAGTCCCAGGAGACAGGACGCTGTATTCGCGAGACGATGGCGCACGACATCCCCGCCACGGTTGCAGTATTCGAATATTTTGCAGGAATCGCCCCCGCCACGCTCGGCGAGACGATTCCTCTGCCGGGCATGTATCTCAACTACACCCGACGCGAACCTTATGGCGTGGTGGGCGCAATTACCCCATGGAACTTCCCGCTGTGGCTCGCGGCGATTAAAATCGCCCCTGCGCTCGCGGCGGGCAACACGATGGTGCTTAAGCCCGCTCCTACAACGCCCCTCACCGCGCTGATGTTGTCGGAAGTGATGCATCAGGCGGGTGTCCCCGCAGGGGTTTTCAATGTGCTGACCGACCCAACGCCCGCCGCCATCGGCGACCTGCTCACGAAGCATCCGAAGGTGCATAAGATCTCGTTCACCGGTTCAACGGGGGTGGGGGTGCGCGTGATGCAGAACGCAGCGACCCACATCGCGCCCGTGTCGCTGGAGCTGGGCGGCAAGTCGCCGTTTATTGTGTTCGCTGACGCCGATTTTGACCGCGCGCTTGCCCACGCGCTGCTGGCGAACTATTTCGCGCAGGGGCAGATGTGTACTGCCGCCACGCGCATTTTCGTAGAGAAGCCGATTTTCGAACGGTTCCGCGACGCCTTCGTCGCCCGTGCCCAACGCCTGCAGATGGGCGACCCGCTGGATCCCACCACAGAATTCGCCACGCTCCACAAGCGCGAGCAGCTCGAGAAGACCGAGTTTTATGTGCGCACCGCTGTCGAGGAAGGCGCGAAGATTCTCACAGGCGGTAGGCGAGTCACGGAACCGCCCTTTGACAAGGGGTTCTACTTCCAACCGACGGTGCTGGAAGAGGTACAGCCCACCATGCGCGTCGCCTGCGACGAGATTTTCGGACCTGTGGCGATGTTGATGCCGTTTGAAGGCGAAGGAGAAGCCGTGCGCCTCGCGAACATGACCGACTACGGACTGGCGGCGGGCGTGTGGACGCAGGACATCGGCAAGGCGCTGCGCCTTGCCCACCAGATTCAGGCGGGTAAGGTGTGGATCAACTGCTACAATATGATTCCCCCACAGGCACCCTACGGCGGCTATAAACTGAGCGGTTTCGGGCGCGAACTCGGGCTGCACTGCCTGCTCGAACTCTACACACAGGTCAAAAATGTGCAGGTGGACATCAACCCCGACTACTTTGAGTGGTTTGGATAGGGAGCGAAAGCCATGCGGATTGGCGTTCTGTCGGACACCCATGACCATTTGGGCAATATCCGCCGCGCGGTGGACGCGCTGAACGACCTGCAGGTGGAGCTGGTTCTGCACGCGGGCGATTATGTCGCGCCGTTCGTGGTGAACGAGCTGTCACGCCTGCCCTGCCGCCTGCTCGGAATCTTCGGCAACAACGACGGCGAGCGACTGGGGCTGGCGAAACGGCTTAGCGAAATCGGGCAGGTGCAGGCACAACCGCTGTTTCTGGAACTACACGGCTGCCGAATCGCAATGGCGCATGAACCCGAACCCGTCGAGGCGTTCGCGCGGAGCGGGCTGTATGACCTCGTCATCTACGGGCACACCCATCAATCGGAGCTGCGCACAGTGGGCGAGTGTCTCGTGCTGAACCCGGGCGAGGTGTGCGGCTGGCTCACCGGCGACTCGACCTGCGCTGTGATTACCCTGCCCGATAAACAGGTGGAGATTCTGCGCCTATAGCAGGTACAATTTCCGTCGTGGCGTATATCAGCCTGTACCGCAAATATCGGGCGCAGACCTTCGACGAGTTGATGGGGCAGTCGCATGTGACCGTGACCCTGCGGAACGCGATTCAGCAGGGGCGGCTGGTGCATGCGTACCTGTTCTGCGGCCCGCGCGGTACGGGCAAGACCTCCACCGCGCGCCTCTTAGCCAAAGCGCTCAACTGCGAGCGCGGTCCCACGCCGAACCCTTGCAACGAGTGCCGATTCTGCCTCTCGATTCAGGCGGGGAGCTGCGTTGATGTGGTGGAGATGGACGCTGCCTCCGAAACCAGCATCGAAGATGTGCGCACCTCGATTATCGAGAACGCTAAGTACCCCCCGATGGAGGCGCGCTACAAGATTTATATCATCGACGAGGTGCATGATTTGTCGGCGAAGGCGTTCGACGCGCTGTTGAAAACCATCGAGGAGCCGCCCCCGCATGTGATTTTTGTGCTGGCGACGACGGAGTTCCATCGTGTACCCCCGACGATTCGCTCGCGCTGTCAGCGGTTCGATTTTCACAGGGGCACGATTGCCGACATTGCGAAACGGCTGCAGCAGGTGCTGGATGCGGAGGGCTTTCGGGCGGAGCCAGCGGCGCTCCATTTAGTGGCGCGGGCGGCGGATGGTTCGTGGCGCGACGCGCTCACCGCCTTAGAGCAGTTGATTGCCTTCAGCGAGGAGGGCGTGATTACCCCCCAAACGGTCTACAACGCGCTCGGCATGCTGGAGGACGAGACGCTGATGCAGCTCACCGACGCGCTGATTGACCACGACGCGAGCAAGGCGCTCAACCTGCTGGAGGGGCAGATGCTGTTGGGGCGCGAGCCGCGCGTGTTCGCCGAGTCGCTGATTCAACACTGGCGCATGTTGATTCAGGCGGCGTTGCATGCGCAGGACAGGGCGGGGCTGTATGACCCGACGCAGTGGAGCGCGATGATCGAGCAGGCGCGTCGGGCGGGCATGCCGCGATTACTCAGCTGGTGGGAGCGGATGGCGGGCGCGCTCAGCGAGATGCGCAGCTCTGGCTCGCCCCGCGCGATTCTGGAGCTTTATCTCCTGATGTTCGCCAGCGAGTCGCCTGCTACCCTAAGCCCCGCCTCGCCCCCTGTCGCGTCCACCCAGCCTACGACTCACACAGCACCGCAGGCAACGCCCACGCAGCCTGCCACGCTGCCAGTCGCCCAACCCCCTCCCGTCGCGGAGTCGGCGCCCCCTGGCGACGCCGTAGGTACTGCCTACGCTAACGAACTCTGGCGTCAAAAAGTCGAGGAGTTAGGACGACGCAGCCCCGCAGGTGCGATGAATCTGCGCGACTCGCGCGTGGTAGTGGAAAACGGAACCATTCGCCTGATTCTCGCCAGCCAGATGGCGTATGAGTTCTTCCGACAGAAGCCCAGTCGTGAACAGAATCTCGTGCAGGTGGTGCGCGCTGCGCTTGGGATGCCGAACGCGCCTGTGAAGCTGGAGTATGTGAACGAGCCGCGCCCTCAGCCCCCGCCCCCTCCGCCCGTCGTGGAGTCGCCCCCGCTTGAAGGGGAAGCGCTCCTCGAAGCGATTAACGAGACCTTCAATGGGTATGAGATGGAGGGCGATTAGGGATGAGAGCATTCCCTCAGTTATTCCACCCCAGATGCCCGTTGATAGAGATGGTGTAGACCGCCTGCCCTGTAATCAGGTGGTAAATTGCCAGCGGCATATCGATGGCGAACTCGCCTAAGATGACGCCAATCGCGACGGCGCGCAGCTTCTCGTAGCCCGGCAAACCGAAGTAGCGGTTCACAAACAGCTTAATCAGCAGCACGATGCCCAGCCCGAACCACACATAGTCGATGCCGAAGTTCATCGAGAGCGCGTAGCCTGCGGGGTGGATAGGGAAACCCGGAATGCGATAGCGGATGAAATCGAGCAGCAGCACGAAGCTGAACGCGCCCGTGAAGAAGGCAATCGCCGTGACATTCGGCGGGTAGCGGTTGTCGGCAAGCTGCGTAATCACGCCTGCCATGCCGCCGCCCATGTCGCCCGCCCCGTCGCGATAGTAGCGGTTGATGCTGAACACCTCGCCTAGAAAGATGCCCAGCAAAATCGCCGCTGCCATCACAAAAAAGAGGGCTTTCTGGTTCAGTCGCGCAATTTCGCCCATCTTCATCGATTCCAGCTGGTAGGGCATCGGATGCGTGCGGTGCAGGCGATTCATGAAGTGGAAAGTGGTCATCAGCTTCGCGATGGTCGACTCCGTCAGGTTCTGCGTGCCCGTGAAGGCAATCATCAGCTGATGGGGTCCCATGAACGCCATCTCGTGGATGGGCGCGCCGAGTTGCGCTCGCAGGCGCGTCACCACCACGCTGAACGCCATAAACAGCGACACATAAATCGTGACCAGCCACCAGGGCAGCCCAACGGCGACGCCCAACCCAATCAGCACGGCAAGACTGGCAATCAAGCCAATAAACGCCCAGCGTGCGGAGAGCGCGTAGCCTGCTTCGGGGTTCTCGCCCGTCTTGATTTCGTTCCAGATTTGCTTCAGATACCCGCGCGCGGCGTAAATCACGCTCACGAACAGCCCCAGGAACGCGCCCCACGACTGCTCGCTAAAATAGGGCGGCTGCGGCACGAGATACCCTCCGCCAAACACGCCCTGCTCGTAGCCCATCGCCGCCGTAATCACCTGCATCCCCTTGCGCACGAAGTAGAACAGCACGCTGGAGAACAGCAAATCGTTCGGCACGAACACGCCAATCGCCGCCATGTAGGGAAACAGCCCCACAGGAATCCAGCCGACCTGATTCCACGGGGGCGTGGTGAAGTAGTCGTTCAGCGCAGCCAGAAATCGCACATTAATGCGCGGGATCCACGGAAAGAACACATGCAGACCGTTGACGACGCCGATGCCGAAGGTCACGACGAACGCGCCCCACAGGTAGCGGCTGCGCCACAGGGGCGACTGCGGCTGGCACAGCAGCATCGGAACCTGAATAATCGGGAACGCGAGCCGCTCCTGCTGCGTCCACAGACGGCGCATGAGCGTGTTGATACAGAGCATCGCGAGCGTCGCCGAGCCGAACAGCCCCATCCAGCCCAGAAAGATGGGCAGCCACACGCCCAACTTCGTCAGCGCATAGGGGAACTTATAGCCGCCGATGCCGTACTCCCGAATCGGTTCGGCGTCCTTGTGGAACAGCCAGTCGGTCAGGTGCGGCAAGATACGGTTGCGGTAGGTGTCGCTGTTCTCCGCGTAGAGTCCGAACGAGTGCCACAGGGGGACGCACACATTCATCCATTCTGCCGCCATCGCCGTGCCGACAAACAGCACCGTGAAAATCACCACGAGGTCGGGCGTCTCCAAAAACCAGCGGCGGAAAATGAGTCGCCCGATTGCGTTCAGCAGTGCGACGACCATCAGCGTCGCGACAGGCGGTATCATCAGCGAGAAGATCACGCTCAGCACAATCTCCACTGCCCAGTAGGTGGTGAAGGGCAGCAGCGCGAAGCCAATTAGCAGCCCCCGCAATCGCAGCCCGCGCGCCCGCTCAATCGTCGGCGTTGTGAGTAGCCCGTCGGGCTGCGACTGTGGAGGCTCCTGCAACACAGGCTTGATGGACATACAGTATACGATTTCCGCACGGAGGGCGAGTTTCCTGCTGTGCCCACTTTATGTCAGAAACCTCGCAATCGGCTGAAACCGTTCCTGTGCAAACGAATAAAGGGACGATTTCACCTTTGAGGCACTTTAGTCTCTCAACAATTATGGTGTCCCCTTTTGCCTTGATGCCTG
>CALKLF010000076.1 GCA_937992175.1 uncultured Fimbriimonadales bacterium | reverse complement strand
CAAATGTGAAAACGCCTCCTTTTGGTACGATGGCGTTCCCGCCATCGTCGTTGTGCAGCGTACCTGCGAGGCGACGGCAGGAATGCCGTCGCACCATGCGCGCTTCGCGCGTTTCGGGAACGCTTTAAACTTTGAGGGACTTATTAGGTCTCTCAGGGGCATGTATGTAAAGTATCGCTTGAAGTTTTCGTGATGCTGAACTCGCTGCGCGAAAACCTATTCGACTAAAGTCGCCTCAGACAAACAAAAAGCCCGCGAAGGCGGGCTTTTTTTGTCTGAGCGCGGTTTCACTCGCTTGATGGATTTTTGAAGTTTTGTTTGCTATGCACTCCCTCAGACTCTCAACACAATTTTTCCGAAAAAGTCGCGGCTCTCCAGTTTTTCGTGAGCGGCGCGCGCTTCACGCAGGTCGAACACGCTGTCCACAATCGGCTTCAATCTGCCTGCAACCATGTGGGGCAGTATCTGCTCCAGCTCGGTGCGCGTGCCGATGTAGGTTCCGTGGATCTCCAGCTCCCGGCTGAACACATAGCGGATGTCGAACTTCGCTTCCGCGCCCGTCGTTGCGCCGCAGGTGACCAGTCGCCCACCCTTGTTGAGCAGGCGGATGCAGGCGTCGAACACCGCCTGCCCAACATGCTCGAAAACCACATCCACACCCTCACCCTCGGTGGCTTCGCGTACCTGTCTATGCCATTCGGGGTCGTTGTGGTTCACCGCGAGATCGGTGCCGAGTTCGCGGCATCGTTCCAGTTTCGCCTCGCTGCCAGCTGTCGCGATGACCAGCGCGCCGCGCAGTTTTGCGATCTGGATTGCTGCGCTGCCGACACCGCTGCTCCCACCCATTACCAGCACCCACTCGCCGGGCTGCAGGCGCGCTTTCGTGATGAGCATGTGCCATGCAGTAAGAAACACTAGCGGGTAGGCCGCTGCTTCCTCGAAACTCAGGTTCGTGGGCTTATGCAGCAGGTTCCGCTCGGGCACCACGAGATACTCGGCATAGCCACCTGGGCGGTGTGCGCCAATCACTTGCACCTCGCGGCACAGGTTCTCCCGTCCCATCTTGCAGAATCGGCACTTGCCGCATGAAATTACGGGGTAAAGGATGACTTCGTCGCCTTTGCCCCAGCCGCGCACGCCTTCGCCGATGTCCGTGATTTCACCTGCGACATCGCTGCCCAAAATATGGGGCAGGGGCGTTTTGTAGGCGGGAATCCCGTTGCGCACCCAGATGTCTAAGTGGTTCAGTGCGCATGCCCGCACGCGCACCTTTACCTCGCCTGCGCCTACAGAAGGCTCGGGAACGCCCTCCTCATAAATCAGTTTGTCCGCGCCGCCAAACTCATGGATACGAACCGCTCGCATGGCATAGATAGTACCTGAAAAGCACGCGCGGGATTCCGTGAGCGTGTCGATTGCGCCCGCCCGTCCTAAGTCGCCTACTTCATCTGCAGCTCTTCCACACTGAGCGTTGGGTTCTGTCGGAAGGCGCGTGGGGTCTTGCCGAACCGCTCGCGGAACACGCGTGAAAAGTGGCTCAGGCTCAGATACCCGACCTCCAGCGCGATTTCGGAGACACTCAGATTCGTACTGACCAGCAGTGTGGCGGCACGGCGCAGGCGCAACTCGGTCAGATACTCCGAAGGCGAACATCCCATCGCCACACGAAACAGCCGTTGACACTGACGCGGGCTGACGCACAGTCGCTCGGAGACTTTTTGCAGCGCGTCAGGATCACTCAGGTGGCTTTGCAGATACTCTAAGGCGGTACGCAGACGCGCGTCATCCTGCGCCGCGACGACCTCAGGCTCCGCAAAGCACAGGAACGCGACCAGCTCACGCAGTTTGCCCTCGTAGAACAGGCGCAGGCTCCCTACAGGCGGTGGAGTCAGAAAGGCTTCCGCCACACCTTGCAGCAGGGGGTTGTTCACCAGCAGGTAAAGCGTCTGCGGCAGCTCGGCGTCGCCACGCACGAATGGTTGCAAATCGGGCAAGACCCGCTCTGCGTCAGGCGCGAGCAATCGGCGCAGATACTCAGGCTCGAGGCGCACAATCAGGTGATGGTGCAAGTAGCGTACATCGCTGCGCAAAGTACGCGGGCAGGTCAGGTGTTCAGGATCCAGAGGACGCAGGCTCAACACGAACTCTATCCAGCTCCGCTCGCCTTCGAACTCCTGCGCCGCGAGCGGATCGTCGGAGTAAAACCGCCGCTCGTACACCAGCGCATGCGCGCAGTGATACAGTAGCCTTGCCCCCGCAGGCGCGTCGCATACCCTGTTGGGCGGTAAAGAGCCGATCATCGCACTATAGGATACCCAGTTTCACCCCCATGCGCTATTATCGGCAAATTAACCCCAAATTCACTTGTTAACTGGCAGGAATACCTGTATACGCTACGAATCAATAAATGCGTTTCCCGCAAGGGAGAGGTATGAGTATGGCGGAACAGAGAGCGTGGCTGGACAGGTTCACAGGGCGGTTGTATCGGCTCAGCGAAGAGCAATACAAAGAGATACGCCAGACACTGGCGGGCGATCTGGCGCAGAAAATCACTGCCGACGCCCACGAGTCAGCAAACGCCGTCGCGCAGTTCTGGTTTGAAGACTACTATGAGCGCGTGTTTCCCCTGCGCTTCGGGCGTGAGCCGATTGATAAAAATCAGTCTTTCTATAGACAAGGCAAGCCGCTGGAGTATGAAGCGAATGGGACAGTCCCTGCCAACGCCGCCTGGCGCAGAGAGTTTCTGCACGATTTGAATTACCCACCCATTCTGCCCGCCGAGACGCAGCCCGACCCCAGCCGACCTTCCTTGCTGATTGCCGACCACTATCTGGCGACTGCTGCACTACTCAATGTATGTCTGCGCAGGAAGGGCGTGGACACGGCGCTGGTTCACCAGGCGCGGCTGGGCGCGCTGCTGCACGAGCTAAGCGATTTGCCCGCTATACAGGAGAAACTTCGTCAGCACCCAGAGGCGTTCGCGCTGGCGCAGTATCTGGATGAAAAAAGCGATTCCCTGCCTGATGCCCTGCAACCTCATAAGGCTCTGATAGACTCCACCCACTTGGGCGACCCCAGCCGTGTGCCCGAGGTCGAGTTCTGTATCATCGGCTTGGCGGCGCAGCGCATCAAGCAATATGTGTACGAAACGCCCGGCTTGCCCGAAATCCGCGGCGCGTCGCAACTGCTGGATAAGGTTGTGAGCAAGATGGCGCAGAAAGTCTCGCAGGAGGTCGGGCGTGAATGTGTGCTGCAAACCGCCGCGTCCACCCTGAACTTCCTTGCGCCCGAACCGGGCGAGTGGGCAACGCGATTAAAATGCGCATTCTATGAGAAGACTCTGGTCGGCTTCTGCGTGGCGGCGGCGCACCCCGTCCAACTAAGAGACTTTCTGAGCAACTATAGCCAGTGCATGCGCGATTTCCTAACCGCGATGGACGCCGACCGCTACCGCGCCGAGCTGCCCGTGTGGGAGTGCCTGCCCTTTGAAGCCAGGTGCATGTTTTGTAAGCGAAGGGCTGCGGTAAAGCTTGTGCAAACCCCTGATGGCGAACACGCGCCCGTTTGCGAAGCGTGTGACCAGAAGCGCGGGAAGGGAGACGCCGACGAGCGGCGCAGCTTAGGCATTAGACCGCTTCAAGACGGGGGCATTCTGCCTCGTCAAAACGCGCTCAGTGAATTTGAGAAACTATTCGCCCCTTATTTTGCGCCCGATGAACAGAAGCGCGATCTGTGGAGCCGCGCATTCGCAGACGGACTGAACGAACTCGTACCCCAAACCGACAAACGCGAAGGCAAAAAGCAGGTCGCTTTCATCTACGGCGACGGCAGCAACTTCGGGCAAATCACCAAGAACCTCGACTCGCTGGCGATGAGCCTGCAGTGGACGCGCCGCGCCGAATTAGTCAACCGCGCCGCGATTGCCCTCGCCCTCAGCCGCAGCATGCACGAGGCGCTTCAGGGGGGCGATAAACTCCAGCGCATGCCCTACGAGGTGCTGGTCGTCGGCGGCGACGATTTCAGCCTGTTCACCTGGAGCCGTCTCGCCCTGCGGTTTTGCCAGCAGTTTCTGGAACTCACCGACTTGGAATACGCCAAGGGCGACACCAATAAGTGCATCGTTGAGGCTACGCCCATCTGCTACGGCGTTGGCTGCCTGATTACCGATGAGAAAGCCCCCGCCTATCGCGTGGTAGAGTTCACCGAGTCGAACCTGCTCAAGTTCGCCAAGCGTGGCGTAAAGGCGCACCAGCGCGGCGCGCTCGCCTTCCTGTTCACCACCAACGCAGACCAGATCCCCAGCGACTACGCCGACCACCTGCGCCATAATTACCGCAAAGAGGCGCGACTGGGTAAGGGGCAAAATGGGCGAGTTGCCGTGTATCTCACGATGCAACCGCTGACCGCATGTGAGTTAGACGCTTTTCTGGAGTGCACGGAGCAACTGAAAAGCGACCTGGGCGGACTGCAGCGTCTGGCGGAGCCGTTTGTGCGTCAGCCGATTGAAGCTGCGCTGCTCCACTTTGTCTACCAGCGCGCCCGCGCCGAGAATACGCCTGACCGCAAAGAGTTCTACGACCGCATCATGGCGCTGCAAGCCTCTAACGGCAGCGGTACGCGCGTTGACCTGTTCCCGGTTCAGCAGCTCCGACGACTCACTGTAGATACCAACCAGCCCACTCAAGACTACTTCGCGCCCATCTTAGACCTGCTGGAAATCGCCAAGAGCCTGCGCTGAGGAGAGCAAGCCATGATACCGTTCGAGCTGAGTGTGAATGTGATGCTGCACAGCGATCTGCACATCGCGGGCGTGGGGCGCACCGCCGCGCTGATTGACCGCTGCATTGAGCGCGACGCGCAGGGGCGACCGTACATACCCTCCACCTCGTTCAAGGGGCGTGTGCGGGCGCACTACGAGCGACTGATGCACGCACTAGGCTACGATATGAAAAGCTGCAAGCCGCCCGCGCCACGCAATATGTGCAAAGACCCCAATAACCTCTGCCCCGCCTGCGCGCTGTTCGGCTCGCCTGTGCAGCAGAGCCGAGTGGAGTTCAGTCATCTCATGCCCCAATCCGCCACTGAACCCACCACGCGCATCGGCGTCGGCGTGAACCGCAAGTTGAATACTGTGGAGCAGGGCAGGCTGTTTTTCTACGAAGCCGCGCCCCAAACGCGAATCGAAATGTTCACAGGAACCGTGCGCGGCTGGGCAACGGAAACCGAAATTGCGCAACTCATCGCCGCCATCCAACTCATCACCCACTTTGGCGGGCAAAAGGCGCGCGGGCTGGGGCGTGTGTGCGTGGAAGTGGAAAAGGCTTACCTGAAACAAAACGGCAAGTGGGAGGAGCCTGATGCGCAAACGCTCCTGCAACGCCTCAAGGAGGTCGCGCCATGAAACGGTTCCAAGTCACCCTCACGGCAAAGTCGCCGATTGCGATTGGCGAGTGGATGACCTCTCGCAGCAATGTGCGCGAGAGCCTGAACTACATCCCCGGCGGCGTGCTGCGCGGCGCGCTCGCGCAAGCCGTACTGGAATTGTTGGGCAAACATAACACCAGCAAACGCCGCCTGAGCCAAGCCAGCTCCGAATTGCAAGAAGCGTTCGACTGTGTGTTCGGCAAAGACGGCGCGCAGTTCAGCTTCCTGATGCCGTTTGGAGAGGATTGGATCCCTGCGCCCGCCACTGCGTTGTTCAACAAGCAGAACGACCAGTACCTCTATGACACTTTCTTCGCGCTGATTTTAGGCAAGCCTTACGAAATGCTCTGCCCTCAGACAGGCGAGCGTCTGGAGCGCGGGCGGGGCTATCTGATACGCGAGAACGGCGAATGGCGCAAGCCGCAGCCGCTCCGCAAGACAACCTACGTGCGCGTGGGGCTGAACCGCGCTACCGAAGCCGCTGAAGAGCGCGTGCTGTATGCGATTGAAGCCGTCGAGTCGCCTGCCGTGTTCACAGGCTATGTGGATTTTCCAGAGGGCAAATGCGCCGACGCATTCCAGAGGATTCTCGACGCCCTGCGCTGGCGTGACGGAATCACTGTGCGCATCGGCTCCGCCCGCTCGCGGGGCTTTGGCGAGGTGGAACTCAAGTGCGAGGACGCCCCATCCGAGCCGCGCGCCTATCCATTGGAGGAGTTCAACGCGCGCGCTGACCAGCCGATTTTTACCCTGCTTGCCCGCACGCCCGTGATTGTCTACGACCCCTGCGGGCAGCCCGCACCCACCCTCACACCCGAACTGTTGCGCGAGTACCTGCCCGACTTGCCCGAAAGCGTGCAACTACTGGAGCGCGCCACGCGAATTGAGCGCGAACTGGTCAGCGGCTGGTCGGGTGCGTGGGGCATGCCCAAACCTGTGCAGCAAGCCTTCAGCCCCGGCAGCCTGTTCACCTATACCTACGACCCAAACAAGCGCGAGCCGCTTCTCCAGTGGCTGCAGCTGCTGGAAACACAGGGCGTCGGCGAACGCATAGCGGAAGGCTACGGGCGATTTAATGTGTGTTCACAGTATCATCTGGATAGGGACATTACGCAACTTGCAGGAGGTGAATCTCATGGCGAACAATCAAGTCAGTGAGGCACAAATCACGGGTCAGCTGGTGATTGAAGCGGAGGAAATCATCCGCAAGTACTTCGGAACGTCAGGCGGAGACAGCCAGGAGAATCGGGGCAAAACACAGCTTTCGAACGCCATCGATGTTATCAAGCAGTCCAACTCGATAGAGGTGTTCATCAACTGGGTGCGTTACCAGATGGCGCGCGAGAAAAGCGGAGAGGAATTCTGGACAACGCCTCTTGAACGCAATCGTTCTAAAGTTGAGGATTTGTTCGGAGCCGCTATCATTAAACGTGCGAACCAGTTTCGTCAGGAAAATACAAGCCACAAAAAGGCTATCGAACAGTTGACCAATTTTCTGGGCTTTCTACGCCGTGCATTCATGGCAAAAAAGTTTCTGTCTCTCGTTGACCTTTCCAAGGTAGGAGGGCAATCATGAACTGGTCTTGGCAAACTTTTCAGAACCGCCTGCGCATCACGGGCGAGCTGGTCGCCCAAACGGGCGTGCGCGTGGGAATGAGCGCGGAAACCGCCATGCCCACTGCCACCGACCTGCCCGTCATTAAAGACGCCAACGGCAAGCCGTTCATCCCCGGCTCCAGTCTGCGTGGGGCGGTGCGGGCATATGTAGAGCGGATTGTGCGAACTTTCGAGGGCGACGCCCATCCAAGCAAAGGTGAGGCAAGAGGCAAAGGCGCGTGCATCCCCACCGACAAGGATCGGTGGTGTCTTGAGAGTCGCGAGGGTCTATCAGAAGAAGAAATTTACGATTGCTCTTGCCGCGTATGCCGTGCGCTTGGCTCCCCGTGGCTCGCCTCGCGCGTGCGCTTCACCGACCTTGCCCTAATTCAACGGGACGGTCAGTCTAGGATTGAACCCGAACTGCGCGACGCCGTCGCTATCGACCGTGAGAAGGAGAGCGTCGCCAATAAGTATGACTTCGAGGCTTTGCCCGCGGGCGTGCGCTTCCAGTTCGAACTCATCGCCGAGAACTTGAGCGAGGGCGAGGAACTGGGACTCGTGCTGCTTGGCGTGCGCGCGCTGGAGCAGGGCGAAATCCTCATCGGCGGCTTCAAAGGGCGCGGACTGGGACATGTGAAACTGGAGGGTACGCAGTATGAGTGGATTGACCGCGCGAACCTGAAAGATTATCTGATTACGGGGCAAGCTGGCGTGCTGGACGAGACACGGCGCAAGGCAGCGTTAGAGGCGCTCTTCAACGCGCTCACAGAAGGGAGGTAGCTATGCACGGGCGACTGTATAACCAGCTGGACTTGGAGATTGCCATCATTCCGCAGACGCCGCTGCTCATCAAATCGGGGCAGAAGCAGTTCGTGCGCACCCGACGGCGTACCCCCAACGGCGACATCGACGAAGTGGTCTACATCCCCGGCTCCAGCCTGCGCGGCGTCGTGCGGGCGCACGCGGAACGGCTGCTGCGCACCCTGAACGATAACTACGCCTGCTATGTGGAGGCGAAAAAGTTCTGCCTGCGCCAGAAAGGTCTCAAGGAGAACGAGGAAGCCGCGCCTCGGCTCTATCGCGAATCATGCTACGCCTGTAAACTGTTCGGCAACACAGGCATCGCCTCGCGCGTACAGATGAGCGACCTGTATCCAGCGATTGTCCCCCTGAGCGAATCGCGCTTCGGCGTGGCAATCGACCGCATCACAGGCGCAGTGGCAGTGGGACCGTTTGATTTGGAAGTCGTAACTGACGCGCGATTTGAAGGGCGTATCGTGTTGCGCAACTTCACGATTGGGCAACTCGGCTTGCTGAGTGCGGCGTTGCTGGACATCGCCGACGGTCTCATCGCGCTGGGGCACGCCAAGTCGCGCGGGCTGGGGCGCGTGCGCATCGAGTGCGTTCGCGCACAGTTCCGTTTCGCTCAAGAGGCGAACGGCGCGATTCTCGGCGTGGGCGCACTCGCGGACGAGACGGTTCGGAAGTTGTACAACATTCTTGAAGAGGATAGACTCTCGGTGGAGGGCTTCCGCGCCGTGCGCCGCGATACTGTTTATTATCAGGTGGACAGCGATAACGACGCCCAAATCCGCGAGTGGCTTAGCAAAGCCGCGCCCCGCTGGATAAACGAGGTGCAGTATGCAGGCTAAAGTCTACCGCTACACAGGCGAGGCGACCGCCCCCATCGAACTGTGGCGCAGCCTGAACCCGCAGGGCAACGCCTGGTGGTTCGGCTGGAGCGAGACCGCGATGTACCTGCCCCAGCCGCTAAACGGCGACTTGCCCAACGCCGATTGGGAGCGACTGAGCCTGTTCAACTGCAAGGCAGAGCTGCGTTTGCTGGGGCGCAGGGGCAAAAGCGTCATCATGTTGCTTATCGAAGACGACGAACCCCGGGGCGAGTGGAGACTGTGTGAAGAATACTCGCAGTGTAAGTGTGCCCAGCACATTCTGCTAGGCGACCCGCCCGCCAGCGGCGGCGAAACCAGCCTACTGCTCGATGTCGCCTACCCCGCCGTGTTCGACTACGGCATCGCGCTCGCGCCCAGCGCTGACAGGCGCAACCGCGTCATCGCCCATGTCTGCTACTACTACGATGCCGAGCATCGCCTACGGTATGTGCGCTACGCTGGCATCGACTCAAAGTCTTGGTGAGGTGCAACCATGTACGACGAGAAACCTTACGATTTTATCGGCTTTCCGAACAGGTCGCCTGACCGCGCGAAAGGCGCGGGGCAAGACCGCCTCCAGCCAGAGCTGCTGAGCGGCACGCTGGAACTGATTATGCACACCCTTACGCCCGTGCATGTCGGTTCGGGCTACACCGACTTCTTGAAGGCGGGCAATCAGGAGACGCAGGCAGCCCTGCAAGCCTCCAAACGCGTGCGCGACGGGAATACCCTGCGCCGCAGGTATCTGATTCCTGGCTCGTCGGTTAAGGGCGCAGTGCGCAGCATCGTGGAAGCGATTACCCGCTCCTGCGTGCGCGTGGTGCAGGACAAATACCGTCCCTACCTACCGCAGGGCTATAGCGGCTGTGTGCGCGTCGACCAGCTCTGCCCTGCGTGTCGGCTGTTTGGCGCGCAGGACTATCAGGGGCATTTGAGTTTTGAAGACGCCGTTGCGCCGCCCGGCTCGCTGGTGCTGTTAGGCGTGCCGTTGCTCTGGACGCCTGCGCGCGGCGTGCGCGGCTTGCCCCCACGCTACCTGGATAGGCGCGACACTGCGAAAGGGCGCAAGTTCTATTTCCACGCGAAGTTCGCGCAAGGCGCAGACGCACGCGCCTGCATCAAAACAGACGCCGAACTGCCCCTGCGCATTCACTTCATGAACCTCGAAGAAGCCGAACTGGGCGTGTTGCTTACTGCACTGGGCTTGCACCCGGCGTATCGCTTTCCTATCAAACTCGGCGGGGGCAAACCCGTGGGGCTGGGCACGGTGGAGTTGGAGGCGCAATCGCTCAAGCTCCTGCACGGGCGCGCCGCGCTACAACAGACCGGGCGACTGGGACAGGCGTCCGAACATCAGGGCGACGCGCTGAAGCAACTCATCCAACGCTACACTGCCAAAGCGCAGGCGTTGATAGAAGAGCCAGCCCTCAAAGCACTCGCCGAAGTCTACGCAAAAGAGGGGCTAAACAACACCGCCCCTGCCGAACCCTACTGACAGGAGGAACCCGATGCCGAACTGGGACGCGATTATGGAAGAGGCAAAGCGACTGGAGCGGCTTCTCCGCCGCGCCGATATCGACCTCAACGAGGCAGAAAAAGCGCTCGGTTACTACCTGTTCAAAGGCTGCGACGACCAGGCAATCGAACGCTACCTGAAAGCGATGGCGAACAACCCCCCACCCCGCAGCCGCCGCACTCAGGGCTATTATCGCGAACTGTACCGCATCTGGCAAGAGTGGGGCAGACAGTGTAAACTCAGCGGCATCGACAAGGCACGCGCGTGGGGATGGGGGATACGAATTGCGAAGGGGTGAGGGAGGGTGAGATGATGTATGTTACACCTGACAGGTTTAGTCCGCGAAGATTGATGGATTGGATATTACAAAAAATGACGAGGGGCGAACTATCCCCTGCGATGAAAGAATTTATGCACGATGCCAAACACATTTCCGACGATTCGTCTCTCGCGCTGTATCTACACGAAAGTTCTAACCCTGCTACCGAAATTGTCGACTTCTTCACGTCGAGTGCGCTTATTGAGTTCTTTAACGACGAGGTTATATCTGCATGTAGAGTGTCAGCGTAATTTTGGTTCCCAAGATATATTTCAAGGGCTTGGCATAACCGTAAAATTGAGTCAAGATTCTCCTATAGAATACATTCGCATTCGAGATAGGGAGTCAGCATAGAATTGTCCATGAAACGGTTAGCCATTTTTCTCTACCACCATGAACTCCTCCTCTCCGTCGGGGTTTTTGGGGTGGCGCAGATGGGGGCGGATATGCTGGCGGATTTGGAATGGGGCACGGCGGCGGCGATTGTGCGCGGGCTGGGGATTTTGCTGATTGTAGGGATTCTGATACGGAGTTTGACGCAGCGCAATCGTCCGACAGGTAATCAGAGTATTTATCGAACGACGAGTCAAATTCCACTCCCGCGAGGTATAATCCCCTCGTGAAGGAGGCGACTTATCGATGAAGGTATTAGTTTCAGTGAAGCGAGTGCCTGACCCATACGCCAAAATCAGCCCCAACGCGGCGGGAACCGACATCAACCGCGACGGGCTGCAAATGGCGGTTAACCCCTTTGATGAGATAGCCTTAGAGGAAGCAATACGCCTAAAGGAAGCAGGGCATGCGACAGAGGTGGTCGCCGTATCCATCGGCGGCGCGGAGTGTCAGGAGCAGTTGCGCACCGCGCTGGCGATGGGCGCAGACCGCGCGATTCTGGTTCAGATCGACGAGCCGCTCGATGCGCCCAGCGTCGCCAAAATTCTCGCCGCTGTGTTCCGACGCGAGCAGCCCAGCCTGATGCTGATGGGCAAGCAAGCCATCGATATGGACGAAAATCAGGTCGGGCAGATGCTGGCGGCGATGCTGGATTTGCCTCAGGCGACTTTCGCCTCGAAAATCACCCTCGAAAACGGCGGCGCGACGGTGGAGCGCGAGACGGACAACGGTATCGAGACGATTCGTGTGCCGCTCCCTGCGATTATCACAGCGGATTTGCGCCTGAACGAGCCGCGTTATGTCGCGCTGACGGGCATCGTGCGCGCCCGCAGCAAACCGCTGGAGACGATTACCCCCGCGGATTTGGGCGTGCAGACGCGAGCGCGCGTGCGCCTGACGCAGGTCGAAGCTCCGCCCGCACGGAAAGCGGGTAAGCGTGTAAGCGATGTTCACGAACTGGTGCGCCTGCTGCGCGAGGAGGCGCGCGTCATCTGAACAAGGAGGCGAGAGGATGAAGATTTTGATTGTTGCGGAGACCGACGGCGGGCGCATTTCGGAGAAGACCCTGCCTGCGATTGCATTTGCCCAACAGAAAGCCCCCGACAACTTCACGATTCTAACCATCGGCGACAACCTGCAGGGCGTGGAGAGCCTCACCAACTACGGCGCGCAGGCCGTGCTGACCGTGAACCATCCCGCGCTGGCGAAGCCGCTGGCGGAACGCTACGCGCCTGTGGTCGCCCATTACGCGCAGCAGCTCGGCGCAGACGCAATTGTGGCGACTACCACCACCTTCAGCCGCGACCTGCTCGCCCGCGTAGCGGGGCTGCTCGACGCGCCGATGCTCAGCGACATCATCGCGCTGGAGAGCGCGCACGGCAAGCTTGTCGCGAAACGCCCCATCTACTCAGCGAACCTGATTGGCACTTTTGAAGTGGAGGGCAGCCCTGTGGTCATGACCGTGCGCGGTCCCGCGTGGGGCAAGCCTGAGCCGCAAGGCGCGCCGTCGCCCGTGCAGAACGCCGAAGCCCCCGCGAGCATCCCGACACGCTCCGAGTGGCTCAGCCTGCAGGGGGGTAGCGGCGGACGCCCCGACCTGACGCAGGCGCGGGTGGTGGTCTCAGGTGGACGCCCGCTGAAAGACCCCGAAACTTTTGAAAAATACATCGGCGGGCTGGCGGACGCGCTCGGCGGGGCGGTCGGCGCGACCCGCGCGGCGGTCGATGCGGGCATCGCCCCTAACGAGCTGCAGGTTGGGCAAACGGGCAAGACCGTCGCACCCGAACTCTACATCGCCGTCGCCGTGTCAGGCTCCGTGCAGCATCTGGCGGGCATGAAGGACTCCAAAGTCATCGTCGCCATCAATACCGACCCCGAAGCGCCCATCTTTCAGATAGCGGACTACGGACTGGTGGCGGACTTGTATCAGGTCGTGCCAGAGTTGACGGAGTTGCTGAAGAACAGCAGGGGCTAACAGGAACTTTCACGGGGCGCGTTGCGTATACCCCTATGCAGGGTCGGGTCGGTTCCCGCCTGTGGGAGGCGCCGGTTGGCTCCACCGCCAGCCTTGTCAGCCGTGACGCGGCGCGCCTCGTTGCGCCCTCGAAGGCTGGCGACGGCGTTCACGACCGATAGGGGGCGGCTCGGGGACGCCGCCAACCGCGCCTTAAGATTCGTTCATCCCCCACTCAGGCACAATCCGCTGCTCCACCCCCAGATTCTGCAGCACCCGCGCCACGACGGTGTCCACCGCCTCTTCCAGCGTTTGGGGTCGGTTGTAAAACGACGGGTTCGCGGGCAGAATGACGGCGCCCGCTTCCGCCGCCTGCACCATGTTGCGCAGATGAACCAGATTGAACGGCGTCTCGCGCACGACCAGAATCAGCGGGCGACGCTCCTTGAGGCACACATCTGCGGCGCGGGTCATCAAATCGTCCGAAACGCCCTGCGCAATGCGCCCCAAAGTGCCCATCGAGCAGGGAATAATCACCATCCCGTCGTGGCGAAAGCTCCCGCTGGCTGGCGGCGAAAAGTAGTCGCGCGGGTTCAGAATCTTCAACCCATCCCACTCGTAGCCTAGTAGCGTCTTTGCCGAGAGCGTCTCGCGGGCGACCTCCATCCCCAGCTCGGTCTGCATCACCTGAATCGCCTGGTCGGAACAGATGTAGTAAATCTCGCGGAAGGATTGCGCCGCCTGACGCAGAAACCGAATCGCGTAAATCCCTCCGCTCGCGCCGGTGACGCCTACTACCAGCCTGCCTGTGCGAGTCATGGGGCAATTCTACCTCGCGCCCAGAAGAGCGTTCTGTGATTTCCATCACGGGTAGGAAACCGATAGCGTCTCTCGAATCATCTGTGTATGCAGGTAGCGTCCGATGTCTCGTTCGTGCGGTTTGTGTACCCGTTCGTGTTTAAAGAGGAGACGCGGTTAGAGCAAATTTCGGAGCGTCTGGAGGCGCAGGGCTGGCGCATGCTGCGCTTCCCCGAAGGCGACCTGCTGCCCCATGTGCGCGACTATCTTAACCCCCCGGAGGGGAGCGAGGCGACCGCTTACCTGCTAACGCTCCCACACGAGGCATTGACGCGGAAAGCTCGTGACCTGGTCTGTGAGGAATCTCGCACGGAAGCCGCCTCATGGCAGATGCAGTTGGGAGATCGGGCGATCGAATACCAATTAACTGAGGCGCAGCTGGTGGTCTTTCGTGATGGGGTCGCGATGCTCACGCTGGAAACGCGCCTTGAGAGCGACTCGCTCGCCGACTGGCTCGATTTCATCTATCATTTTCGCTTCTATGCGGGCAAGGCAAACGAAAAACAAGACGCCAGCGCGCCTCAGCTGCGGTATGGAGTGCGTGTGATGGAGGGTATCAAACCTCTAATTGAGCAGGTGTTGTACTCCTTCCAGTCCCAGCAGCGAGAGAATCTGTTTATGCACAACATGATGCTGCCCTTCAGCGCGCTCTACATAGACGGCGATATAGACGAGACGGAAATGCGTCGTCTACTCTATCGTGTTCGCCTGTGCTTTGCCAGCTGGCATGACCTGCATCCGCCCGAGTCGGAGCTGCGTCCTGACCATCCGCACCTGATTGAGTACGCGCGGCATATCTGGTTTACCTTCGCGCAGCAGGCGGCGGGATTCGTCGCCTTCAACGCGCTGGGCGACCCAACTGGCTTTTTCCGAGGCGACCTGCCCCAGCGCCTGCGGATGCGCTACTTTTTGCTGTATCAACTGGCGCTATATCAGAAGTTCCGACTGATCTATCTTTCGAACAGCGTCTCGCGGGAGTGGCTCGGTGGTGACGAGGAGCAGCGACGCACCCTGTTCGGCAAGACCCGCGACCACTTGCTGGAATTCACGGCGCGCGGCTACTTCGCGCAGGTGATGCACCAGGAGCAGCATCACCGCTACTACTGCCGTTGGCGGGAAGTGCTGCAGCTCGAGATGCTCTATCAAGAGGTGAGCAACGAGGTGCGCGAGATGTACGACTACCTGGGGATGCGCTTTGAGGAGCGACGCACGGAGCAATCCGAAAAGCTGAATAGGGTCGTGCTGTGGCTCACAGGCGTCACAGCGTTTTGCGCGGCACCCAGTCTCGCGGTGAGCGGTCTGGGGATGAATGTCGGCTCAATCGAACAGTGGGACGCACGCTGGGGCGGGTTTTGGTGGGTCGGCGTGGTGGTGGCGTCGATGTTGATAGGCTTACTAATTGTGTTAATTGTGTTGGCTATTATCCTGAATCCCTTCGATTCTAAAAAGCCGCCTGGCAGCGCGAGGCGATGATAGCTCTTCCCGATACGGCAACGCGCTTTGTGCGCCCCAGCGCGAGACCGTAACAGCCGCCGCGCGTTTCCCGAAATCGATGGCTTCCTCGAGCGTAAGTCCCTCACACAGGGCGACCGTGAACCCGGTCACGAAGGCGTCGCCTGCGGCGGTGGTATCCACGGCTTGGACGGGATAGGCAGGGACGCGCTGGAGCCTATCGTCTTTGAGATACGCCACGCCGCGCTCGCCCAGCGTGAGAATCACCTGAGCGCTGCCGCGATTCGCCAGCGTCCGTATAATCGATTCCGCGTCCGCTTCGCCCGTAAGCTGACGCCCCTCGGTTTCGTTGGGGATGAGGTAGTCCACCAGCGGATAGAGCGTCTGTGTGAGAGGGCGTGCGGGGGCAGGGTTCAGGATAAACGGCGCGCCGTGTCGGCGTGCGAACTGCGCGGCGACCTCCACCGCCTCCAGCGGAATCTCCAGCTGCGCGATGACTGCGTCGGCGACGGCAAATGCCTCAGCCGCTCGTTCGATATCCGCGGCGCTCAGGCGCAAGTTCGCCCCTGGCGCGACCACGATGCTGTTTTCGCCCTGCGCGGACACCGCAATCAGCGCAATGCCCGACGGCGCGTCGGGGTCTCTCCCAACGAAGCGCGTATCAATTCCCTCGCGCTGCAGATTAGCGAGCATTTGCCTGCCGAAGTCGTCGTTGCCCACGCGCCCGATGAAAACGACCTCCGCCCTCAGTCGCGCCGCCGCAACCGCCTGATTCGCGCCTTTGCCGCCCGGAATAACCTGCAAATCGCCGCCCAATACCGTCTCGCCAGGCGCGGGAATCACGGGTACAGGAACCACCAGGTCGGTGTTCGCGCTGCCGACCACCACAATCCGCGGACGGCGCATAGTTCACTCTCCCGGATAGCGCACGCCCCACTGCGCGCGCAGCGCGTCCAGCGTGCGCATAATCAATAAGGTCTCGTCTAACGGCATCCACGGACTTTCGGTCATTCCCTGACGCAGGCAGTCATGCACATGGCGGATTTCGAACTGCAGTCCATCGCCTTCGTAGGGGAACAGCAGATGTTCCTGCGAGCCGTCGTTGCGCACAAGGTACGCTTCCGAGGGTTTCCACCACGGGGCGGGCAGATAGAAGCGTCCTTCGGTTCCACAGATGGCGGCTTGTTTGGGGGTGTCAATTTGGAGAGACGCGCTCAGCACAGCCTGGGCGCCGTTTTCGTAGGCGAAGAGGATACTGCAGAGTTCATCCACACCCGTTGCGCCCAGCGTCGCGTGCGAGACCATCTGGGAGGGCGCGCCCAGAAACAGGAACGCCAGCGCGACGGGATAGACCCCGACATCGAGCAAGGCGCCGCCGCCCAGCTCAGGCGCAAACAGCCGACTGGTCGGGTTGAACTCGGGGCGGAACCCGAAATCCGCCATCACGAGCCGCACCTCGCCGATTTCACCCGCCTGCACGCGCCGTACCAGCTCACGCACGAGGGGGAAACAGCGCGTCCACATCCCCTCCATCACGAACTTGCCCGACGCGCGCGCCGCCTGAACCACCTGCTCGGCTTGCTTCGCGTTCAGCGTGAACGGCTTCTCACACAGTACATGCTTACCTGCCTGCAGCGCAGCGAGCGTGTTCTCCGCGTGAAGACTGTGCGGCGTGGCGACATAGACAATCTGCACTTCGGGGTCAGCCAGCACGGCGTCATAGCTACCATAGCGTTTCGGGACACCGAACTGCGCCCCGAACTGCTCCGCGGTCTGCCTGTCGCGCGAGCCGACGGCGACCACCTGCGCTTCCGGCGCATAAAACGCCGCCTGCATGAACCGCCGCGCAATCTTGCCTGTCCCCAGAACGCCCCACTTGAAGGTACTCATCAAGGTAAAGGATACCCCAATTCCGAGCGAAATTGCCCCCAATTCGGCTTAACCCCTTGACAAAGCCGTCGCGGGCATGGTATTATATAGCCCGCTTCGAGCAAGGGACTTGGAGCGAGAAAACACCTTGAGATCCCAGAAACCGCGTGGAGCAGGGTTTCTGCCCCTTGACAAACGCGCCTGGGATGTGGTATAATCAGACTCGCCGACGAAAACCCATCGGGGTTCGTTGGCGTGTGTGAACCTTGAAAACCGAGCAGGTAAGCAGACGCTTTGCGAGTCCAGTCAGGTTTGCATCTACTTCTGCTACGGAAGTAGATGAGGTTTGAAACCGACGGAGAGTTTGATCCTGGCTCAGGGCGAACGCTGGCGGCGTGCCTTAGACATGCAAGTCGAGCGGTAGGCGTCCCTTCGGGGGCGCCGAGAGCGGCGAACGGCGGAGTAACACGTGGGTAACCTGCCCCGAAGACTGGGACAACCCGGGGAAACTCGGGCTAATACCGGATGTGGATGCTTCGGCTTTGGCTGAAGCATCTAAAGGGATTGCCGCTTCGGGATGGGCCCGCGGCCTATCAGGTAGTTGGTGAGGTAACGGCTCACCAAGCCTGCGACGGGTAGCCGGTCTGAGAGGATGATCGGCCCGAGGGGCACTGAGACACGGGCCCCACTCCTACGGGAGGCAGCAGTCGGGAATTTTGGGCAATGGGCGCAAGCCTGACCCAGCGACGCCGCGTGGAGGACGAAGCCCTTCGGGGTGTAAACTCCTTTTAGTGGGGACGAACGCAGACGGTACCCACAGAAAAAGCCCCGGCTAACTACGTGCCAGCAGCCGCGGTAATACGTAGGGGGCGAGCGTTGCCCGAATTTACTGGGCGTAAAGCGCACGTAGGCGGCTCCGTAAGTCTGGTGTGAAATCTCACGGCTCAACCGGGAGGCTGCACCAGATACTGCGGAGCTCGAGGACGGGAGAGGAGATTGGAATTCCCGGTGTAGCGGTGAAATGCATTGATAT
>CALKLF010000075.1 GCA_937992175.1 uncultured Fimbriimonadales bacterium | reverse complement strand
CCCCCAGCCCCTCTCCCACGGCGTGGGAGAGGGGAGTAAAGCGCAGGTGAGGGTGTTCGAAAAATCGGGGGGCGTCAGTGTATGAGATGCCTCGCTCCGCTCGGCATGACAAGGGGCATTCGGAGCGCAACCCCTGTCATTCCGAGTCGCAGGCGAGGAATCTCAGATGCCTCGCGTTCGCTCGGCATGACAAAAGACGCGCTCGGCATGACAGGGAGTGCGCAAAGCCTGTCCTTCCGCGCCGCTTCCTTTGTCATTCCGCGCCGCAGGCGAGGAATCTCTACCAACTCGAAGCGTTTTTCGAACACCCTCAGCGCAGGTGCAGCATGGGCGTTCCCCCTCTCCCACGGCGTGGGAGAGGGGGCAGGGGGTGAGGGTGAAAAAAAGACGGGCGCTCCCCTAATGAAGGTTTTACGGCACTTGAAATCCCAATCGGTTTTGCCTGCCCGCCGATTCAGGTACAATTCGCCGTTGTGGCGGAAGGAACGCATGCGTCCCACCTCGCGGAGAGCATCCTCCTAGTCATCGGCGTCAGCATCGTTATCGTGGCGCTGTTTCAGCGTCTGCGTTTGCCGTCGATTGTGGGGTTCATCCTGACGGGGGCGGTGATTGGACCCTATGGACTGGGCTGGGTGAGCGAGGCGGAAGCCATCAAGCTGCTCGCGGAGCTCGGCGTCGTGCTGCTGCTGTTCTCGCTGGGCGTAGAGTTCTCCATCGATCGGCTTCTGCAGTTGCGCCACTATGTGCTGCGGGCGGGGATTGCGCAAGTGGCGCTGACGGCAGTCATCAGCGCAGTGGGGGCGGGGTTGCTGGGATTCAATCTGGCGCAGGCGATTGCGCTGGGGATGATTATTAGCCTCAGCAGCACCGCCGTCGGGGTCAAGATTCTCAAGCAGCGCGAGGAGCTGGACAGCACGCATGGGCGGTTCGCCGTTGGCGTGTTGCTTTTTCAGGACATCATGGCGCCGATTTTCATGGCGGTGCTGCCGTTCCTGACGCAGATTCAGGAGCGCGGGCTGTCGATGGTGGGCGTGAAACTCATCTTTACCGTCGTGGGGGTGGCGGGGGTCTATCTGGCGGCGCGGGTGATTGTGCCGACGCTGCTACGCTGGATTGTCGCATCCGATTCGCGCGAGATCCCTGTGCTGGGGTCGCTGTTTATCGCGCTGCTGATGGGCTACATCACGCAGTCGCTGGGGCTGTCGCCTGCGCTGGGGGCGTTCGTGGCGGGCGTGATTATCTCCGAAACGCCCTACAGCCACCAGATTACCGCCAACATCATCCCGTTTCGCGACAGCTTCCTCGCGCTCTTTTTCATCTCGGTCGGCATGCTGGTGGATTTGCCCTATCTGCGGGACAACTGGGGTCAGGTGCTGGCGTGGACGCTCGCGCTGATGGCGTTCAAGTGTCTGCTGGTGCTGGGGATTGCGCAGGCGATTCGGCGTCCGTTGCGGGTGGGGTTGCTGGCGGGCGTCGCGCTGGCGAACATTGGCGAGTTCTCGTTCGTGCTGATGGAGCAGTCGCGCGCCACCCAGCTGCTGCCGCCCGACCTGCTGAACGGGCTGGTGGCGGGCACTTCGCTGAGCATTCTGCTGACGCCCATCCTGCTCGCTGCGACCTATCAGATTCTGGCGCGTGCGACCCGACGCGCCCACTGGCTCGCCCGCACTCGCGCCAAACACGAAACACACCCTGAACTCAGCGACCACATCATCATCGTCGGCTTCGGGCTGAACGGACGCAATCTGGCGAGCTTGCTGCGCGAGTTGAACGAGCCGTTCGTGGTGGTGGAGATGAACGGCGCGCTCGTGCGCGAGGCGCAGAAACAGGGCATCCCCGTCGTGTACGGCGACGCCGCGCACCCTGAAATCATGCACGCGGCGGGCATCGAACGCGCCCGCGCCGTCGTGATTGCCGTCTCCGATCCCATCAGCGCGCGCTATACCGTGCGCACCATCCGCGAGCTGAACCCCGATGTGTATGTGATTGTGCGCACGCGCTACATGTCGGAAATCGAACCCCTCTATGCGGCAGGGGCGACCGATGTGGTTCCAGAAGAGTTTGAAACCTTTATCGAAATCGCTGGCAGGATAATGCGACTTTTGGGGGTGGAAAATGAAATGCGCCTGCAGTTGATGAACCAGTGCCGCGCGCGGCACTATCAGATGCTGCAGGACACCAAAGAAGGCGTTTTCGCGAACTGAGGAGGAACGACGATGCGAAAGTGGAAACTGTGCCTCGCGTTTGCCGCGCTGGGTTTCTGGCAGCCCACGCGAATATGAGCACCGCGATGCAGTCGGCGGGGCTGTTGCACGGAATCATGCTCAACCCCTTGGTCGCTGTTCTGGAGGCGGCGTTGATTATGCGCCTGTTAGGTATCCGATTTTTGCCTGCGCTTGGAATCATGCTGGGGGCGAACTACCTCCCCTTCTTTGCGGGCATGTGGTTCAACCGCCCTCTCTTGCTTGCTGTCGGCTATCCGTTCTACCTGCTTTTCGGGGACGCGCTCTGGTACTGGAGCGTCGCGCTTCCCATTGCGCTGGCGATTGGCGCGATGTATGTTTTCACGACGCTCATCGAAGCGGCGGTGGCTCACGCAGTGATATCGAAACCGCTGCCCGAGATGCTGCGTGGCGTGTCCCAGCATGCTGCTTAGCGACTATCTGGTGTATGAGTTCGGGGGCAGGGTGATGATTACGCACCTGCCGACGCGCCGCACGGCGAAACTCGCCGACGGCTACACGCCGATTGCGGTGCGTTCGATGGATTGACGGCTCCTTTTCACCAGCGCGTCAGGAAGCCGCCTTTGGCTCCTCTGCTGCCTGGGCTGTGACAGGCTCTTTCAGGCGACGGAGCTTGCGCCCGCGTGGTTTGACCACTTTGGGCTTGGGCGCAGGGAACGACTCCAGCGTCGCCCGTGCCACGCCGAACCGCACATCGCGTGTGCGACGCAGCGTCGCCAGCAGCCCACCGATCAGCGTCAGCGGCGGTCCCAGCCACACCAGTATCGTGAACGGCTTGTAGTACACCTCGAGCGGGATCACCCAGCGGGGCGCGGTTTCGGGTTTGCCTGGTACCATCACCAGCTGGAACTGCACCAGTCGCTGGTTCACATCCATCGCCCCCACCAGAATCTGCGCGCCGTCGGGCAACGGTACGGGAACGGGAACCACACCCCCGCCCGTGATGATGCGGAACGGCTCGACCACGACGGGCTGCTTCCAGTCAGGATGGCTCACGCGGGCTTTGGCAATCGCTCGGAAGCCCTCGCCGCCCATCTGCCCGCCCGTCTGGAAGCCCAGAAACTCGATGGTGTACTTGTCAACCGTACCTTTCTCCTTCTCGTGCAGCGAAAGCGTGAGCGGGCTGGCGTCCACCTGCGGCGGGGCAAAGAACGACACATACAAATCGTGGTCCCACCAACGGATGATGGCGGGCCACACCACATTATTGCCCTCCTTGCGCCGCTGGTCTTGATAGAAGCGCGGCTCCACGATGAACTTCTCGTCGTGCGAGGCGATTTCGATGCGCACGCGGTTAAACTTGTCGGCAAGCGGGTCGCCCGGGAACTTCTCGTTGCCCGTCATGCCTAAGTATCGCCACTTGTAGCCCATCGCGAAGGTATCCTGCCCCTGCATAATCACCACGCGCTCTTTGCGCTCGTAGCCGTAGGAGAGGATCAGCCCCAGAATCGCGATTGCCAGCCCCAAGTGCGTGATGAACCCGCCCAGCGTCAGGCGCGAGGTGCGCCACCGCCGCCAGATCGCCCCGAGGTTGGCATAGGCGGTGAAGGCGACCAGCGTGCAAATCAGCAGCGTCACTGGCTCGCGGAACCCTAAAAAGAACAGCACGAAGCCCGTCGCCACCGCCGCGAGCCAGCTCTTGGTGAGGCGCTCCAGAATCTGGTCTAAGCTCATCCCACGCCAAGTGAGCATGGGCGCAGCCGCCAGCACCACCGCCGTAATCACAATCCACGGGATATGCACATGGTTGTAAAACTCGGGCTTGAGGGCTTCCATCTGCCTGCCGACGGCTTTCGTAATCAGGGGCCACGAGGTGCCAATCAGGCTAATCAGCGCGGAGATGGAAAGCAGAATAATCCCCCAGCGCACCGCCGCTTCGCGCGAGAAGCTTCTGGTCATATCGCGCGCGGGCAACGGCATCTGCCGATACCGCCACAGCCATAGCCCCAGCGTCAGCAGCCAGCCGCCTCCCAGCATGCCAATCAGGATCTTGAGCGCGTTGGACTCCATGTTCACGAACGAATGCACGGAGACCTCCGCGAGCGCGCCACTGCGCGTGAGGAATGTACCGTACAGGAACAGCAGGAACGGCAGCGCGAGCAGCAGCGGGTTCCAGCGCACTGTCCGCCCGCGATTGATTTGCAGCATCACGCCGTGTAGCCCCGCCGCCATAAACAGCCAGGGGAAGTAGGAACTGTTCTCCACTGGATCCCATGCCCAGAAGCCGCCCCAGCCGAGCGTCTCATACGCCCAGTAGCCGCCCAGCGCCAAGCCGAAGCCCAGCATCGTCGCCGAGTAAATCGCCCACGGGCGCACACGCACAGCGAACTCATTGTATTCGTTGCGCCACAGCGCGGCAATCGCGTAGGCGAACGGAACCGTGAGCGCCGCGAAGC
Organism: uncultured Fimbriimonadales bacterium; assembly: GCA_937992175.1. Lineage (GTDB taxonomy): Bacteria > Armatimonadota > Fimbriimonadia > Fimbriimonadales > GBS-DC > GBS-DC. Next base: position 27,379 of record CALKLF010000075.1, on the reverse strand, counting down.
CCGCAAAGATAATCGGCGGGTGAATCTTCATCCACGGGTTCTCCAGCACGGGGTTCAAGCCGAAGCCGTCTTGCGGGGGCCACACAGGCGGCGCGGGGTCGGGCTTCGGTAGCGGCGCGAATGGACTCTGGAACGCCAAGATGCCCATCAAGAGCAGCAACACGCCGCCGTACACGGTCATCGCCCAGCGCTCATAGCCCCCTGCTGTGCGCATCAGAACCAGCCCGTAAATGCCCGTCCACAACGCCCACAGCAGGAAGCTGCCCTCCTGACCTGCCCAAGAGCTCGCCATCTTGAACAGCGGCGTGAGCGACTCCTCACTAAAGCTGAACACATACTGGAGGTCGTAGCGCCCTGCCAGCAGCGCGTACATCAGCATCGCCTGCGCCGCAACCGTCGCAACGAACGCTCCAACGAACGCCCCCCGTGCCCAGCGCACGAGGCTCACCCGCTTGCCGCTCAACAGGTACAACACGATAGAGGCAAGCGAGAATAACACGCCTGTCCATACAACGATATAACCTGATAACATCGCCTTCTCTCAGTAGCACGGGCAGGACTGTCCATGCGCGTAGCACGGGCGGGGACGCCCGTGCAAACCCTACCCTCGTAGCACGGACAGGACTGTCCATGCGCTTACAATTTCATCCCTTGCTCTGCTTGGACAGGAATGTCCAAGCCACAGAAACCGATGCTTGGGCTAGACGCCCAAGCCACTGATACAGTCCAAGCCATGATTATTTTTGCGCCGTCTGAGTTTCGCCCTGATACTTGCTGGGGCACTTGACCAGCATATCCTCGGCGTAGAACACGCCGTCCTTATAACTGCCAATCACGACCACCTGCGTGGCGGCTTCGAAATTGTTTGGCTTGCCTTTCGGGTAGACCACCTTCACCTGCCCCGTCTCGTCTTTGCCCACGAAGGTGAGTGTCATGGTCTTGATATCGAACTGGGCGGTGTCGTGAAGGGGGGTGAGGGGCAGGTGAACATTTTGCCCGCGCGTTTCGAGCCAACCTACTTTCACATAGGGGCTGGTGTTCGTAACGAACGCCCGCACGGTGAACGCGATCCCCGCAAGTACCAGCACAAGCGCAACCATACTGCTGGGTTTCATAGCAAGGGTATTATACCCCACCACCTTGACATCGCCGACCCTTCTGGAGTATAATTCGCTTCGGAAAACAATTTTCCATTGGAGGGAGCGTATGAACCGATTGACTATCGGGCTGAAACAGGCAGGGCTGCGCCTGACGCCGCAGCGCGTCGCCATCTGTAAGATCCTCGCCGAGAGCAAAGACCACCCGACCGCGATGATGATTTATCACCAGTTGTTGCCTCAGTTTCCCACGCTGAGTCTCGCAACTGTGTATAAGACGCTGCATGTGCTGAAGTCGATGGGGCTGGTGCAGACGCTGGGTGACGCGGGCGATGGCGCAGAGCATTTCGACGCCGATCTAACGCCCCACATCAACCTCGTTTGCACGAAGTGCCATCGCGTTGTGGACTTCGACGAGAGCCTGATTTACACCGTGCAGCAGGCGGTGGAGCAGCGTTCGGGCTACGAAATTCAGGGCGCACGGATTGTCTATTACGGGCTGTGCCCTGAGTGCCGCGTGAACGGCTCGCTGAGCCAACGGGAGAGCGCATGATGGGCGTGATTCGCTACATTCGTCAACGGATTGCCGAAGCCGACTCGTGCGCCGACGAGATGGCGAAGGTCGCGCTCGCGCACCAAGGCGTTCGGCGCATTCGGTATCGGTACAAAGAGGACTCGGTAGAGGTAGAATATGACCCGCGTCAGTTGAGCGAAGAAGATGCCCAGCGCGCCGCCGAGCCGTTGCTGCGCGAGTTGGGCGTGCGCGTCCCTACCTGCAGTTTGCGTGACCCTGAGGTGGGCGTGTGCGCCGCGTGCCCCAGCGTGGCGCAACACGGCAAACGTTGGCAGGTGAATGGCGTCGCCTATCGGGCGAGCTTTGACGGTGAGACGCTCACTATCGAGCAGGAGAACGCGCCTGCAGAGCCGACCGACCGTATCCTGCGTCGGGTGAAGGCGATTGAGCGTCATGTCCCGCGCTGGCGCAGCCGCGTCCTCTGGGAGCCGATTCTTTCAGCGCTGACCCTGCTGATGATTATCGCGGGCGGGCTGCTCCGCTGGCAGGAGCAGGCAGGGCTTGCGAACCTCGCCTACGCCGTCGCCTACCTCGCGGGCGGCTACTTCGGCGTCCTCGACGGCTACCAGACCCTGCGCGAGCGACGGCTCGATGTGAACTTCCTGATGATTGCGGCGGCGATTGGCGCAGCGATTGTCGGCGAAGCCCCCGAGGGGGCAACCTTGCTGTTCCTGTTTTCGCTCTCCAACACGCTGCAGAACTACGCGCTTGCCCGCAGCCGCCGCGCTGTGCGCGCCCTGATGGCGCTCCAGCCCGATACCGCGCTGCGCATCACTCCCACTGGAACAGAGACCTTGCCCGTCGAGGAGCTGCAGGTGGGCGACCGCGTGCTGACCCGTCCGGGCGACCGCATTCCGACCGACGGCGTCGTCGTGCAGGGCGAGTCGCATGTCGACCAGTCGCCCATCACGGGCGAGAGCGTGCCTGTGCATAAGACCGTCGGCGACCTGGTGTATGCCGGCACGATTAACGGCAACGGCACCCTGGAGATTGAGGTGCGCGCCCCCGCCGCCGAAACGCTGCTCCATCGGATTATGCGACTGGTGGAGCAGGCGCAGGAGCAGAAAGCGCGCACACAACGCTGGCTGGAGCGGTTCGAGCAGCGGTACGCGCTGGCGGTGATTGGCGGCGCGGCACTGGTCGCGCTGGGGCTGCCCCTGATTGGCTGGAGCTGGGCGGACGCTTTCTACCGCTCAATGACGCTGCTCGTGGTCGCCTCGCCCTGCGCGCTGGTCATCAGCACACCCGCGACGCTGCTCTCGGCAATCGCCAACGCCGCCCGACGGGGCATCCTGTTCAAAGGCGGCGAGCCGATTGAGCGTCTGTCGACCGTGCGCGCCGTCGCCATCGACAAGACCGGCACGCTCACCGAGGGCAGACTGGAGTTCACCGAGTTGGTCCCCCTGAGGTACGACGACATTCCTGTCGTCGCGATAGAAACGCAGGCGTGGCAGGCGATAGCGGATGTGGAGTCGCGCTCGGAGCATCCGCTGGCGCAGGCGCTCCTGCACGCCGCCGCAGCACGGGGCTACAGCCCGCGCCCTGTGCAGCGGGTGGAAGCCATGCCGGGCAGGGGCATCGTCGCCGTGCTGGAAGACGGCTCCGAAGCGCGGATTGGCAACCTGCGCCTGTTTGAGGATATGACCGTGCCCGACGCGGTGCAGCAGACGGTTCAGCAACTGCGCGAGGCGGGCAGTACGGCGATGATTGTGTGGGCAAACGGGCGATTCCTCGCGGTGGCGGGCGCGGCAGACAAGATTCGCCCCGAAGCGGCGCAGGCAGTGGCGCAGCTCCACGCGCTGGGCATCCCCTGCGTAGCGATGCTCACGGGCGACGCCGAACCCATCGCCCGCGCCGTCGCTTGGCAAACGGGCGTCGATCGCGTGTACGCCGACCTGCTGCCCGATGAGAAGCTCGATGCGCTGCGTCAACTGAGCGCGGAGTACGGCTCGACGGCGATGGTGGGCGATGGGGTGAACGACGCGCCCGCGCTCGCCGCCGCCGAAGTCGGGATCGCGATGGGCGCAGGCACGGATATCGCTTTAGAGACCGCCGATGTCGCCCTGGTGGGGAACGACCTGAACAACTTGCCCTACGCGCTCGCGCTCAGCCGCAGGGCGATGCAGGTGCTAAAGCAGAACCTCCTCTTCGCGACGGGCGTGATTGTCGTGCTGGTGATTCTCACCTTCACGGCGAACCTGCGCCTGCCGATTGGCGTTGTCGGACACGAAGGCAGCACGCTGATTGTGGTGTTGAACGGGCTGCGCTTGTTGTGGCATCGGCTCCCTCCAGCGCGCTGATAGACTAAGGGCGGCAACCTTATCGGCGCGATAGGAGTGGGCAATTTAGGCGAACGATAAGCTCAAGCAGGGAACCGCTTCCTATCCCATTAGGTATACTATACGCGGAGGTCAAAGCGTATGTTCAATCTGTTGAAAACGGGTCTGTTGCTCACGGGTCTGACACTGATTCTCGTCTGGATAGGCAACCTGCTTGGCGGGCAGGCGGGAATGGTTATCGCGTTGGTGGTCGCTGCGTTGATGAACCTCGGCTCCTACTGGTTCAGCGACAAGCTGGTGGTGGCGATATCGGGAGCGCAGCCATTGTCGGAGCGAGACGCCCCTGAACTATATCAGATGGTGCGTGAGATGACCTATCGCGCGAATATGCCGATGCCCCGCCTGTACCTGATTCCTGACATGCAGCCGAACGCTTTCGCGACGGGGCGCAACCCGCAGCACGGCGTGGTCGCCGTCACGCAGGGACTGCTGCAGATGATGAATTACGAGGAAGTGAAGGGGGTGATTGCCCACGAGCTGGCGCATATCAAGAACCGCGACACGCTGATTATGGCGGTCGCCGCCACGATTGCCGGCGCGATTTCGTTCCTGGCTAACATGGTCTACTATTCGACGCTGCTGTTTGGCAGTCGCGACGAGGACGCGCCCAACCCCCTGGCGGCGCTAGCGCTGGCAATCGTTGCGCCCTTCGCCGCGATGATTGTGCAGCTGGCTATCTCCCGCGCCCGTGAGTATGAAGCGGACAAGACCGGGGCGGAGATCGCAGGCACGCCCATCGGCTTGGCGAACGCCCTGCGCAAACTCGAAGCGGCGGCGCAACGCATCCCGAACGCGCATGCCCAGCCCGCGACCGCGCATATGTATATCGTGAACCCGTTGCGCGGCGGCGGCATCGTGGCGCTGTTCAGCACCCACCCACCCGTGCAGGAGCGTATCCGCCGACTCGAAGCGATGGCGTCGGGGGTGCGCATCGCATGAACAGCCTGCGCGACCAGGTGTGGGAAATCCTGCACGATGTGTACGACCCCGAGATCCCGCTGAACATCGCGGATCTCGGGCTTATCTATGACCTGCAGGTGTCGGACGCGGGCGAGGTCTCGATTCTGATGACGCTCACCTCGCCCGGCTGTCCCGTCGGGGATATGCTCGCTGACGAAATCCGCGACCGCGCGCTGAGCATCCCCGGAATCAACGATGTCCATGTGGAGTTTACTTTCGAGCCGCTGTGGACGCCCGAACGGATTTCGGAGGAAGGGCGTCAGATGCTACAGGCGTTCGGGTTCCCTGTGTAAACTAGTGCTTCGTCAACCCTGATTGTTTGGGTGCTTTGCCCCCCATCCTTTGGGGCTGATAAGGGGACACTGCCTTAGTACAACCTTGCCACACAAGCTTCCGAGTTTTCTGACCTCACCCCCCTTGCCCCCCTCTCCCGCGACGCGGGAGGGGGAACGACCCGTGCTGCGCCTGCGCTTGACTCCCCTCGCCCACGGCGTGGGAGAGGGGCTGGGGGTGAAGGCAAAAAGGTGGGCGCACGCAGCGTGGTTGAACCCAGCCGTTGTACCCTTGTCAGGGGACATGGGGGTGAGGTTAGAAAAAGCGGAGGCATGTTGCGGCAACACTGTACTCAGGCAGTGTACCTTTATCAGTTCCTGCAGGTTCTCCCCGCTTCGCGAGGGGAACCCAATTACGCTTGGTTCTCCCTACTGCATAGGGGGAACCTACAGAGGAGTTCCAGAGATTGACGGCTGGTAAGTTCCTCAAATACTAAAAAGTCCCTGTTGAGATTCCTCGCCTGCGGCTCGGAATGACAGGCTTTGCGCACCCCCTGTCATGCCGAGCGCAGCGAGGCATCTCGTGCGCCGATTGCTTGGGCAAGCCCACGAGCGCCTCCCACGCCATAAGGGATTTATTCCACCTGTGGGCGCGCTTTCACATTTGAGGAACTTAATCCACTCGACAGTCTCTAAATTAGGGTATAATTATATAATTAACAAAGTGAGGTGATTCTTATGAAGGAAAGAGCCGTCAACCTGATGAGTTGGCTGAGAGGATGTCTAGCGATTCTGGTGATAGGCGCTCTGTCGTCGAGTAGTGCAGACGAGCCGAGATTGATCTGGTTAGGTACGCTGCCTGGTGGCAATTTTGCCTTGGCGGACGATGTGACAGATGATGGCAACGCGGTAGTCGGTTATTCGTCAACCAGTAGCGGTGAACGTGCGTTCCTGTGGCGAACTGGAGTAGGGCTGACCTCGATAGGTACCGTAAGTGGATTTGATAATCGTTCCTACGCTCACGCAATTGCCCTTGTTGACGGAGTCGTGCAGGTGGTTGGCTCCAGTGCGAATTCAAGCGGTCAGTGGCGTGGCTACAAGTGGGCGAACTCGACTTTCTCGCCACTGCCGCCGATAGCTGCAGGCTCCCAGACCTATGCGAACGATATCACCCCTGACGGAACAGTGATTGTGGGGTGGACGACGGATTTATTTGGTTATACTCGCCCCTGCGTTTGGCGCACGAACCAGCCGCCTGTGCAGCTGGGAACTTTGGGCGGCACCAGCGGCGCGGCTCGCGCTGTTTCGGCAGATGGACGCGTTATCGTAGGCAACGCGAACGACGCCTTCAATCGCCGTCGTGCTTTTCGATGGACTCAACAAACCGGAATGGTCGACATCGGCGATCTGGGCGGCGCGTCTATCGAAGCAGTCGCGGTTTCGGGCGACGGGAGCATCGTGGTCGGATTCGGACTGAACCAGTACGGTTACCGAACAGGCTTTCGCTGGACAGAATCGACGGGGATACGCGTCTTGCCCACTCCTGAGGGCTGGTTGCTCAGCGCCGCCCAGGATATTTCCCGCAACGGCAAGGTAATCGTGGGCGACGCGCGCGACCCTGATATGAATCTCATCGCTGTCCGCTGGACGAGGCGGGGCATGGAAAATCTTAACACCGTCTACAGTAGTCTCCTGAGCGGGGCGAGCGCGCTGCGCTCGGCGCGGGGCGTTTCTGCGGATGGGCGTTATATCGTTGGATGGGGTTACAACGCCACCACGAATCGCAACGAAGCGTTCCTGCTGGATACGGGCGCGCCCTATGTGGACGCCGATGTGAACGGTGATGGCTGTGTAGACGACGCGGATCTGCTGACTGTGCTGTTCGACTTCGGCGGCGCGAACTCCCAAGCCGATGTGAATAGCGACGGCATTGTCGACGACGCGGATCTGTTAGAAGTGCTTTTCTCATTCGGTCAGGGCTGCTGACCGCTGTTGCTTCCCATCTCGAACGGGATGGGAAGCCCCCTATTCTGCTTGCGGTATAATCCCCTTCCGATGATTATCGACATCAGCGTCCCTTTGCGCAAGCCGATGCCGACTTACCCAGGCGACGCGCCGTTCGAGTTGATTCCTGTGGCGCGCATCGCTGAGGGTGCGATTGCGAACGGCTCGCGGTTGCAGATTGGAACCCATTCAGGTACGCACATCGACGCCCCGTGGCACTTCAACGACGCAGGCAAGCGCGTTCACGAGATCCCACTCGCGCGGCTGATTGGCTACGCCTATGTCGCCGACCTGCGCGGACACAAAGCGATTACTGCCGATGCGCTGGAGCAAGCCAGCATCCCCCCCACCACAACACGCCTGCTGCTCAAAACCGACAACAGCGCCCTGTGGGGACGCGAGACCGAGTTCAACAAGGCGCATGTCGCCCTCACGCCCGACGCCGCCGAGTGGCTCGTGCGCCGCGCCGTCGATGTCGTCGGCATCGATTACCTCTCCATCGAACGGTTCGGCGTCCCCAAGCCTGAAGTGCATCATATCTTGTGCGGCGCAGGCAAGATTATCATCGAGGGGCTGAACTTGAGCGAGGTGGAGGCGGGCGAGTACGAACTCATCTGTATGCCCCTCCCGATCGAAGGCGCAGACGGCGCGCCAGCGAGAGTGGCGTTGCGTACTTTGCGCTGAATCTGGCAAATTTGACAGACCCTCCTTCCCCAAAACTGGGTTATAATAGGCATGCCACCGCACAGGTGGCAGAGCAGACCGCACAGCCTTGTTAACCCAACCTCCCTCTCGTGGAGCCTGCAAAGGCTCCACACATTTTTTAATCGCTGTGAAATACTTGCCAGCGGTTGTGTCCTTGCGCGACGGTAGGGATGCCGTCGCTTGTTGAACAAACCAGAGCGGCGCGACGACAGGAATCTGCATCATCGCGTAGATTCCGATGCGCGTGGTGATGTCGTTTGTGAATAGACCTAAGCGGCGCGACGACAGGAATGCCGTCGCACCAGAGCGAGAGAAGCTCACCTTTGGGGGACTTAATCAAAACCCAGGTTGCTACCTATTCTGAGATTCCTCGCCTTCGGCTCGGAATGACAAGTTCATTTCTGCGAAAACCAGTTTGTCATTCCGAGCGAAACGAGGAATGACAAGTTCATTTCTGCGAAAACCAGTTTGTCATTCCGAGCCGAAGGCGAGGAATGACAAGTTCATTTCTGCGAAAACCAGTTTGTCATTCCGAGCGAAACGAGGAATGACGAGTTCATTTCTGCGAAAACCAGTTTGTCATTCCGAGCGAAGCGAGGAATCTCCCCTGCTTAGATAGGTAACAATCTGGGTTAAACAACCGCTGCCGCCTCTTCTAACAGCTGTCCCAGAGCGGGCAGAGCGTGCGCCATCTGGCGACACTGATCCAGCAACTTTGCCCCTTCTTCATGAAGCCCTTGCGCTACTCGCAGCTGGGCTTCCGTAATCAAGAGTACTCCCTGTAAATGGAGCGTGCAACCGCCTTGTTCACATGTCCGACGCGCCTGGGCGAGCCACGCTTCCGCCTCCGCCAGCAGCCCCTGCCTCAGACATAGGTCGGCGAGGTTGTTATACATAGTAGCGACCCCGTTCGAGTAGCCTGCAATAGCGTAGTTCTGGAGGGCTTGTTGCAGGCAAGTCTGGGCTTCGGCAAACTGTCCCTGATGCGCGTAGCATGCTGCCAGCAAGTTGAGCGTGTTCGCAAGCGGCAGCGGAGCCTGGATTTGCCGATAGAGCGCGTGGGCTTCGCTCAGTAGCGCGTGTGCCTCATCCAGCCGTTTCTGCTTCAGGCAGAGCGCGCCCCAGTTGTTAAGCAGCGGCGCAAGGATTATCGGACGCGCGTTGCACCGCGCCGCACAAACTCCGCACTCATACGCCTCCGCTGCCTCGGTGAAACGACCTCGCCCCTGTAGAGTCAGCGCTAACATGTTGTACGCCCCTGCTAGCTCGTCATAATCGCGTAGGGCGCGGCACAGGTGGATGCTCTCGTGCAGATGCGCCTCCGCCTGTTCGTACTGCTCCCGTCGCAACAGAAACAGTCCCAGCCAGCTCAGCAGTTGCGCCCGTTGACGCCGCGAGAGCGCGTTGCTGCTTAGCAAGCGCACACACCAGCGCCGCCCTTCCTCCCAGCGCTGTTCCCAGTCCAGAAAATAGCCGTAGCCCACAATCAGGGTCGCCGCGCGTCGAGGCGCATGCGCGACACCCCATTCCAGCGCAGCGTGCAAGTTCGGGTAAAGTCGTCGGAGCCGAAAGAGCCACCCGAGCTGCGCCGCCGTGTTGAACTCCGCCTGCAAGGTCTGCCCCAGCCGTTCAAAGTAGCCGAAGATTCGCTGGAGTAGCATATCCTCGCGCCCGCCCCGCTTGCGTTGCCCGAACAAGCGCACCGCTTCGAGCATGCTGTAGAAGGGCGTCTCGTCCGTCCAGCGGCGCTGTACGAGCGAATAGCGCGTCAACTGCTCCAGCACAGGCACAGCTGACTCCTCCAGCACTGCATCCGCCAGCGTCGCGTCCCATTCCCCTTGCAGGAAGGATAAGTTCGCAAACGCGCGCTGGAGCGGCGGGCTAAGCAGGGCGTAGCTGCTCTCCAGCGCAGCTTGCAACGAACGGTGCGGATAGCCCACATCGCGGCGGCGGTTGAGCCAGTCAAGTCGTGTGTGCGCCGTGCTGAGGAGTTGATTCAAGGAGCAATTAGCAAGCTGCGCCGCCGCAAGTTCAATTGCCAGCGGCGTGCCCTCCAGTATCCGACACAGTTCGGCGACTTTGGGCGCGTTGGCAGGCGTAAGCCCGAAATCGGGGCGAACCGCCTGCGCCCTGTCCACGAACAGCGCGACGGCGGGGTTCGTCTGCAGCGTTTCCAGCGGCGCGTCGGCGTCAGGCAGAGGCAACGCCTCCAGCGTCAGCCAGCGCTCCCCCTCCAGCTCCAGCGGATGGCGTGAGAGGGCGACTGCCTGCAGACGCGGCAAGCGTTGGAGCAGACTCGCGAGCAGCGGCGCCGCGTCCAGAACCTGTTCCCAGTTGTCAGTGATTAGCAGGGCGGGCGCGTCGCCAATCCGCCCTGCGAGCGCATCGAGCAGCGTATCGCTGTTCCCCTCGGCATCGCACTCGAACGCCTGCGCAAACGCCCGCCGTGCCTCCACCTCACAGCGCGCCTCGCGCAGCACGACCCAGAACACGCGCCCCTGATAGGTCGCTTCCAGTCGCAAGCCCAGCTCCTGTCCCAGGCGCGTTTTACCAACGCCCGGCGGTCCCGTGAAGGTAATTAACCGCGCGCCCTGCTGCAGTAGCGCTATCGTGCAGGTTAGTTCCTCCTCGCGCCCGAAAAATCGCGTCAGCGGCGCGGGCACAGCGGCGCGCGGGCGTATACGGAACGGCGGGTCAAAAGCCCTCAGCGCTCGGCGCGCCGCGCCGACAGGCAGCCGATTATCGCGGAGCGACTCCAGTGTGAAGCGTGGGTAGTCGCCCAGCGTCCGCGCAAGATTATTCTGGTAGCATCGGTAAGCGGCTTCCGCCAGCGCAGGCTGGTTCAGACTGAAGTAGACGCGGATCAGCACCTGTGCCGCCTCCTCGCTAAGGGGGTAAATCTGCGTCGCCTGCTCGGCGAACGCTTGCGCCGCGTCGTGGTCGCCTGCCTTCAAAAGTTCGGCGACTGCTTCCTGCAGGGCGCGGAGGTACTCCCGTTCCAGCACAGCGCGCGGCGTGAGCAACCACTCCGCCTCATAGCCCTGCAGCAGCTCGCCCGCATAGAGGCGTAGTGCGTCGGTGAGCAAGGCGAGGCGTTCGTCGTCATCTTCCACCCAGCGGGCGCGTTGCAGCAGGCTCCGAAATTGCGCGGCATCCGTTTCTACCGCCTCAGGGCTAAGGCGAACGCGGTTGCCTGCGGTTTGCAACACGCTGCCTGTCGGAATGCCTGCGGGTTCCAGTTGTCGGCGCAGCGAGCTAAGCGCAGTGCGCAAACTGGCGTCGGGGTCGCGCCCATCGCCCCAGAACAGATCCGCCAGTGTCACGCGCTCAAACCACTCGCCCCTGTGATACGCCAAGTAGCCCAGCAGCAGCGCGGTCTTCTCCGTGCGAAACCGCTCGATGCGCCGTTCACCGTTCTCTAAACTCAGCCCTCCCAGTAGTCGACATGTCCATATCATATGATTATCGCACTCCACGTGCGTTGAGTAGGTCATTAATCCGCGCTACATTCTCAGCACTGAACGGCGGCTCCGAATAGTCCAGCGTTGCCCCACGCGCCTCATCAAGATAACACGGATTGACCAGCACGCTCAATTCAGTAAAGCAAAACCGTCTCCTACTGTCCACGGATTCGCCATCCCCGTCAGGAGGGATTATACCTATACTTAGCATCCCTGTCCGAAGTTGAACAATACAATCAGTAAGTCGGCGTCGTCTACCATGCCGTCGCAGTTGGCGTCTTCGGGCAAGTTCGCGCCTGTCGCGCCAAAAGCGAACAGCACAGCGAGCAGGTCGGCGTCGTCGATACAGCCGTTCGCGTCCACATCGCCGCTATGGGCAGCGCACGCCTGCGTATCCAGCAGGAACGCATGGTCTACGCCTTGATGTCGCCCCAAGCCCACGATGAAGCGTCCATTTGCCGAAATGCGTGTGGCGGTGGTCAGTGTGGAGCCGTCGGCAAGCAAGCTGGCGTAGGTGGTGTTCAAGTCTTCTGCACCTGCACTTGTCCAACGAACGGCGCGTCGCCCTGAGCCTGCGACGGTCGCTTCACCAACAATCACTGCGCCGTCGTCGGAGACATCGTTCGCAGTGGCGATGTTCCCGAAATCGGGCAGGATTTGCATCCCATACCCTTCGTGCCACACGAACGCCTTCTGCTGGTTGCTATCGTTGAAGGTAACGCCCACCACGACGCCGCCGTTTGCGCTGCAGGCGTAGGCGAAGCCGACGCCGAGTTCCTCAAAGTTGCCGCTCCGCCAGCGAAAGGCGCGCGCCCCCGGATTGTAATGCACTCCCACGACCGTCTGCCCATCGGCGGAGATTCCATACGCCCAGCTGTACGCCCTGCCGCTGCTGACCAGCCCGTCGCCTTCCGTCCAGCGGTAGGCGAAATACGGTCCAGCATTACTGAAAGCGTAGCCTGCGACCACTGAACCGTCGGCGGAGATTCCGAACGCACGCCCCTCTGCGCCGCCAAAAGTGCCCAGATTTAAAAATGTTCCCGTCTGTGTGTCCCAACGGATGTTCTGATACTGCCAGTTGCTATTGATAATCGCGCCCACGACATATCTGCCGTTGTCGGACACATTCCATGCCTCGCTGCCAGTCGCGCCGTCGAACTGGGGTAGGGCTTGCATCCCCACGCCGTCGCGCCAGATGAACGCGCGTCGCTGACCGTACGCGCCGCTGACGCCGACGACCGTGCGACCATCCGCCGACACGCCCCATGCGACGCTGCCAGCGCCTGTCGTCAGGCCGCCCAACCAGGTAAGGCGCTGCGCAAACGCGTTACACAACATCATCAGAACCGTTATCAAGCAAACCGTATTTCTCATGCCATCGCTCCAGTCGCTTATAATCACCCAGACTGCCGTTTGCCGTTTTTGAGCCAGTGAGATTCCTCAATTACGCCCGAAACGACAGCGTGCTGTGCCAGAGAAAGTGCCCCTGTCATTCCGAGTGAAGCGAAGAATCCCAACTGCTCCAGCGGTACAAGTTGTCCAGCTGGTTCCATGTGTTCCCTTGGTAGTCTGCGCTGAACATCTGCACCTGCACATTAGGTGTTGCGCCAAAGGTCAGGTTATAGCCGCCGCGGTTCTGCGAGTCGTTGCCTGAGCTGTCCACCTGGTCAGCGTAGTCGATAGGAATGGTACTCGTAAGCCACGCGTTCTCGAAGTCAATCACGGTTGCGTGGCTCAGCGCGAGGGTCAGCGCCGCTGCCCCAAGAACGCCTGCAAAAGTCCGAGCGTATCGAGTCGTACCCATGGCTGTATCCTCCGTTTCAGTATATGTGTTATTGTAGACCACAGGGCGTGACAGGTTTGTGACAGGTCTTGGAACATGAATTAGGGTTATGCAAGAAGGCTTCTCACCCTATCCCCATCCACACAGGCAGCAGCATCAGCGAAACGATTGTTGAGGCGACCACCACGCCCGACGCGAGTTCCGGCTCGGTTTTGAACGCCGCCGCATAGACCGCGCTGACCATCACAGTCGGCATCGCGCTTTGTAGCAGTAGCGCCCGCGCCGCAAAGTCGGGCAACCCCACAAGTCGCAGCAGAGCCAGCATCAGCAGGGGCATTGCGAGTGTCTTGAATCCCACAATCAGCGCAACCGCTTTCCAGCGCGCGCCCAGCGTCCGCCAGTGCAGCATCCCGCCGATGGTGAGCAGCACCAGCGGCGTGGTGGTCTGCCCCAACTTCTCCAGCGTGAACAGTAGCGGCTCAGGCAGGCGCAGTGGTAGAACCATCAGCGCGTAGCCGACCAGCGCCGCCCAGAACACAGGCAGTTGCGCGAGGCGTCTCAGCCCCTGCGCGCCGTCGCCGAAGCCCTTCGCTTCGCCATAGTGCGCCAAAATCCGCGCCCCGACGATGTGAATCATCAGGCTGGTCACGCCCATATCGTAGGTCACAGCGGCGGCGGTGAGATTTGGCTCGTTGTGATAGAGCGCGGCAATCAGCGGCGTGCCCAGAAAGCCCGTGTTGCTGATACTGCCCTGCACGGTCAGCAGGGCGCGCGTGGTAGGCGCGAGGCGCAGTGCGCCGCCCAGCAGCCACGCCAGCCCCATCCCCAGCCACACTGAGAGCATCGCCACGAGCCACGCCCCCAGCAACGCCGACGAGAACGACGCCTTTGCCAGCGAGCTGATAATCAGCGCGGGCAACGGCGCAAGCGAGACCAGCCGCGCCAGCCACGCTGACGACTCATCCCTCAACACGCCCCCGCGCTGCAAGCCATAGCCCAGCAGCAACAGGAGCAGGAACATCCAGAGGTAGTTGTTGACCATATGCGGGGCTAATAGTCGTCGTCTTCGTCGCAGTCGTCGGGGTCATCCTCGCGTGGGTGGTCGTGCATCGTGCGGGCGTACTCGATGGCTTCCTGCACGAGATGCGCAGCCCGTAGGAGGCGTTCGTTTTCGGGCGCGTAAAGGCTTAGCTCCCAGCGCGCGGGGGGCAACGTCGCGAGCATCGCGCGGTCGCCGCGCCGCGACGGATAGTTGTCTGCAATAAAAATCGATGTGAGCGCATTCGCGCCCACGCCCTTGAACGCGCTCACATCTGGCTCCAGAATGCACCGCACGCTGTGTTCCATAATCAGCCATTTGCGCACATACATCAGGTTGCGGTTGGCGGCAATCCCGCGCGGCGCGATAATCGCCACGACGCCGCCCGGCTTACACAGCTGGAAAAACCGCTCCAGAAACAGCACTTCGATGGCGACCGAGGGTTTGCGCCGTCCCCGCCGATAGCGCGAATCTTCAAACAGCGACGCCTGCTCCGAGTCTTCAGGCTCAGGTTCGCGCGACAGCCTGTTCTTGCCCTTCTGTCGCGCCTGCGCCACGCGCTGATGCGCCTCGCGCAACGGCGCGCTCGCGCCGCGTTTCGGTTGCTGGCTCTGAAGCGCCGTTAGCAGGTTCACGAAGCGCGTTCGAGGGTCTTTACCCGACGCTGCCTGCAACGCATCGCGCAGCAGGTTGCGGTCGCGCAGGCTCTGCCCCAGCGGGGCGTCAGTCTGCTGCAGATAGTCGCCGATGAGAGTCGCCAGCTGCGCAGGGGCGAGCGCATGAAGGGGCTTCTGCTCGCTCAGCGGCACATAGCAGATTCCCCTGCACGGCCGCGTGAGCCGATACAGCATGTCTCGCTCGCCCGCCGCCACCCATAACAGCGGCACAGGATTTTCCAGATTCCACGCCGCGCCCTTGAAACGCGCCTCCTCGAAGCCGTCGCGCAACAGGCTCGGCTTGCCCTCCACCTCCACCACTGCAATCGGCGTGTCGCCCTGAAACAGCATCACATCCGCATACAAGCGACGGTTGCTGTAGAGTCTGATTTCGACTTCGTATTCAAAGTCTTCATGTTCCACATAGCCCAGCTGCGTCAGGATTTGGCGCACGCGGGTGGTGGGCTTACTCGACGGCTTAGCGCGTCGCCGCATCGCGGAACTCCTTCAATCCCTTCAGCAGACGCAGCTGTGGGGAAAGGTGCCGAATTGACTCTTCGTCGCGCTCTAACGGAATGCCCAGCGGACGCGACTGCAGCGAGGGTAGCTCTGGACGAGTCTCCTGCCTGGCTATGGCTGCCCCAACCTGCGCATACTCGTCCTCGACAAGGCGCGAGAGCGCTTCAGGTAGATATTCGAGGATAACTTCCACCACACTGTCCTGCTGACGCTCGATAAGCTGCTCTGCTTGCCAAATCAGCAACTCCTGGATGCCCAGCGCAATATACAGGTTCCGTTCGAATCGGCTCTGGCTGCCCTGCGACTTCGCCTCAAGCGCGCGCAGGTGGTACTCCACTACATGTCGATAGCCCTCCTGAAAGGCTTGCTGGATTGCCTTTTTCGGGACAGGGATTAGTATCTGTCCGATTTCTTTGAAGTCGATGTAGATTTGCCCGGAAACGCCTGAAGCAAGGCGTATTACCTGATATGCGCCGTACTTGGTCTGTAGATAGACACAACACCACTCTGGAGTGATGCCGCTCAGCACAACCCGCGTGAGGTGTTGGCTGATGTTGATTAGCCGATATGGGTACTGAGCCGTTATTACCGCGCAGCGTCCGAGCGAACCAATTCCAGAGTTCACGAGGATTAAATCGCCAGGATAAACACGGCTACGAACCGGGTCGTTGTAGCTGTCTTTCTGCACGAATCGCTTCTGTTCCGGTGAAGCATAGGGGTCGATCCCTGTGCGCAACACATTCTGTACCTGCAAATACAGCACTCCCTCGCGCTCTTCTTTGCGGCGCGTACCGGGCAACAGCAGGCGCACGCTGCCGTTCACCTGCTCAATCGTCGTACCTGCAGGGGGATATTCGCGCCTGCCCACCTGCCCGTAGGTGATGCCCGGAACCTCCGTCCCGTCTCGCTCGACGGTTTCCGGGATGAACTCCCCCAGCTTTTTGAGTGGGTAGGGGCACTTGCGCAGCTGCGCCTCCAGCTCGACCCAGCGCGTGTTCCAGTAGCCGATGTCGCCGCGTGAGAACACCTGACTCACCTCCACCCAGAGAAACGGTAGAGAGGTTTCCGCTTCGTACAGTTCGACCTTACCGCGTTGCGTGCGATGTTTAGGCGTGCGCCCTCCGAATCCCATCGTTGCCTCCCGCTTGCGAAACCAGTATACCCTCGTATTTGAGGCACAGCTTCGTTAACCCCCAAGCAAGCCCATTTCATAATTCCCGTACCCATCACGGGTAAAGGAGGCAATATGAACCGATTCCTGACTTTGGCGACGCTTAGCCTGGCGCTGACTGGCGCTCAAGCGCAGCAGATTGTCGGCTCGTGGCAGTTCGACGGCAACTTCAACGCGCAGATTGGCGCCCCGATTACCCTGCTCGCCGTGCTGTTCAATTTCGGCGTGAACGACCCCTGCATCGCGCTGGAGGATCTCAACCGCGACGGCGTGGTGGACGACGCCGACCTGCTACTTGTGTTGTTCAACTTCGGCAGCGGGTGCTAATAGAGCTGGTGGGGCGAGGCAGGTTGTCTTGCCCCATTCATACCGTTATTGCTTCTTCTCCGCCGCCTTCTTGAACTTCTCGTAGCGGTCGAGAATCTCCTTCTTCACCGATTCGTCGACCGAGTCGTCCTTTTCCAGTAAATCCACCGCCATCTTCTGGTACTTGAGCGCGTTCTGCACATCGCCGTGTTTGAAGTAGGCGTAGGCGAGCGTGTCCAGAATCATCGGGTCGCGCTCTTTGGTGAGTTCGACGGCGCGGCGGGCAATCGTAATCGCCGCCTGATAGTCGGGCGACTGGAGCGGCGGCTCTGTCTCGTCGTCCACAATCGTCCACGCAATCTGATTCAGCGCCTGAGCGTCGTCCTTGAACTCGTTCTGCGCCAGTTGCAGCGCATAGGCATACGCCTGCTTCTCGTCGACGCGCAGCAGCGTCCCGAAGCGGATGACCTTCAGCATCGGAAACTCGGTGTATTTCGGGATCATCTCGTCGAGTTTTTTGAGCGCGTCCTTGTAGTTGCGCTGCTGCATGAACTGGACATACTCCGCGTAGTCTTTCTCGATGGCTTCCATCTGCTCGCGCTGGCGTCGCTGGCGCTCGGCTTCAGCTTTCCAGTCGAACTTGCCCGCTACCACCTGTTCCAGCACGCCGTCGAGATTGTCCATCGGATGTCCAATCCACACGATGCGCTTCTGCTGGTCAACGACGAACGCGGTGGGAATGCCGTCCTGTCCCGCGGCGTCCATCCACGCTTTGGCGATGACGCCCTCGGCGTTGTCGACCGCCACCACATAGTTCATCTTGTCGCCCATATCTTGCACGAACTTCTCCACGCGCTGGATGTGGGCTTCGGGGTTCTTCTCGTCGACGCGCTCCCACACGCTGACGCCGATAATCGTCAATTTGTCTTTATACTGCTCAGCGAGTTTGGTCAGGTGGGGGATGGTCTGTCGGCAGGGACCGCACCAGGTCGCCCAGAACTCGACGACATAGACTTTGCCGGGTTCGAACTGCTTGACGGGTTGCCCTTTAATCCACTTCGCGACGGGGAGCGCGGGCGCGGGGTCGCCCACTTTCAACTCCTGCGCCCAGACTGTGAGCGCAAACAACAGCGCTAATCCAACGGTTGCGAGTCGCATGGTCTTCACCTCTGCCGCATAGTATACCAGTGCAACCGAGCAGGAAACGCCGTTAGTCGCTCGAATCTCACTAGTTGCGGGAGGAAAACGATGCGAACACTCTGGGCAATCGGCTTGGCGATATTGATGGGCTACTGGGGGCTAACGACGACTCAGCAAGCCGTCCCTGCGCAGCCGAAGGCGATTAAGTTATTCAACGGGCGCGACCTGACAGGCTGGAAAGCCTACCTTGCCGACCCGAACGCGAAGATGGAGGATGTCTGGCGCGTGGAGAACGGGATTCTCATCTGCAAGGGCGAGCCGCTCGGCTATATTTACACGGAGAAGGACTACACGAACTACATTCTGAAGCTGGAGTGGCGCTGGGCGCCTGATAAAAAGCCGGGCAACAGCGGCGTGCTGCTGCGCGTGCACGGCGAACACAAAATCTGGCCCCGCTCGGTAGAGGCGCAGCTGATGCATATGAATTCGGGCGACTTCTGGCTGATCGACGGCGCGCCGCTCGTGACCGACCCTGAATACATTGACAAGAACGCGGAACGCCACCGCTGGCGCAAGAAGACCACCGAGAGACCCGCGCCTGAGTGGAACCAGTACGAGATTATCGTGCGGGGCGACAAAATCACGCTCAAGGTCAACGGCGAGGTGGTGAACGAGGGCTCTGGCGCGGAAATTGTGGCGGGCAAAATCGCCCTGCAATCGGAAGGTGGGGAGATCCACTTCCGAAATATCGAGTTGATTCCGCTGGAATAGGGTTGCCTCTGCGCCTGACACAGGAACCTCCTGCTCGGCGTCGAATTGCCGAGTCGTGCGTGTTGTGATGGTTTCGTGGGAATACCCGCCGCGGATTGTGGGGGGTATCGCACGTCATGTGCAGGAACTGTCGGAGGCGTTGGCGGCGCAGGGCGTGGCGGTGCATGTGATCACGGCGGCGCATCCTGATGCACCTGCTGAGGCGGTCGAAAATGGCGTGTTTCTCCATCGAATTGGCGCGCCGCCCCCGCCCCACGGCGATTTTCTGGAGGGCGTCTACGCGATGAACGCCGCGTTCGAAGCCCGCGCCAATGCCCTGTTGCATGACCTGTTGCGCGGCAAGTCCGCCCGCGCTCACCGCGAGCCGATTCTGTTGCATGTGCACGACTGGCTCGTCCACCCCGTTGCCAAAGCCCTCAAACATCGCTACAAACTCCCGCTGCTGGCGACCATCCACGCCACCGAATACGGCAGACACGGTGGGATTCACTCCGACCTCTCCCGCGCTATTAATCACCTCGAGTGGGAACTTAGCTACGAGGCGTGGCGCGTGATTGTCTGTAGCGACTGCATGTGCGACGAAGTCATCCACGCGCTCAACACCCCCTACGACAAAATCGAGGTCATTCCCAACGGCATCCGCGCCGAGAAGTTTCAGTTTGAGTTTCCTGAGGCGGAGCGGGCGGCATTCCGCGCACGGTTTGCGGAGCCTGACCAGCCACTGATTTTTTTCGTGGGGCGCATGGTGCGCGAGAAGGGCGTGCAGGTCTTGCTGCAGGCGTTGCCGATGGTATTGACGGAAGTTCCCCACGCGCGGCTGGTGATTGTGGGTGGGGGCTACAGGGCGCACCTGGAGGCGTTCGTGCGCTTCTGCCGTCTGGAGTCGAAAGTTCACTTCACGGGGTTTATCCCCGACGCCGAACTGCTGAGGCTCTATCGTGTGGTGGATGTCGCGGTCTATCCGAGCCTGTATGAGCCGTTCGGCATCGTTGCGCTGGAGGCGATGGCGGCAGGCGCGCCTGTCGTCGTCTCCGATGCAGGTGGTCTCAAGGAGGTCGTGCGCCATGAGCAGACGGGCATCCTCACTAAGGCGGGCAACCCTGAAAGCCTTGCTTGGGGCATCCTGCGCGTGCTGCAAGACCCTGACGCCGCGCGCCACCGCGCTCAGAACGCTCTCAAATCCGTGCAGCGCGTGTTCAACTGGACGCGAATCGCGCGACAGACCCTGCAGGTGTACCGGCGAGTGTGGGAGGAGTTTAGACAAGTGGCGTGGTAAGCTCTCCGCCTGCCCGTGCGCCACACAGAACGGGTATAGTACGCCTGTGAATCCGATTCGGTGGGTACGGTTTGAGTCGATTGCTGCACTGAATCCGTTGCTGGACGACGCCTTGCTCGTGGTTGACCCGCAGGCGTGGTTCGCGGCGCGCTCGTGGCTGACAGCGAACCCGCGCAGCCTGATTCGCGCGGAGAGCCTCGATGAGGGCGTGCTGGACACGATGACGACCGCCGACGACGCATGGCGGGGCGTGCGGCGCGTGATTGGGCTGGGCGGCGGTACAGCCATCGATACCGCCAAGTACCTTGCCTGGCGCAAAGGGCTGCCCCTGATTCTTGCGCCCAGCGCGCTCACCGTCGATGCGCCGTTCACCGACTCGGCGGCGGTGCGCCGCGCGGGACGGATTCACTACTTGGGGCGTGTGTTCCCCGAAGCGATTTACATCGATGTCGCGCTGATTCAGACCGCGCCTGCGCATCTCAATCGCGGTGGTGTGGGCGATCTGCTCTCGATTCACACCGCGCTCTACGACTGGAAACGCGCGCACGAACGCATCGGCGAACCCTACGACGACCCAATCGCCCGTCAGAGCGCGTCGATTCTTCAGCGGCTCGGAGACCAAGCCGCCGACATCTACGCGGTGAACAAAGCGGGCGTGCGACTGCTGACGGAGCTGTTCTGCGAGGAGGTCGAGCTCTGTTCTCGGGCAGGGAGCAGTCGCCCCGAAGAAGGCTCCGAGCATCACCTCCTGTATACGCTGGAGTATCAGACGGGACGAACCTACCTGCATGGCGCGGCGGTGACGCTCTGCGCTCTGCTGGCAGCGTATCTGCAGGGCAACGCACCCGACGCGCTGCGCGCCCTTGCCGACGCCTGCGGTGTGGAGTATCGCGCAGTTCTGCACGAGGCGGGCGAGGAGGCGCTCATCGCCGCGTTAGTAAGCGCTCGCGACTACGCGCTCGAGGAACAGTTGCCCTACACCTTTCTGATGGAGAAGCCCATCACGCCTGAAAAAGCGCACGAGGCGCTCCAGTGGGTGCGCTCCTGATTTACACCTTGATTGGCTCCCCCTCGGCGCGGGTCACATGGCTCCAGAGGGTCTCCAGAATCTGGTCAGGGCTGACGCCGTCCGCTTCCGCTTCAAAGTTCAGCAAGATGCGGTGACGCAGGGCGGGCTTGAGCGCGCGTTGCACATCCTCTCGCGCCACATTGTAGCGTCCGTCCAGCAGCCCGAACACCTTGCTGGCTAAAATCAGCGTCTGCGCCCCGCGCGGACTGGAGCCGTAGCGCACATACTTGTTCACCTCGGGCGGCGCGTAGTCCGAGCCGGGGTGCGTCGCCACGATCAGCTTGAGCGCAAACTCCTGCACGGGGCGCGCAATCGGCACTTCGCGCACGAGCCGTTGCATGCGCAGCAGAGTCTCCCGATCCGCCACGACTTCAGGCTGCGGCGTCTCCACGCCCGTGGTGCGCTCCACAATCTCGCGCAGCTCGTCCAGCGTCGGATAGCCCACCAGAATCTTGAAGAAGAAGCGATCCAGCTGCGCTTCGGGCAGGGGGTAGGTACCCTCCTGCTCGATGGGGTTCTGGGTCGCCAGCACCCAGAACGGCGGCTCGATAGGGTAGCGCTTGCCCGCGACGGTGACGGCTTGCTCCTGCATCGCCTCCAGCAGCGCGGACTGCGTTTTGGGCGTGGCGCGGTTAATCTCGTCCGCCAGCAGGATATTGGTGAATACCGGTCCAGGGCGGAACGCGAAGGTGCGCGCGCCCGTTTCACTCTCGACGAGGATATTCGTGCCTGTGATGTCGGCGGGCATCAGGTCGGGCGTGAACTGGATCCGAGCGAACTCCAGGTGCAGCGCCTGCGCGATGGTGCGCACGAGCAGCGTCTTGCCCAGCCCGGGCACGCCTTCCAGCAGCGCGTGCCCGCCCGCGCATACGGCGACCAGCGCGTTCTCGACCACTTCCTCTTGCCCGACGACCACCCGCGCCACCTGCCTCTTCAGCGCGTGATAGGTCTCACGGAACCACTCCGCCGCTTGCTTACCGTTCTCCATCGTAATGCCCCCACAGGATGGAGGCGATGTACGACGCCGAATAAGATTTTCCTGCTAGAAACGGAGTCAGGGACGCAGACGAGCGGAATCGTCCCTACACCGTCACCTTCGCATAATCCAGCGCGTGGCGGATGGGACTCTCAAAGTCGGGCGGGATTTTGGTAATCATCCCGAAAATCACTTTGCGAATGCGCTCCGCATTCTGATGGAACACATGCATTACCTCTTCCGCTGTGACAGGCTTCACTTCGCCCTCCGCCACTAAGCCGCTGTCGTAGTCCGTAATCAGCGAGATGTTGACCACGGGTATCGCCAGCTCCAGCGCGAGGTACGCCTCAGGATACTGCGTCATGTTAATCACTTCCCAGCCCATTGAGGTGAACCAACGGCTCTCGGCTTTGGTGGAGAAGCGGGGACCGTTGATGACCACGATTGTGCCGCGCTCGTGGACGGGGATGCCGTGCGCTCGGATCTCCTCGATGGCAATCTGGCGCAGCACGGGGCAGTAGGGGTCGGCGGGCGAGACATGGTGGACAGTGGGACCCTCGTAGAAGGTGTCGGCGCGTCCGTGCGTGCGGTCGACATACTGGTCTGCCACCACGAAATCGCCTGGCTTCACATGACGTTGCAGGCTACCCGCGGCGCAGGGGCTGATAATCGCCTGCACGCCGAGTTCCTTCATCGCCCACAGGTTGGCGCGATAGTTGATTTTATGCGGGGGGATGGTGTGTTTGCGTCCGTGTCGGGGCAGGAACGCCACGCGCCGCCCGTTCACCTCGCCTATCGAGATCGTATCGCTGGGCGGACCGTAGGGCGTGTCGACCTTCACTTCCTCCACCTTGTCCAGAAACGAGTAGAATCCTGAGCCGCCGAAAACTCCAATCTCAGCCAAAGGTTTCATCTAATTGCCTCCTGTTCTGTTCGGTGTATTGCAGGGCGTGGGCGGCGGCGTTCTGTTCCGCCTGCTTCTTGCTGGGTCCGACGCCCTGTCCAGCAATCAGGTCGCGCAGTTTGACGCGCACGACAAAAGTTTTGTTGTGGGGCGTGCCCGTTTCCTCCACCACTTCGTAGGTGGGGGTGATGCGCCACCACGCCTGCGTGCGCTCCTGCAGCAGCGATTTGTAGTCCTGTATGGGCATCGCGCCCGTTTCGAGGGCGTCCAGTTCGGGCTGCAGATGTTGCAGGGTATAGTCCCGCGCCGCTTTGTAGCCCGAATCGAGGTAGATGGCGCCCACCACGGCTTCGAAAGCGTCGGCGAGGATGGAGGGGCGCTCGCGTCCGCCCGACGCCTCTTCCGCCGAACTCAGGCGCAGCAGCCCTGCGATGCCAGCGCGTTTGGCGGCTTCGCACAGCACACTTGCCCGTACAATGCTCGCCCGCGCCTTTGACAGCTGTCCCTGATCCCATTGCGGATACCGCTGATACAGATACTCCGCAATAATCAAGCCCACCACCGCATCTCCCAGCAGCTCAAGGCGTTCGTTGCTCGCCAACAGTTCGCCTTCCGTATGTGAGCGATGAGTGAGGGCTTGCGCGGCTAACTGCTTGTTCCGAATGGGCAGGTGGACGCCCGCCTTTTTCAGTCGCCAGAAGCGCACGACAGGGATTATACCTCACGCCGTCGCCCCACACAACCTCTCCCAGACGCCCTCTCGATAACCTATCTTTAAACGAATCGTCAGTATCCTTCATAGTTGAGGTGAGACCTATGATGCGTCGTGTGCGGGGCTTTACGCTCATCGAGCTGCTGGTGGTCATCGCGATTCTCGCCATCTTGGCGGCGATTCTGTTCCCCGTGTTCGCCCAGGCGCGCGAAAGCGCGCGCAGCGCGAGCTGTCTGAGCAACCTGCGCCAGTTCGCCTTAGCAACTCTGCAATATGTGCAGGACTACGACGAGGTGTTCCCCCAGAGCGTGTATAGCATGGACAATGTGTTGCTGCTGCCTGCGACAAACGACCGCGTGTTCACGGTGTTCGATGCAGTGATGCCATATATGAAAAACATCGACATTATCGTATGCCCTTCGAATCGTCCGGGAATCGACTGGCTGGCAATTCTGCAAACTATTGGGCTGCGCACTTCGGGCAACTTCCGCTACGGCTCGTATGCGTACAACTTCGCGCTGTTTCAGGATCCGTCGCTGCCGCCTGGCTTGTGGAACGACGACCCCGTCGTGCCGATGGCGGCGGTGCAGGAGCCTGTGAACACGATTATGTTCTTCGACTCGGTGTATAAGCACCCCAGCGCGCCGCTGATTGACCCTAACTGCCCGCGCCCCCAGTTCATCTTTCACTGGTCGACTTTCCCCGGCGACCCGCGCCACAAAAACGGCATCAATATCAACTTCGTAGACGGTCGCGCCCGATGGTATCACCGCTACGGCAAGATTCCGGGCAAATCGTTTGAGGGTGGTCGCGAGGTGGACACTTACACCCTGCCATGCGACCTGTCGGGATTGCCGGGCGGCAAGGCGAATACCTGAAGCATTCTGACATGGGCGGTTTTCGTCACGGGGTAGCAGGAATCTCGTCCTGCGCCCCGAACCCTCATCGCGCGACTAACGCGGAGGAGGACTGATAACCATGCCGACCGTTGCGATTACACTGGACTGCGAAGCAGCAGACTACCCACGCTGCTACACGCAAGAGTATATCAAAGTGGCGGAAGAGTTCACGATACCCTTTACCTGGATGATCCAGGTCGCAGGCAAGGACCCGATGGCGAATGTGCAACTGTATTACCGCGAATATCTCCACCGAATCCCCTCGTGGCACGAGTTCGGCTTACACCTGCATTTTGAAGACCCGCAGGGACGCTACATCGAAGACCCTCGCGAGCGCGGCGAGATGCTCCAGACAGGCAAAGACTTGCTCAAGCAGATTCACCTCAAGCCGACGGCGTTCCGCGCAGGCAGCTACGCGCTCACCCCGCCCGACCTGAAGTATCTGGAGGATATGGGCTTTCTGGTCGATAGCAGCGCGATTCCCGACGCCGAGTACCGCATGTTCGTGGACTGGGACGGCGCGCCCACCAAACCGTACCATCCATCGTATCAGGATGTGCGCAAGCCGGGCGAGGCGAAGATTCTGATTGTGCCCGTCGCCACTGCGAACGGCAAAATCGGCTACATCGACCAGGGCTGGGAGGTGATTGAGCCGATTCTGCACTACCATATCGATCAGGAGACGCCCGTGATTTGTCTGGGCGGCTACGACTACCACGACAGCGTGGAGACCCTGGGCGAGGCGATTCTGTTCCTGAAAAAACACAACGCCCGCTTCGCGACGCTAACGCAAATTGTGTCGGAGTATACGCTATGATCGACCCGCGCTGGCAGAAACTGGCAGATATCTTAGTCCACCACTCCGTGCGTGTGCAGCCGGGCGAGCGCGTGCTGGTTGAGGCGTTTGATATGCCCTCGGAGTTCGTGGCGTTGCTGATGCGCACAGTTCACGCAGCCGGCGGCGAGGTCATCCCCGAAGTGAAGCAGACGCTGGTGCTGCGCGCCCTCTATCAGAACGCGAGCGAGGCGCAGATTCAGTTCATCGCAGGGCTAGAGAAGGCGCAGATGGAGGGCGTGCAGGGCTACATCGGACTGCGCGGCGCGCCCAACTTCGCCGAAATGTCCGACATCCCGCAGACGCAGATGCAACTCGTACGCCAGCACTGGTGGAAACCCGTCCATCAGGAAGTGCGCGTGCCCAAAACCAAATGGGTCGTGCTGCGCTGGCCCACGCCCGGCATGGCGCAAGCCGCCAACATGAGTACGGAGGCGTTCGAAGACTTCTATTTCAAGGTCTGCACAGTGGACTACACGCAGATGCAGCGGGATGTGCAGCCCCTTGTGGAGCTGATGGAGCGCACGCGCGAGGTTCACATCACAGGTCCAGGCACCGACTTGCGTTTCTCGATTGAGGGCATCGGCGTCGTGCCCTGCTACGGCACGCACAACATCCCCGACGGCGAGTGCTTCACCTGCCCCGTGCGCGACTCGGTGGAGGGCGAAATTACGATTAACACCAACAGCGTGTACGAGGGGAACCTCTATCGCAACATCCACTTCAAACTGCGTCGGGGCAAGATTGTGGAGGCGACCTGCGCGGATGACGGCGACCGCCCCGGTGCTGGCAACCCACGCAAGCTCAACGCCATCCTCGACTCCGACGAGGGGGCGCGCTACATCGGCGAATGGTCGCTGGGGTTCAACCCGCACATCCTGTACCCGATGAACGATACACTGTTCGACGAGAAAATCGCAGGCTCGTTCCACTTCACGCCCGGCAACGCCTACAGCGAAGCGGATAACGGCAACCGCTCGCAAGTCCACTGGGACCTGGTGGTCATCCAACGCCCGGAGTTCGGCGGCGGCGAGATTTACTTCGACGGACAACTCGTCCGCAAAGATGGACAGTTCGTGCTGGACGAGCTGAAAGCGCTGAACTACTGACAGGAGGTTATGATGGCAATCCACGAAACGGAAGAGCGATTCGGAAAACTGCGCACGGTAATCAAGCTGCAGCCGGGCGAGCGGGTCGCCCTATGCCGCTGTATGCAATCAAAAGAGTTCCCTTTCTGCGACGGCACGCACAAGCAGCTGGAGGGGAAGACAGGTCCAGTGATTATTGAGGCACTGCGGGAAGCGGCTGAAGAAGAGTAGCGCGTCGCATAACGGGCTGCCATTCGGCTCGCCTGCAGGCGGGAAAATGCGAGCCGCGGCAAATAAATAGGGGTATACTCTCCCCCCAGAACGCCCTTTAAGTCCGTCCAGCGAGGCGACAAGGGAGGAGAGTATGCCTATCGATACATCATTACGCAAGGTGCTGGTGATCGGCTCAGGCCCGATTGTCATCGGGCAAGCTGCCGAGTTCGACTACTCTGGTTCGCAAGCGTGCCGCTCGCTGCGCGAGGAAGGTCTGGAAGTGGTGCTCATCAACTCCAACCCTGCCACGATTATGACCGACCCCGAAACCGCCGACCGTGTGTATATCGAACCCCTCACGGTAGAGTTTGCTGAGCGCGTGATTGCCCAGGAGCGCCCCGACGGACTGCTGCCCACGCTTGGCGGTCAGACGGGGCTGAATTTGGCGACCGAGCTTGCCGTGCGCGGTGTTTTGGACAAGTACGGGGTTCGGCTGCTGGGCACGCCCCTGACCGCCATCCAAGCCGCCGAAGACCGCGAGAAGTTCCGCGACCTGATGCGCCAGATTGGCGAACCCGTGCCCGAATCGTGGATTGTGGAGAGTGTGAGT
>CALKLF010000074.1 GCA_937992175.1 uncultured Fimbriimonadales bacterium | reverse complement strand
CACACCGTAGCACGAACTTTCCTGTCCGTGCGCTGCGCTTGGACAAGAATGTCCAAGCCACACCGTAGCACGGACATTCCTGTCCGTGCCCACAACCTGCTTGGACAAGAATGTCCAAGCCACCGTAGCGGCGGCGTCCCCGCCGACGAACAACGCTCAGACAAGAATGTCCAAGCCACACCGTAGCACGGACACTCCTGTCCGTGCCCACAACCTGCTTGGACAAGAATGTCCAAGCCACACAGCGTAGCACGGACACTCCTGTCCGTGCGCTGCGCTTGGACAAGAATGTCCAAGCCACACAGCGTAGCACGGACTTTCCTGTCTGTGCTTAGGGCGCTACATCTCCACGCGCGCTCTTTCGCCCAACCCGCGAGGCGAAACGAGCAATCACGGCTGAATCGGTCTTCGGGCTTCTGGATTGTCCTACTTGCAGCGCCTTCCCAGCGTTGCGCCAGTGGCGTCTCTGCCGCGTTCGTCCCCAGTCACCGCTGCGCGTCAGCGTCGGATTTGCACCGACTTCCCGTGTATTCAGCCGCCGTAAACTCGCTGCCAGAAACTGTGGGAGTGTACCCAATAGAGACACCGCCGACTCACTTCCAAACCTCTTCAGCAGGAACCCTACCCCGCAACGCGAAATTACGCCCTATGTTGCGGCGAGTACTATCCCTCGGATTTGCGTTTATCTTAACTGTTAGCGCGTTTGCGTTTACCGACGAGTCAGGCGTTCGTATCGACCTGTTCAAGAGCCTGCGCCCCCGCAATATCGGACCCGCGAACATGGGCGGGCGCATTACCGATGTGGAAGGCGTTCCAGGCAACCCCAGCACGCTTTATGTCGGCGTGGGCACAGGCGGACTGTGGAAAACCACCAACTGGGGCATCAGCTGGACGCCCTTGTTTGATGAGCAGGAGACACTGAGCATCGGCGACCTCGCGTTAGACCCCCAGAACCCTGACATCATCTGGGTTGGTACGGGCGAGGCGAATACCCGCAATAGCATCTCCATCGGCTGCGGGGTCTATAAGTCCACCGACGGGGGCAAGACTTGGCAGTATCTGGGGCTGCGCGAAACACGACAGATTAGCCGCATAATTGTCCACCCGCGCGACCCGAACACCGTGTGGGTCGCTGCAATTGGCTCGCCCTTCGGTCCGAACCCTGAACGCGGCGTGTTCATGACCACCAACGGCGGCAAAACCTGGGAAAAAGTGCTGTATATCGACGAGCAGCACGGCGCGTCGGACCTGGATATCGACCCCGTGAACCCGAACATCCTGTACGCGGGCATGTGGCGGTTCGAGCGCAAGCCGTGGACGCACACCAGCGGCAGCGAGCAGGGCGGCGTGTTCAAATCCACCGACGGCGGGCGCACATGGCGCAAAATCACTAACGGACTGCCCCAACTGATGGGGCGCATCGGCGTCAAAGTCGCCCCCAGCAACCAGAATGTGGTCTATGTGATTGCCGAGTCGAACGACGGCACGCTGTTCCGCTCGAACGACCGGGGCGAGACCTTCCAGCGCGTCTCCACGGAAACCAATATCGTCTCGCGCGGATTCTACTATACGGATATGCGCGTGTGCCCCAGCGACGAGAACCGCCTTTACTTTTTGGCGACGCAGCTGCGCATGTCCATCGACGGCGGGCGCACCAGCCAGCAGATTGCCAGCACTGTGCATGTCGATCACCACGCACTGTGGATTGACCCCAAGAACCCGAACATCATCTGGAACGGCAACGACGGCGGACTGGCGTTCTCGATGGACAGAGGGCAAACTTGGGACGTGATTGCGAACATCCCGCTGGGGCAGTTCTATCAGATTCACTGCAGCATGGAAGCCCCGTTCTATCAGGTCGCGGGCGGCTTGCAGGATAACGGCAGCTGGATGGGTTGGGCGCGCAACAAAGAGGGCGGCATCGTGAACGAACACTGGCGCATGGTCAGCTTCGGCGACGGGTTCTACTGCCTGATTCACCCGCGCGACCCGAACCTCGTAATTAGCGAGTCGCAGGGGGGCAACATCCTGCGCACGAACCTCGCAACTGGCGTTCAGGAGAATATCAGCCCGCAGGCGCGCCGCAGCGACGGCGGTCCCGCCAGCGAACTCAAATATCGCTTCAACTGGAACACGCCTATCATCCCCTCGCCCCACGACCCCGACACGGTGTATGTGGGCGGCAACGTCGTGTTCAAATCCA
Source organism: uncultured Fimbriimonadales bacterium (assembly GCA_937992175.1). Classification (GTDB taxonomy): domain Bacteria; phylum Armatimonadota; class Fimbriimonadia; order Fimbriimonadales; family GBS-DC; genus GBS-DC. The sequence continues at coordinate 8,185 of CALKLF010000074.1, read as the reverse complement.
CCGACTTCGGAACCACATGGAGCATCATCAGCCCCGACCTGACCACCAACGACCCCGAAAAGCAGAAGGACGCAGGCGGGCCCGTGTGGGTGGAGAACACCACCGCCGAGTATCACTGCACGATCATCAGTCTCGCGGAGTCGCCCGTTCAGAAGGGGCTGCTCTGGGTGGGTACGGACGACGGGCGCCTATGGAAAAGCCCGAACGATGGCACGAGCTGGATCGAACTCACCCAGAATGTACCGAACCTGCCGCCCAACTCGCCCGTGTCGCACGTGGAGCCGTCGCGCGCAGGTGCAGATGTGGCGTATGTCGCGTTCGACCGACACCTGCTGAACGACTTCAAGCCCTATGTGTATAAAACGACCGATGGCGGCAAGACCTGGCAACTGATCACGAACGGACTGCCCGAAGAGGCGTATGTGTTCGCGGTGCGTGAAGATCCGCGCAACCTGAACCTGCTGTACGCAGGCACGGAGCGCGGGCTGTTCATCTCGTTCGACGCGGGGCAGAGCTGGCAGAAGTTCCCGAATGTGCCTCCCGTGCCTGTGCATGACATTCGGGTGCATCCACTGATGAACGACCTGGTGCTGGGCACGCATGGGCGCAGCGTCTATGTGCTGGATGATGTGACGCCGCTACAGGAGGCGACGCCCGCGATTGTGGAGAAGCCCGCGCATCTGTTTACCCCACCGACCGCGTGGCGCTACTCCAGCCGCATGACGCGCTACGGACGCGGCGACCGCCCGATTGTCTCGCCCAACCCGCCCTACGGCGCGATGATTACCTTCTACCTAAAGGAGCGTCCGAAGCAGGGGCGCGTGCGAATCCAAATAGTTGACTCGCAGGGCAACCTGCTGCGGGAGCTGACGCGCGTGCCGCAGGAGCCGGGCATCCATCGCGTGAGCTGGGACTTGCGCACGCGCGGCGAGGCGACGGAAGAAGACGACGAACCCCCGCGCGAGAGCGGACAGGCGCAGCGTGGACAGCAGCAGGGCGAACCTTTGGGACCGCAGGTGCTGCCCGGAACCTACCGCGTGAAACTAATTGCGGGCGAATTTGAGATGGAGCAGCCGCTTACCGTGCGCATGGAGCCTGCACTAGAGCCGTATCTGCCGCAGGTCAAGGCGGGCTACCAGTTCGCGCTGGAGACGCTAAGCATGATTCGCCAGCTGAACCGCGCGATGCAGGTGCTGACCAGCGTGGAGACACAGCTGAATAACCTGCGCCAGACCGCTCGTCAGCAGAATGTGCGGCTGCCCGAAGCGCTGGACAAGGCGATTGGTGACCACCTGAAGCAAGTCGCCGATATGAAGGCGAAGGTGGACAACCCGAACACGGGGCTGGCGTATGCCCGCAGCGCGCGCCTGCGCGGCAGGCTGAACACCGTGTACGGGCTGATGAGCAGCAACACGGGACCCACGCTCGCCCAGGTCGCCTACTTCAACGAGGTGAAGGCGGAGTTTGAGGGCGTGTACGGCGAGATTCGCGCGTACCTCATTCAAACCGCGCCCCAACTCAGCGAGCAGCTGAAGGCGAATAATCTACCTGCGCTGCTGATTGGGGAGTTATAAGGCTCAGAGAGGTTCCTCGCTGCGCTCGGAATGACAACGGCGTTTGCCGAAGATTGCTGTCATTCCGAGCCGAAGGCGAGGAATCTCCGCCGTTTTCCATCGTGTTCAAAACCCTACAGCGCCCCGGCGTTCCGAATGAAAAACTTCTGGGCTGTACTGGCTTCAGCAATGCTGTGCTTTGGCGCACAGGCATAGTGAACCGAAGTGGGCGACGCGGGCGACCTACCCGAAACCGCCCAGGCACTGGAACCGATACCGCTACCTCCTGCCTTCCATCTCTGGCGCACTTGCAGCGGACGATGTGGACATGTTCGCTATCTACCAGGTACACTGCTAGCGTTTACACCATGGACGACCTGCAGAGGCTGTTGCAGACGCGCTTCGGGTTCTCCGAGTTCCGCGCGGGGCAGGAGGAGGCGATCCGCGCTGCGCTGGAGGGCAAGCGCGTGCTGCTCATCCAGCCGACGGGCTGGGGCAAGAGCCTCGTGTACCAGGTGATTGCGGCGCTGAAGGGGCTGACGCTGGTCTTCTCGCCCCTGCGTGCCCTGATGCGCGACCAGGTGCGCCAGGCGAACGAACGCTTCGGGCTGCGCGCCGAGACCGTGAACTCCGACATGGACGACGAGGCGCAGCACAACGCTTTAGAGCGCGCCGCGGGGGGCGAACTGGATTTGCTCTATATTGCCCCCGAACGCCTGCAGAACCCCCTGTGGCAGGAGTATCAGAGCCGTCTGCCCATTCGCGCCGTTGTGATCGACGAGGCGCACTGCGTCTCGCTCTGGGGGCACGATTTCCGCCCCGAATATCGGCGGATTGTGAACCTGGTGCGCCTGCTGCCGCGCGAAGTGCCTGTGGTCGCCGTGACCGCCACCGCCACGCCGCGCGTGGAGCAGGATGTGCGGGCGCAAATCGGCGAGCCGTTCCATGTGCTGCGGGGACAGCTGATGCGCCCCAACCTGCGTCTGAGCGTGATTCGCGCCGAGAGCGAGGCGCACAAACTCGCGTGGCTGGCGCACCTGTTGCAAACTCTGCCTGGCAGCGGGCTGATTTACACCGCCACGCGCCACTCCAGCGAAATCGCAGCACAGTTCCTGCAGGCGCAGGGACTGAATGTGCGCTTCTACCACGCGGGACTGGGAGAAGAACGACCCGTGCTGGAGCAACAGCTGATGGCGAACGAACTGAAAGCCCTCGCCGCCACGAACGCGCTCGGCATGGGATTGGATAAGCCCGACATCCGCTTCGTCATCCATTACGAGACGCCCGCCTCGCCCCTGCACTACTATCAGGAAATCGGACGGGCGGGGCGCGACGGGCAGGAATCCCAGTGTATCCTGCTGGCGCACCCCGACGATATCGAGACGCAGCGCGCCCTCATCGAGAGCAACCGCCCCCCACGCGAGCAGTATCAGAGGATTTACTCGCTGCTCCAGCTCCAGCCCATGCGCGAACGCGAACTGATGCTCGAAACGGGCTACTCGCAGACCATTACGCGCACGATTCTTTATGATTTGTACGATCAGGGATTGATTACGCGCGACACGGAGCGCTACTACCGCGCCGTGAGCAACCAGATACTGCGCTTTGACGACTACGACGCGCTCTATCAGGCGAAACTCAGCGAGCTGGAGAAGATTATCGACTACTGGGACATCCGCGAGTGTCGGATGCGCTATCTCTGCTGGTTTCTGGGCGACGGGCATGCCGAGAACTGCGGGCGGTGCGATGTCTGCACGGGCGAGCGATTGCCTCCACCTGCCGAGTCGCTGATTCGCGCGGCGGAAGGGTTCGCGTTCCATCCGCCCCTGAACATCGGCGCGGTGTATAAAAAGGCGCCTGTGTATGCGGGGGGCGTCGCGCTGAGCTTCTACGGGGGCACAGCCGTCGGGCAGGCGATTCACGCCTGTAAGTACGGCGCGCCGCCGCAGCCGTTCCCTGACTGGCTGGTCGAGCAGAGCGCGACGCTGATTGCCCAATCGTTCCCCGTCGCCGAGTTGCAGGGCGTGGTTCCCATCCCGTCCACCATCAGCGGTAGCCTTGTGGAGGACTTCGCGGGGCGACTCGCGCGGCGACTGGGCGTCCTGTTCGTTCCCGCCCTTACGAAAACCCGCGCCACGCAACCCCAGAAGGAGTTCAAGAACGCCGTGCAGAAAGCAAAAAACATCGAGGGCGCGTTTGAGGTCGCCCAGACCGTGCAGGGGCTGAACCTGCTGATTGTGGACGATGTGTTCGATTCGGGCGCGACGCTCAAAGAGGCGGGCAAGGTTCTCAAACAGGCGGGCGCAGGCGCGCTGTACGCCTTCTGCCTCGCCCGCACGCGCCATCGGGGGGATTTATAAACACCCGACGCCCTGAATCCCTAAAACCACGCGCTAATATGCTATAATACAGCATGGAGGTTTGACCATGCAGATGCGAAGAGGCTTTACTCTGATTGAGCTATTGGTTGTCATCGCCATTATCGCGATTCTGGCGGCGATTCTGTTCCCCGTGTTTGCACAGGCGCGCGAGAAAGCCCGCCAAACGACTTGCGTGAGCAACCTGAAACAGATTGGTACGGCGTTTATGATGTATGTACAGGACTACGACGAGACCTACGCTCCATGGACGGGCATGTGTCCTGACCCGAACCTGCGCTGGCAGCTGCGCTACATGTATCCAGGGCTGGTGGACCCCTATATCAAGAACGGCGCGAATGTGCAGACAGGCGAGTTGAAAGATGTGTGGGCGTGCCCTTCCTCGAAGGCGGGACTCAGCGCCATCAGCAATACCTACGCTTATAACTTCTGGACCTTTGGCGGCTACAGTACCTGTATGTGCATTCCGAACCAGGCGGCGTGTACACGCGACCCGAGCGCGTTCGCGCAGTTTGCCAGTTCCGCCTATAACACGCCTGCGCCTGTAGCAGCGATTCAATACCCTGCGGATACGATTATGCTCTCGGACGGAGCGCAGCTGAGCCGTCCGCCGCAGTTCGCAATCGGCTTCAACGGCGACATCTACTTCGTCGGCGTATGGGGGGCGCACCAGCGTGGGAACGGTGATGTGAACAGTAACGCGACCACCAACCAGTTCATCAAGACGCTGATTACGGGGCGTCTGACGAATGTGGTCTACGCGGATGGACATGTGAAGACCACACCGACGACGCGCTGGTATCACCGCAACTACGCTTCGAACGACGGCTCGTGGCGCGGCGAGGCGACCGACAATCGCTACTGGGCGCGCGAGTGGTAGCCCCACTCCGCCTGCATAACAGACTGTACCCGCTCGATGACGCATCGAGCGGGTATAATCATTTGCGGTCGCAGGACGCACTTTTCGGGCAAGGAGGACAGACGCTTTTGGAGAGCTATAAAATCGCAGGCGGAACGCCCCTCACAGGCGCAGTGACGATTAGCGGAAGCAAGAATGCGGCGCTGGCTCTCATGGCAGGCGCACTTTTGATTGAGGGAGAAGTCTTCCTTCACAACACGCCTCAGATTGAGGATGTGTTCACGATGATTGCCCTGCTGGAGGGACTGGGCGTGCAGACTGCATGGCAGGGCAACACGCTTTATTTAGATACCCGCACGTTGCGCGTTGCAGAGCCGAACCCGCAGCTGGTGAACCGCATGCGCGCCTCGTTCTACATCTTCGGACCGCTGCTGGCGCGGCTGGGCTACGCCAAAATGCCCCATCCAGGCGGTTGTCAGATTGGCTCGCGCCCCGTGAACTTCCACATCAACGGGCTGCGCGCGCTCGGCGCGACCATCCACGAGAACGGGAGCCATTTTTACACGGCGCAGACGCTTGGACTGGCAGGTGCGCGCATCTATCTCGATATGCCGAGCGCAGGCGCGACGCAACAGCTCATGACCGCCGCCGTGTACGCCAGCGGGCTAACTGTCATCGAGAACGCCGCCATGGAGCCAGAAGTGGTGAACCTTGCGAACTTTCTCAACGCCGCAGGCGCGCGCGTGGAAGGCGCAGGCACCAGCACGATTTATATTCAGGGACCCGCGACGCTCCGCAATCAGGTGGAGTTTTCCGTGATTCCTGACCGACTGGAGGCGGGCACTTTCGCGCTCGCAGCGGCGATTACGCGCGGCGAAGTAACCCTTGAGAAGGTAATGCCCGAACATTTGCACGCGCTGCTGGCGAAACTGCGCGAGGCAGGCGTGCAGGTGCGGGAAACCGAGGACAGCGTCACGATTCGAGCAACCGACCGCCCCAAGCCGCTCGACATCCGCACGATGCCCTATCCGGGCTTCCCCACCGACCTGCAGCAGCCGATGTGCGCGCTGCTCACGCTCGCCGACGGCGCGTCCAGAGTGCTGGAGACCATCTATGAGAACCGCACGCAGCATGTGCCTGAACTCCAAAAGATGGGCGCGGATATCGTCGCCGAAGGGCGCACGATTCTGATTCGCGGCGTAGAGAAGCTTAAGGGCGCGCGCGTGCGGGCGACCGATTTGCGCGGGGGCGCCGCGCTCGTCGTCGCCGCGCTCGCCGCGCAAGGCGAAACCAGTATTGAAGAGATCGAACACATCGATCGCGGCTACGAGCAGCTGGAGCAGAAACTCGGCTCGCTAGGCGCGCAGATTGAGCGCGTGCAGCCCTACGCCCTCGCTGCGCCGCGAATCGAGGAGGTACAACAGACTCTGTGAGTATGTTTCGACTCCATACCGAGCTGGGCGTGGACTTAGGCACGGCGAACCTGCTGGTGTATCAGCGGGGGCGCGGCATTGTGCTGCGCGAGCCGTCGGTAGTCGCGATTTCGCAGCCGTCGGGCAAGGTGCTGGCGGTCGGCGAGGACGCCCGCCTGATGCTCGGACGCACGCCAGGCAACATCACCGCCGTCAAGCCCCTCGTGAACGGCGTCATCGCCGACTACACTATCACGCTGGAGATGCTCCGCTATGTGATTAATAAGATTCTCGGCAAGCGACGGCTGTTCGCGCCGCGCATGCTGGTGTGCGTGCCCTCCAGCGCGACCGATGTGGAGCGACGCGCCGTGATTCAAGCCGCCAAAGAGGCTGGCGCGGGCGAAGTTCACCTGATCGAAGAGCCGATGGCGGCGGCGATTGGCGCAGGATTGCCCATCAGCCAGCCCGGGGGCAACATGGTGGTGGACATCGGCGGCGGCACGACCGACATCGCCGTCATCTCGCTGGGCGGAATCGTCATCAGTCGCAGTATTCGCGTTGCAGGCAACAAACTCGACGAAGCAATTATGCGCCATGTGCGCCACGCCTACAACCTGATGATTGGCGAGCGCACGGCAGAAGAAATCAAGATTCGCATCGGCTCCGCCTATCCGCTCCAGCAGGAGCTGACGATGGAAGTGCGCGGGCGCGACCTGGTGGAGGGCTTGCCCCGCACAGTGACCATCCACTCCGAAGAGATTCGCGAATCGCTCACGGAGCCGGTGAACCAGATTGTGGAGAAGGTGCGCTCCGTGCTGGAGGAGACGCCGCCGGAGCTGGCGTCTGATATTATCGAGCGCGGCATCGTGCTGACGGGGGGCGGCGCGCTGCTGCGCGGATTCGATAAGCTGCTGCAGCACGCCACGGGCATCCCCGTCAACATCGCGGAAGACCCGCTCTCCTGCGTGGCGATTGGCACAGGGCGCGCCCTCGAAGAGATGGACGCCATCGGCGAAGCTGCGCGGTAGCCCCCGATGCCCGATGGCTATGGCGCGCTCCTGCGCTCAAAACGGAAATGCCACTCGCTGACGCCCGTCGGAACCTCCACATCCCATACCAGCTCGGTATAGGGGTTCATCTGCAGGCGGTTGCGGTAGTACCAGTCCCAGAAGCGCGTGTCCTCGACGGTTTCGGCGACGATGCGTTTGGGTTCGCGCGTGGCGTCTTTATAGTGCCCCACGAAGCGCACGCGCGCCATAATCCGCACGGGCTGCTCCGTCAGGTTCTGCACCCGGATGGTCGCTCGCTGTAAGGTCGTCGATTGTGTCCAGAATCCCCTGTTCTGTTCACGCTCCTGCTCCACTGTGCAGGCAAGGCTAATCCGCGGCGCGGGCGTGATGAACACAAACGTCTCCTCGCCAGGCGGCGTGAAGAGCAGGATGTCCTGCCCCACGGGCGACTGACCGCGCATGATGGTAATCGGCGCCGTGGCCCACGGCGTGTCGCCCGTATTCCGCAGGATGATTGCTTCGTAGACCTCGTTGCGGAAGCGTCGTTCCTGCGCCAGGCGGTAGGCAAGGTCTTCAAAGGTAGTGAATTGCTGGCGATTCTGGCGCGCAGACCATGAGAAATAGTCGCCGCGCTCGCGATCGGTCAGGTCGTGGATCCAGAGGTAGGCGTGTTCGATGCTCAGTTGCTGCTGCGCAATCTCCACACGGGCGACACCGCCTTTGGGCAGCGTAAGGCGCGGCAGGCTTAGTGTATTTTGCCATAAATTCGCTTACACGCCGACTGTAAATAACGCAACAATCACGACGCATCTCCCCCTTGACAAGAGCGTCATCCGCACAGTACAATCGTTTACAATCGCCCGCTACAGCGGGGGCGCGTCCCACCTCAGGATGTGCCCCCAATCAGCAGACAGGCGCGAGGAGGCGACGATGAAAAAAGAGGAGATCAACGCTAGGCGCGCTCAAATAGCGC
>CALKLF010000073.1 GCA_937992175.1 uncultured Fimbriimonadales bacterium | reverse complement strand
CCGTTCGGTAGGTATACTCGCATAGGTTCACACCTCCATCGTGAAGGGGGCAGGGTAAGGGCGAAGGAGGTGATTGGCGTGCCCCTACCCTGCGCACGGTTAGGACGCCTCGAACAGGTCGTCAGGGGGCGGCACGGGTAGCACATCCTCTATTCGGTTGTAGGCTGTGCCGTCGGGTTTGGTGGCGCGAATCACCACCAGCGTACACGGGCGATTCAGAAGCGCGTTCAAATCCACTCGCTCATTTTCGCGAATGGGGCGTGCGAGTAGGGCTTGACACCAGCGGTAGAGTTTGCCCTGCGTGCTTCCAGAGAGGCGGGCATAGGCAGTCAATCGGCGTCCGTTGTGTTCGGGTGCTGTCAGGGCAAAGGTGAACTTCACCTGAGTCCCAAACTGCCCATCGGACTGCTCGATGGCTGCTAACTCAGCAGAATACTCGCCTGTGCTTAGCGGTTCGGCGGTAGACTTGAATTGGACTTGCATTTTGCACCTCCGTTGTGTTCGCCTCACGATGGAATCGTAGGCAAGTTGTAAGTTTCATCACTGGCGCGACGGCAACCTGCCCTCGCGTCCAACTCGCTAAACAGGTTTGGTTGCTCGCTCGGTTTCGGCTCTTCAGGCGCGGGTTGTAAGGCTTGAAGGGCGAGCGGAACCGCAGGGGTTCCACTCATCTCGCGAACGGCAACGCTCCACGCCTGCTCGCCTGAACCGATGGTGTAGTTGTAGGCGTCAAGCGTCAGGGATGGGAACCCCTTCTCTCGCGCCGCGAGCCAAAGCAGGCGAACCGCGTCAATCTCATCAGGCTCAAGATGGAACGGGTCTTCAAGGCGCGAAGCCTGATGGAGCCAATCGCGAAGGTCGGATGGCAAAGCATCCGATTCAGGCGTGAGGTCGGGTGAAGCCATCTCATCAGGCGGTTCAGTTTCTCCAGTTCCCCCACCATTCAATAGGGGGGAAACAGGGGGAAGTGGGGGAACTGTAGCATTACTTGAAGTTTCCTTGAAGTTGTTCTCCAGTTCCCCTTGTTTCTCCAGTTCCCCCCTAAATTTTGTGAGAGAGAGAGGGGAAACTGATGTGTTATTCCCTTCAGGCTCGTTCAGTTCACCCTGTGGTGTGATGGGGGGAACTGTGATGGCTACTCTGTTCAAGCGCATGTACCCCTTCGCAGGGAACCCCTTGCGCTCTGTGAGAATCAGCCCTTTCTCTTTCCAGCGAGCAATCCGCTTCTCCAGCCCCTTCAGGGTGTATGTAAACCCTTCCCGTAGCAACGCCTCGTGAACTTCAGAGAAACTCGCCTCGTCTACCGATTGTAGGTACTGCTCTACAATTCGCCATTCGCTCTTGGGCAGTGAGGCAGGCTCCAGCGGTAGGAACCGCCTGCCTTGCCTTGCGAAGCGGTATTCACTGCGTTCGGCGTAGCGGTCTTTCAATATGCGCAACCGAACCCAATCCTGCCCTGCCGAACCGTCGTGAACTAACTCGGCAATCACATCGGCGCGTCCAGCGTACCTGTGGTGTCCACTCATAGCCATCGTGGAACCCGTGCGACCTGGGGCTTTTGAGGGGTGGTGTAGTAGCACCACAGCCACTCCTGTAGCGTCCACCAGCTCTCGGAGAACCATCGTCTTCTCGCGGGCTTCGGCGTCCTTCGCGTCATCAATCACATTTAGCCAATCGAACCCTGTGTCGCTGATGACAACCTCTATGCCCTCGCGCCGAATGAGTCCAACATAGGGCTGGAGCGTTTCCCAAGAGAGGGGGTAGCGTTGTTCCTCAGGCAGTATGAGCAGGTCGCGCTCTTTTTCGCCATAGTAGGCGTCCATCAACTCCTTCAAGCGGGCGAACTTGTGGTCGTAATCCAGCCATAAGGTTCGCGCATGCTGGACGGGTACTTTGCCCCAAAGCAGTCCACCACCAGTCGTCAAGCAATCGGCAATCTCAAGGCAAAGGCTGGTCTTACCGACACCTGAGATGCCCATCAGCCAAGTGATGGAGCCTGTGTAGATGAAGTTCGGCACGATGGGGGTTTGAGTTTCAGGCTGAATCTCGCGGTAGTGGACGGGCGTGAAGATGTATTCGCGAGGTGGCTCCTGCTCCTCTTCAGGCTCGCGCCATTCAGCAAGCGGGCGTTTGGGCAGGCTCTCCAGTTCGGCGCGAAAGGCTTGAGGGTCGGCATTCATGGAAGTCCAAGCTGCGCTCCAATCCTTATGCGGTTCGGGCGGTTGTACCACGAAGGTTCGGGGCAGTAGTTCCTCAGGGCAGGTTCGGGCAAGTTCACGAACCGCGTTCGTGCCTGCTTCATCTGAATCGGCAGCCACCACAACGCGCTGGAAACCTAAAAACCGAAACCACCATTCAGGCTTCCACGAACTCGCGCCAGGGCAAGCAAGCGCGGGTAAACCTGCAGCCCAAAGGGTGTGGCAATCGGATTCGCCTTCCACGAGGTAGCATAGTTCGCCGTCCCACTCGTGGACGCGCCATAGCCCATAGAGAGAAACCTTCGCGCCTTGCTCCCATCGAAACCGGTCGCCGTGAGGAGCGATTCTGTAGCGCAGCGCAACGGTTTCGCCTCGCTCATTCAGGTAAGGGATGGCAATCGCGGGCTTGCCCTGCCATTCGCTGTCGTGCAATTCCCACTGCTGGAGCAAGGCAGGGTTGAGGTGCTTCGCGCGAGCATATTCGGCAAGCTCCAGTCCAGCAGGCTCAAGATCTTGCGATTCAGACTCACGCGAAGTTGCGGGGCGTTGCTCACGCGAAGCAGGGCGTTCGCTCCTACCTCGCGAGGGGCGCGAGCGTCCAGCGAGGCGAAGCAGTTCAGCCCAAACGCGGTCTTGCGGGCAACCAGCGAGACAGTGAACCAGCAAGGTTCCATCAGCCGTTTCGGTTAGGCTCAAGCTCGCACGCCTGTCGTCATGGCAGGGGCATAACGCTCTATACTTGCCATTCCTACCTTTGACATCTCGCAAGTGAGGTAGAATTTCGTGTAGGCGAAGTTCCCTCGCTTCTCGCGCTCGGCGCGGGGGGCGGGGGGTTCTCATTTTGTATCACCTCCTTCAGGTTGTTGGTAGCCCAGCTCTTCGGGTGTCGCGTTGAGCAGTTGAGCAATCCGCTCGGCAACGGCGCGTCGCTTTGGTGGCAGGTTCCAGTTTTCCCAGAGCC
>CALKLF010000072.1 GCA_937992175.1 uncultured Fimbriimonadales bacterium | reverse complement strand
TTCAACACGCAACGGCAGGAATGCCGTCGCACCATCTGGACGCCTTCAACACGCAACGGCAGGAATGCCGTCGCACCATCTGGACGCCTTCAACACGCAACGGCAGGAATGCCGTCGCGCCAGAATGAAATGATTTCACCTTTGAGAACTTAGTGCTTTTTAGGAAAAAAACGCTCCCGAAACGCGGTAGGAAACGATGGAGATTCCTCGCTCCACTCGGAATGACAAGTGTTGTCATTCCGAGCGGAGCGAGGAATCTCTTTCGGTATCATTTCCTGCGGGAAGTCCCCAAAATCCGTTTGAAACTTCTCCAAAAAATGCGCGTTTCTTCCGATATACCCCCTGATGGCGCAAGTACGCAATTGTTATGAACTTGGCGAGGGGCAGCGGCATGTGTTAGAACAGGCGTTTCAGGGCAAAGCGGAGCTTGAGCCTGAGCGCGATGTGTTCACCCAACACCTCTGGGAAGCGTTGCCTGCCGACGCATTGCGCAGCCTCACACCGGAACAGTATCACGCGCTCAAACGCGCGCTCCAGACCCAGCAGAAACGCCACTGGCTGGACATTCGCGGCGTGATCCCGCTGGTCTTCACGCAGTTCTACTTCGTGTTCCTTTTCGGACCTGACCGGCGACGCGAGACTCAGGAAGTTCTCTTTGAACGGCGTCGGGCTGTCAAAGAAGGAACCGCGAAGCTGATAGGCGGCGCAGCGCTAACAGTCTTTCTGACGCTCCTCGCTCTAAGCGGATTGGCGGTTTGGTATGTCGTCAAATGCATCGTAGGGGCGGATATTCTGCCTGGCTTCAGCCTGAGCCAGTATCTGCGCAAAATGCTATAGCGTCAGGTACACTTCAGCCCGATGCAACGCAAACCACACGAGACGCGCCTCTATCGGCAGGAGATGAACGAGCGCATCCTGAACTGCGGCTTCAAGCCGTTCCAGCGGTTCTTCGCCCTCGATGCCAGCGCGTACACCGACGGTGCCATCCCCGTCAAGTATAAAGAGATGATGGGGCTGGTCGGCTCGATGGTGCTGCGCTGTAACGACTGCATCTTCTATCACTTAGACCGCTGCGTGCAGGAGGGCGCCACGCGCGAGGAGCTGCACGAGGCGATGAACATCGCGCTGATTATCGGCGGCTCCATCGTCATCCCACACCTGCGCTACGCCTACGAAATGCTGGACGCCCTGTTCGCCGAGCAGGAAGTGTAATCCCTCTCGGAGGCGAGGGCGATGGCAAACCCGTTTCCTGGCATGAACCCCTATCTCGAATGCAGGCGGTACTGGAACGATTTCCATACCAGCCTGATGACCTATATTCGCAACGCTTTACAGCCCCAGCTCCGCCCTCGCTATGTCGCGCGGTTGGAAGAGCGCGTCTATGTGGAGGAGTCCCGCCGCGAAATCCAGCCCGATGTCGCGATTTTGCGTGCGAAACGCCCCACAGGCGCGACAGCGACGCTGGATGCCCCCTATGACCCGCCGCAGGTGCTCCATGGGGAGAAAGAGCTGCACACCGAAGCCTATGTGCAAATCCTCGACCGCGATCAGGGGCTGCGCCTTGTAACGGTGATCGTGGTTCTTAGCCCCACAAACAAGGAGTTGAACACCAAGGGACGCGAGCTGTACCTGCGCAAGCAGGGTGAGGTTCTCAAGAGCGCGGTAAAGTGATTGAGCGCTTCGGCGACCGATGGCACTATCTGATTAGCATCAGTCGCGTGGACGACCCGCACAACTTCTGGGTTTATCCGCGAACCGTGCGTGAGCGACTGCCTGTGATTCCTATCCCGCTGGCAGTGGGGGATCGACTCGCGTCGTTGGATGTGCAGGCGGTCGTGAATCAGTGTTATGAAGATGGGGCGTATGAAGCGACGCTGGGCTATCGGGAGCCGCCGCCCCCGCCGCCGTTTGATGCCGATGACGCCGCGTGGATTGACGACCTGCTGAAGTCGCACGGACTGCGCTGAACCCCCTACCCGATGCAGGCGGTATAATCGAATCGATGGCGAAAATCCACATGACGATTGCGACCACGAACCGCGAGCAGGTCAATGTGCCCTGGCTGTGGCGACTGGGGCATGATTTTGACCTGAAGGTGAATATTCTGAAGGCGAACATCAACGAGGACTTCGGCTGGGCGTTCGTGGAGCTGGAGGGACCCGTCGAGGAAATTCAGCGTGCTACTGCGTGGCTGCACACTACTGGTCTGCACGTCGAGCCGGTAGAGCGTTCGGTGTTTGAATGATGGACGCTGCCGTTCCCCTGAAGTCGCCGCAGCCCCCGCCCGATTTTGAGGCGTTCTGGCGCGCTGCAGCATCGGAAGTCGACGCCGCGCCCCTGCGCTACGAGCGCGTGCATTACGAAGCAGACGACCATCCCACGCACATCGTGTACCGCCTCCGCTGGATAGGAATCGACGGGCGCGGGCGCGAGGGGTGGTACGCCGTTCCAAGAGCCGCGCCGCTGCCTGCGCCCGCTGTGCTGTACCTGCCCGGCTACGGTGTCGGAACCGTGCCCATCAACGAGAACACGATGTTCGAGGGGCTAATCACTTTCTCCATCAACCTGCACGGCTACGCAGTGGAGCCGAATGTACCCTATAGCCCCGAACTGGGCTACTTCACGCGCGGGATTCAATCGCCGCAGACCTATATCTATCGGCGCATCGTGCAAGATAGCCTGCTGGCGATGCGCGTGCTGGCGGCTCAGGTGGAAGTCGACTCGCGTCGACTCGTCGCCGCAGGTCTCAGTCAGGGCGGAGGGCTGGCGGTGATGCTGGGCGCATGGTGCAGCCTCACCCGCTGCGTCGTTGCTGAGCTGCCTGCGCTTAGCTACTGGGAGTACCTGCTGGGCAGACCCGTGTGGCGCTATCCCATCAAGGAGTTCGCCGACTATATGGAAACGACCAACACCTCTCGCGAAGCTATCTTGAGCGTGTTGCAATACTACGACGCAGTGAACCACGCTCCCCATGTGCGTGTCCCTGCGCAGCTCAGCCTCGCGCTGAAGGACCCCAGCATTCGCGCGCCTGTGGTGTTCTCGCTCTACGATGCGCTGCCGCCGCCCAAACGCCTGCTGATTTACGAAGATCTTGGGCACGACTGGCATCCCGAAATGCGCTTCAGACTGGAGGAGTGGGCTGAGCGTAGCGTATGATATGTGCTACAATTAAGGAACCTTTGCGCCCCTTGCGCCGTCTATAAAGCAGGGCGCAGGTGGGGAGACCAGACGATGCAGCAGGTATGGAAACGGTTTGTCTTAGCGATTGCCTGTCTGGGGCTGGTGGGGTGCTTGGTTGCGCAGGAACCTGCGCCTGAGCCGAAGCGTCCTGAGCTGTCGCCGCGCGACCAGCAGGAAATCGAGTTCGGCAAAAAGGTCGTCGCCGAGATCGAGAAGCAATATAAGTTCATCACAGACCCCGCGCTGGTGGAGCGGGTGAATCGGGTCGGGCAAACCTTAGCCGAAATCGCCCGCACGACGCCGACCCAAGCCCATTACGGGGAGCCTGGTCCCGCGCCGTTTGACTACACCTTCCGTATCATCGACGAGAAAGATGTGAACGCCTTTTCGGTACCGGGTGGGTTCATCTTTGTGAACAAGGGGCTGCTGGATTTCGTTTCGAGTGACGATGAACTTGCCGCCGTGCTGGCGCACGAAATCGCGCATGCCTCGCATCGGCATGTGATGAAGCTCATTCGCGATGACGCCCGCGTGCAGCAGAGCGTCTTGCTGCCCGCGTTGCTGGTGGGGGTGTTCGGGCGACTGCCCTCGCAGGACTTCGCGGGGCTGATGACGGGCGCGCAGCTTTATCGAATCGCACGGGTGAGCAGCTTCAGTCAGGAGGCGGAGGTCGATTCGGATTTGACTGCGCTGGAGTATCTGCGCCGCTCGCCCTACAACCCCGTGGGGCTGCTGGTGTTCATGGAGCGTCTGGCGGCGGAGGAGCGCAAACGCCCGCAAATCGACTGGGGCATCTTTCGCACGCACCCGATTACCCGCGAGCGTGTGGAGACCATCAAGCGTGCTCTCCAGGAGTACGGCATCCCGATTCGCCGACGCGAGGTCAGCCCTGCGCTGCAGGTACATGCGCTGATGCTGGATAAGGAACAGCCTGACGGCTTGTACGAGGTGCGCTACGAGGGCATCCGCATTTTCACCCCTGCCGATGACCCTCAGCTGGGCGCATCCCGTGCGCGTGCGGAGCAAATTGCCAGTTTGCTCAATACGCTGCTGGACGATGGCGTGCAGCTTTATGAGGTGCAGCTAAGCGCAGACAAACGCGCTGTGGTCATCCGGGGGCGTGAAGTGGCGCGCGTCACGGAACAGGACGCGCAGTTGGCAGGCAAGTCGATCGAGGCGCTGGCAGAGGCGACGCGCGAAGCCATCCGCCGCCTGATCTGGAGCGACGCCGTGCGAATGAGTTTTTGAAGACTGAGACAACAGCAAGCCGTAGCACGGACAGGACTGTCCGTGCTACGCTCACGATGCCGACTGCACAGGATTGCCCTGACCCTAACGCACGCTGAAGAGCCGACTGTCGTTCAGCAGGAAAATCCACAGCGTGTTGGTCTGCCGATTGTCGCCGCTGCGGGTCTCCGTCTGACGCCACTCGAGGCTGAACTGGAACCGTCCGCCCGCGAGCGTAGGGGGCGTCCAGTTCAGGCGCACGCTGTAGTCCAGCAGGCGGTTGAAGCCCTGCCGCAACAGGTCGCGTTGCTCCGCCCGCGCGAAGACGCCCGACAGCGACCAGCCGCGCGCGAACTGATACTCGCTTTGCACGCGCCAGTTAGACGCCGTGTCGTCTCCGCGCAGCAGGCTCAACAGCAGCGGGTCGCGGGCAAAGCGGTTCACCTTGTTGTCGCTCCAGTCCGCCCGCACCGCCCAGTTGCCCGTGCGATAGCCGACGCCGAGACTGATAAAGCGCGTCTCGCGCTCGTTCGGAATGTCTGTCGCGGGGTTCTGCACATCGAAGAAGTCCTCGAACTCCGCGAAGGTGTAGTTCAGGAAGGCGTCGAACGCGCCGAACGCGCCGCGCCATGCATCGGGCGTCCAGTTCGGCTGCTGGGGCATATTCTCGGTAAAATTGTGGGGTTTATGTAGAGGGTATCCTTGTCTAATATGGTAGACCGTATCCGCAAGAGTTATGAACTGGGTGAGCTAACCGAAGAGACGGCGGGCGATGACCCTTTTGCGCTGTTTCGGCAGTGGCTGCAGGACGCCCTGAACGCCGCGATTGTCGAGCCGAACGCGATGTGCCTGGCGACCGTCGACCCGCATGGCGACCCCGACGCGCGGTTCGTGTTGCTGCGCGGGTTCGATGACCGCGGGCTGGCATTCTATACCAACAGTCGCAGTTCGAAAGGGAGGCAGTTGGCGCACCGCGCATATGCGACGGGGGTGTTCTGGTGGGGCGCGCTGGAGCGTCAGGTGCGCGTGCGCGGGCGTGTGGAGCCAGTGGACGACGCCGAAGCCGACGCCTATTTCGCGACGCGCCCGCGCGGGCATCAACTCACGGCGTGGGTTTCCCCTCAGAGCGAACCCGTTCCTAATCGGGAATGGCTCGAGCAGCGTATGGCGGAGGTAGAGCGCCAGTTTGAGGGAGTCGCTGTGCCGCGTCCGCCCTACTGGTGGGGCTATCGCCTGGTTCCTGACTCGTTCGAGTTCTGGCAGGGGCGTCCCAACCGCCTGCACGATCGGCTGCTCTACACGCGCCAGCCTGACGGGAGCTGGAAACGGGAGCGGCTGGCGCCTTAGGACTCCTCTCTGGGCTTCTCGGGCAGCTCGTCCAGGCTGTTCAGTCCGAAGTAGTGCAGGAATTGGGGAGTGACGCCGTAGAGGGTGGGTTTGCCGGGCGCGTCTTTGCGTCCGAGTTCCTGGATTAACCCGCGAGCGAGCAGCTGCCGCACAGTGTGGCTGCTGTCCACGCCGCGCAGGGCGTCGATTTGCGCTTGTGTGATGGGCTGTTCGTAGGCGATAATTGCGAGCGTCTCCAGCGCGGCTTTCGAGAGCCGTTTCTGCGGCGGGTTCAGCAGCCGCGCGATGTAGAAGGCGTATTCAGGTTTCGTGGCGAGTTGATAGCCCCCCGCAAGCTGCACGAGTTGAATCGCGCCGCGCTCGGCAAGCTCCGCCTGTAGCTCGTGCAGGGCGATTTCTACGGCGTCGGCGGACTCGCCCGTCGCCTCACAAAGGGTTTGCACGCTCAACGGCGCTTCCGCCACGAACAGCAGGGCGTGCAGAATCGATTTCAAATCGGGCTGCGGCATCGCGGGGAATATACGATTCGCGGCGCGTTTCTCCTGCTACTGTCAAACCTTTTGCCCCACCGCGACGAGGCTCACGCCGAACGGCAGGTTGCAGCGCAGCAGCAGGCGCGTCTCCCAGTCCTGCAGGCGAATCAGGGCGCGGTTGACCCATGCAGGCACAGGCACGACCGTTGCGGCAGGCACGCCCGGACGCAGCCAATCCAGCCAGCGTGCCAGCGCAACCAGCGGCATCAGCAGGCACAGCGAATAGGAGAGCTTGCGCACCTGAAACCCTGCCTCACAGAGACGCGCCTGCAACGCCCGCGCCGTATAGCGGCGATAATGCGCCAGCGCGACATCGTGCTTGCTCCATAGCCAGCGATAGGCGGGCACGGTGATAATCAGAGAGCCGCCCAGCTTCAGAACACGATACAATTCGCGCAGGGCGGGGCGTTCATCGGGCAGATGCTCCAGCACATCGAGGGCGAAGGCGACCTGAAATGATTCACTGGCGAAGGGCAACGCCTCCAGACGCGCCTGCACGACGGGGAACGCGCCGCGCTGACGGGTCAGGCGCAGCGCCTCACGCTCGAAATCGACGCCGACGGCGAATCCCAGCGTGTTCAATTCGGCGAGCAGCGCGCCTGTGCCGCAACCCGCGTCCAGCATCGCGCCCGCGAGGGCGGGCGAGTAAGCGGAGAGCAACCCCCGCGCGAGGCGACGCCGCGCCACGAACCACCAGTAGTCGCCCTCGCGCTGGTACATTCGCTGGTATTCCTGAGGCTGCATGTTATGCTTGCTGTGCCGCCGCCAGCACGGTATTTTGCAGCAGCATTGCGACGGTCATCGGACCCACGCCGCCGGGCACGGGCGTAATTGCCGACACGACGCGCGCCGCCGAAGCGAACTCCACATCGCCCACATCACCCGAACGCCCCTCTACCCGATTATAGCCCGCATCGATGACCACTGCGCCGGGCTTTATCATCGCGCCCGTGATGAACTCGGGCTTGCCCACCGCTGCGACTAAAATGTCCGCCTGCCGCGCGACGCCCGCGAGGTCGCGCGTGCGCGAGTGGCAAATCGTCACGGTCGCGTTCCGATTGAGCAACATCAGCGCCATCGGCTTGCCCAGAATCACACTGCGCCCGATGACCACCGCGTGTGTGCCCTCGATTTCAATCCCGTAAGCGTCAAGCAGAGCAATAATCCCCAGCGGGGTACACGCGCCGAAGGCGGGTTCGCCCGTGAGCAACGCGCCCAGCGAGGCGGGCGTGATGCCGTCCACATCCTTGCGCGGGTCTAACCGGCGCAGCAGCGCGGCTTCATCGAGCGGCTTCGGCACAGGGTGCTGAATCAACACGCCGTGCACGGTCGGGTCGGCGTTCCACGCCTCGATCTGCGCTTCCAGTTCCGTCTGGGAGACGCTGGCAGGGTAGTGTTTCACGACGGAGCGTATCCCGACCGACTCGCACGCTTTCGCTTTCGTGCGCACATAGGTATGCGAGGCGGGGTCGTCGCCCACCAGCATCACCGCGAGGCAGGGAACGACGCCCCGCTCGCGCAACTGGGCGACGCGCGTTTTCAGGCGTTCGCGAATGCGCTGCGCGACCGCTTTGCCGTCCAGCAGCAGCGCGTTCGTGTCGGGCACGAGGGTGCGCGGCAGGTTCTCCATCACGGGGGATTATACCTCTCGGTCGTTCGGAGAAACTGAACCTGTGCTTACCCAGAGCGTCTATATCTTTGCGATGGTCAGTGATACGGTATCCTATACTGGGAGAATCATTGAAGTGGACGCCTTATCCGCCGAAGCACAGCTGGTGGAGCGCGCGCAGGCGCAGGATGAAACGGCGTTTGAGCAGATTATGCACCTCTACGCCGACCGATTATACAACTACATCCTGCGGATGGTTGGCAACTCAGCGGACGCGGAAGATTTGCTTCAGGAGGTGTTCCTGCGCGCCTATCAGGGATTGCCCAGCTTCGACGGGCGCGCCAGTCTGAGCACATGGCTCTACCGTATCGCGACCAACCTGTGTATCGATTATCAGCGCCGACGCGCGCGGCGCGTGCAGACCGTCCCCTACCTCGCATGGGAAGATGAAGATGGCGAGGTCGGCCACTGGGAGTCCCCTGACACGCAGACGCCCGACCCGATGGAAGCCGCGCTGAATCGGGAACTGCAACAGGTAGTGGAACATGCAATCCGTTCACTGTCGCCTAAACTACGCACGGTGCTGCTCCTGTACGATGTGGAGGATCTTTCGTATGAGGAAATCGCGCGCGTGCTAAACATCCCGATGGGGACAGTGAAATCGCGCCTGAACCATGCACGCGGGCAGATTCAAAAACAGGTGGAAGCCTACTTACGAGGTGAATCGAAATGAAATGCACTCGCTATGAGCGTTGGTTGTGGGACGAGCTGGAGGGGCGGCTCGGCACGGCGCAGGCGCAGGAGTTGCGCGCGCATCTGCAGGTGTGCCCGCGCTGTCAGCGTCAGTGGGAAGCGGCGCGCGCGACCCATCAGGCGTTGCGGGCGTTGCCGCGTTATCGCGCGCCCCAGCAGCTCGCCCTGCAGGTGCGCGCGCGAATTCAAGAAACTGCTGCGCCGAAGCCTGAGTTTGTCTGGTGGAAGCGCGTCGCGCTCGCGCCCGCGCTGGGCATTCTCGCAGCGGCGGCATGGTGGGGCTGGCTCGCCCTGAATCCCGACTCGACATATTCTACAGAAACTGCGACGGCGGCGCACAGTGTAGAGAACTGGGTGGAGATCCACGAGCAACTGGAAGTCGCCGACTGGTCGCCCACCCCGACGCCGAGCTACTTCATTACCACAGGCTATACGCAATGAGAAAGTTGCTGCTTTGCGGGGCGTTGCTCTGGGCAGTGAGTGGGGCGCAGGAGCGTCCTCTCCAGTGGCTCCAGCGCGCGCAGCAAGCAGAAACCAGCCTTGCGGTCGCGGGCGTGCGTTTAACAGAGTTTCAGGTGGGACGCGCTGTGCGCCGTGCGGAGGAACGCTTCTGGCGGCAAGGCAGTCGCGCGGAGCGCATCGAGATCCTTGCGCCGCCCGAACGCCGCGGCGAGGTCCTGCTCCATCGTGGCGGGAAATGGATTGCCTTCCGCCCTGACGCGAAGGAGGCATTTGAGCTGCCTGCTAAACTGTCTCAGGGCGCGCCGCTCATCCAGAAAGCTATCGAGTTGACGCAGGCGGGCGTGTTGCAAGCCGAGCTGCTGCCCGACGCGACGCTGCTGGGACGCGCGTGCGCCGTCGTGCGCCTGAGCCGCCCCCGACCGACGCAAGGACGCTTTGAACTGCCCGCCAAAGCGCCCCATTTTCCAGCTACCGTTACCCTCTGGATCGACAAAGAAACTGGGCTGATTCTCCGTTATGAGGCTTCGGTTCATCCGAACGCGCCGATATTGCGCACGGAGATTACGCGCCTCGAGCTGAATCCACGCCTTGCGCCCGACCTGTTCACCCTGCCGCCCGGCGTTGTGGTGCGCCCCCTGAGCGGTGAATACAAAAGCGTGGAGGAAGCCCAACGCACCGTTTCGTTCCCTATCCGCGTCCCCAGCTACCTGCCAGCAGGCGCGATGCTGAAGCAAGTGCTGGTGCGCCGACGCCCCCCGGACAACACGCCGATGGTCATCCTTCGCTATCAAACCCCAACAGCCCAATTCAGCGTGTTTCAGGCGCGACAAACCAACGAGGCTGCGTTCCAACGCCCCCGACGACGCTCCGAACGGCTCAACATGCGCTTCTGGCGCGACGGCGACTACAGCTTCGGCGTGGTGGGCGACCTGCCTCACGCCGAGATCGAGCGAATCGCCGACTCACTGAGCCGCTCCAACCCGTAGCGAATCAGCCCATCGCGCTCCACAGCATCAGGGTAATTAGTCCGTTATGCAGCGCGTGAATGAGAATGCATGGCAGCAGCGAGCGCGTATGCGCGTAGACCAGCGCGAGAATCGCGCCCAGCACTGTAATCGGGAAAATTCCGCCCAGAAACTGGGGATGAATCACCGCAAACAGATAACCACTCACGAACGCGCTGAGCCACACACGCCCCGTGCGCTGCCAGAGCACCTTGAACAGCACGCCACGAAACACGAACTCCTCAATAATCGGCGCAAGCACAGCCGCCTGAGTAAAAATCCAGAGCCACTGGAGAGTCGTTCGGCTGCCTGCTGCGCGCTCGCCGAGCGGGTTCGTCTGCTCTGCAGGCAGTGCAGGGGCAAGCAGCAGCGTCAATAGCAGCAGCGCGCCCAGAAACGGCACATACGCCGCATAGCCTGCCAGCCCCGCGCCGAACTGCTTCCACCATGCGCCTTCGAACCAGCGAATCTGCCCGAGCGCGTCGCGCTCTCGCTGCAGCGACGCCAGATACATCAACGGCAACAGCACTGCAAGCAGATAGATCGCGTTCGAGGCATCGACGCTGAAATCGCGCAGCACATAATCCAACGCGGAAGCGTTCAGCATCACTAGCAGGAAAATCGCCAGCGCCCAGAGCAACGGGTCATACACAAACGGCGATTCGTTCGGCGCAGGACGCGCAGGTAGTTTGGGCAAGCGGGTGAGGTAAAAGAGGATTATCAGTACCCCCCCAATCCCTGCGCAGCCGACGGTTCCGAACACGGCGCCCAGCGTAATCACTGCCCAGCCTGCAGCACGCCCCAGCGACTCGCGCAGCGCATTCACCTTTGCCTCGTCGCCCGCGCGCCGATAGAGCGCCATCTCCAGCAACTTGCTCGTCAACGCCGACGGTGCGTCGGGGAGCGCACTGAGCAGCGGGGGAACCTGTTCGGGCTTGAGTGGTCTGCTAAACGCCTCTTGCCAGCGCATCGCCTGCCAGCGGCGTTGGGTCGGCGTCAGGCTTTCCGAGGGCAAATCGGGCAGGGTCTGGAGCGTCTTTTGCGGGTCGCCCACACCAAACGCGCCCTCTAACATGGCGCGGTACAGCGTCGCCTCGTAGGGCGCGAACGCTTCGTCAAGGCTCTTGAACACGGCGTCTAACGCCATCCGTGTGGTGGCTTGACCCAGCCCGAACTGCTCTAACGCAAGCGCGTAACGCGCCTGAAATTCCACCCCCATCCGCACATTACTTGCGCTAAGCTCTTGGGTCTCAGGCGCGCGGAACAGTTTCCAGAACAGCGCGATGTTGCCAAGAATGAGAAGTGAGAAGAGGAAAATCAGTAGCCACCAGGCGTACCGTGCGGAGTCTCTCATTGTTCAATAAAAATCTGGCGGAGGGTCTGGGATTCGAACCCAGGGTAGGGAGCTTAACCTCCCTACAACCGCTTAGCAGGCGGCCCCTTTCGACCTCTCAGGCAACCCTCCGCCTCGCAGAAGATATTATACCATACCGCTGG
The DNA here is from genome assembly GCA_937992175.1 of uncultured Fimbriimonadales bacterium. GTDB lineage: Bacteria > Armatimonadota > Fimbriimonadia > Fimbriimonadales > GBS-DC > GBS-DC. The sequence continues at coordinate 4,925 of CALKLF010000072.1, read as the reverse complement.
GGGGTTGTCAAGTTTTCGCAGGTGTTCGGAAGCGCAGCAGCGGGACGACACGCGAACGCTTCTCTAAAGGGTTGACTCCCCGCAGGGCAAACGGGTATACTCCCCCCGCTTTGCGACCGAGGTCGCAGGGTACGAGACTATCACCAAGGAGGGAAACTATGGTCAACATAGTACGCTTGGGGTTGATAGCCCCGCTCGTGAGCCTGATCGTCGCAGCCTCGGCGCAGCAAACGATCACTTACACGGTTAAACCGGGCGATTCGCTGTATACAATCGCCCATCGGCACGGCTTGCGCCTGCCCGAGCTGTTGAAGGTCAACAATCTGCGCAACCCGCACGCGCTGCAGATTGGCGACAAAATCAGAATCCCCGTTAAGGACGGCGCAGCCTCTCAAAGGAGGTCTTCGGCGCAGTCGGGTTCCCCCGCATCCGGCTGGGCGGAGATTAACAAGGATCGCGTCAACATCCGCAGCGCGCCCAGCACGAGTGCGAAGCGAGTCACAATTGTGGATCGCTGGACGAAGGCGCAGGTGCTGGGGCGTCAGGGTGACTGGAGCCGCGTTCGGCTTCAGAACGGACGCACGGGCTGGGTGCTGAGCCAGTACCTCAGTCCGACGAAGCCGCCTCAAACGAAGCAAGTAGCGAGAGCCTCTACAGTCAAACGCACGCAGCAGGCGAAGTTGTCCCCTGCGCGCACGGCGAGCCGCAACCCATCGCGCGCCGAAATCGCCACCCGCGTGTCGGGCGAGACTTCCAGCGCGGTGCGCCGCGCTCTGGGGTATCTCGGCGTGCGCTACCGCTATGGCGGCAGCAGCTCGCGCGGCTTCGACTGCTCGGGTTTCACCTCCTATATTTATCGGCAGCACGGCATTAGCTTGCCTCACAGCGCCTCCGCGCAATATCGCCACGGCAAAGCCGTTTCCCGCAGCGAACTCCAGCCAGGCGACCTCGTCTTCTTCCGCACGCGCGGGCGGCGAATCTCGCATGTGGGCATCTATATCGGCAACGGCAAGTTTGTGCATGCTTCCAGCTCGCGGGGGCGCGTGCGCATTGACACGCTCAACTCAGGCTACTACAAACAGCGCTATGTCGGCGCACGGCGCATCACCAGGTGATTGGCACGGACGCTGAAAGGCTGCGACACAAAGCCCCCTGTCATTTGGCGGGGGGCTTACTACCATAATGACACTGACCGAGATTCCTCGCTCCGCTCGGAATGACAGGCGTCTCTTTAGTAAGTCCCTTAAAGATTAAATCGTCCTCTTTGCCTGCTGTTCTTTCTCCCCTCGCGACCTCCCCCGTGAACGGGGGAGGCGTTGCGCTGCGTGTGCATGCGTTCCCTCCCCGCTCGCGGGGAGGGTCGGGGAGGAGTTGCGGTCGCACACGCTTGCACTCCGTCCCCGCTTGCGGGGAGGGTTGGGGTGGGGGTGGCTTTGGCGCAGGTGTGGGGGTAAAAAGGGACGACTTAACATTTGAGGGACTTACAAGCATTTCATTATCACGCTATGGTTTTTCAGACCACGCGGCTATCAAGTATAGACTTCTGCCCATCACTTGCGTCTCGGACAAAATTAGCACTTCTGTACGGCGTGCGAAGGCCTCGTCCATCGTCAGACAGTACGCGCCCTGTTCACGCATCTGTTGCAGCGTCGCCCCCGCCGTTTCGGAGGTCGCATATTGCCCCTTACGATAGAACAGCAGGCTCGGATAGCCGGGGTTCACGCGATAGAGAATCAGCGTGCGATAGGGCGGGGGCTTCAGTGCGATCTCGCGCACGGGCTTGAGCGCGAAGCGGTCATAGCCCGTCAGCGCGCCGTTCCATCCAATCAGCAGCGCGAGAACCCCTGCAAGGCGCGTCCATGGCGGCGCGGCGGGCTTGTAGAGCGCGAACACCGTGAGCGGCACGCCCACCGCAAGCGCGACGACCCAGAACACGCTCTGCCACATGGGGGCGTAGAGAGCCGCCGCACACCACACCGCCGCGCCGAGTGTAAGGAAGAGCGGCGTGATGAACCTCACCCCCCTCTCCGTAAACGGATAGGAGGGAGCAGCTGCACGCTGCGACTCCCCCTCTCCGTTTACGGGGAGGGGAGGTGAGGTTCGAGCTTCTTCGGAGAGAGGGCTGTGGGATGCGCTTCGAAATCTAACGCCGATAATCCTCCCCCCCGCCAGCAATGCCAGCGCAGGAAACATCGGAAAGATATACGCAGGCAGCTTCGTGAAGCTCAGCGTGAACAGCCCGAACACCAACCACGCCCAACTGCGCAGACAGCGGCGCAGGGCGTCGTCCTCGCGTCCCCACAGCACACTCAAGTAGCCCGCCATCGATAGCCCGCCCAGCCATAACACCACCACATAGAACAGCAAGTACGCCACTGCGCCGCCCAGTACGCCCCCCACATCGCCGCGCTGAATCAGCGGCAGCACCGAGTGCGCCGTGTCGCCCCCCGCAAAGCGCAACAGGTTTTGCTTCACCACGAACTCATTAAAAAACTCCGCCCCGTGCTGCAGATAGACTCCTACATACCAGGGCAACGCCGTGAGCAACGCAGTAAACAGCGCGAAAATCACCCAGCGGAAGCGCAGCCCCCGTTCGTGTAGCGTCCTCGCATTCCACAGATACAGCAAGCCCACCAGCCCCAGCCCAAAAGGACCTTTCGTGAGAATGGCGAGACCGAGCGCGACGCCGCCTGCCGAAGCCCAGAAGAGACGCTGTACCTTACCCCTCGCCCCTCTTTCCGATGAAGCCTGCGCCTCACCCCCCTGCCCCCTTTCCGTAAACGGAGAGGAGGAGTCGCCATGCGCGGCGGATGCTCCCCCCTCTCCGTAAACGGAGAGGGGGGTAGGGGGGGTGAGGTTCGAAACTTCCCACAGCGCAATCACCGTCAGCGTCAGGAAGAAGGTGAGCGCCATATCGGTAATCGCGAGGCGCGCCAGAATGAGGCTCAGCGGCGCAACGGCGAACAGCAGCGCGCCCCAGCTGCCCGCGCCCTGCCCTAATCGCCGATTGCCCCACCACGCAATCAGCAGAATCGTGAGCGCATAAAACAACGCAGAGGGCAACCGCAGGGCGAACTCGTTCTCGCCAAAGACGCGCATGCTCAGCGTCATCAGCCAGTAGAGCAGCGGCGGCTTCTCGAACCAGGGCTGATTCATGAAAGTCGGCGTGCGCCAATCGCCCGACTGACGCATCTCCCACGCCACTGAAGCGTAGAAGCCCTCGTCTAAGTCGGTCAACCCGAACGCCTGCAGGTCAATCAGGGCGGCTAATACACAAAGCCACAGGAGCCAGCGCATAGACAAATCGTGGCTTGAGCGCCCCGCTCAAGCAACAGGATCAACACATGGGCGAGACATCCGTGCTACTGTGGTTTCAGCACGCTCACGCCGCCCATATAGGGGCGCAACGCATCGGGAATCACCACGCTGCCGTCTTCCTGCTGGTAGTTCTCCAGAATCGCCGCCATCAGGCGGGGCGTGGCGACGCCAGAGGCGTTGAGCGTATGCACGAATTCGGGCTTCGCAGTCGGCTCAGGGCGATAGCGAATGTTCGCCCGACGCGCCTGAAACGCCTCAAAGTTGCTGCACGAGGATACCTCCAGCCACATCTGCACGCCCGGCGACCAGACTTCGAGGTCGTAGCACTTGGCGGCGGCGAAGCCCAGGTCGCCCGTACACAGCGCGACGATGCGATAGGGCAGCTCCAGTCGCTGTAGCACCGTCTCGGCGTCGCGCAGCAATTTCTCGTGTTCGTCGTAGGAGGTTTCGGGCGTGGTGAGCTTGACCAGCTCCACCTTATTAAACTGGTGCAGGCGCAGCAACCCGCGCGTGGCTTTGCCCGCCGCGCCCGCCTCGCGCCGAAAACAGGGTGAATACGCCGCCAGATAAATCGGCAGCTGCTCGGCGTTCAGAATCTCCTCGCGATAGAGGTTCGTCACGGGCACTTCGGCGGTTGGGATGAGATACAGCGGGTCGTCCGCGCAGCGGTACATCTCTTCTTCGAACTTCGGCAGCTGCCCTGTGCCCACCATGATTTCGGGGCGCACCAGAAACGGCGGGAAAATCTCCGTGTAGCCGTGTTCGCGCGTGTGCAAATCCAGCATGAAGTTAATCAGGGCGCGTTCCAGCCGTGCGCCCAAGCCTGTGTAGAAGTGGAACCCGCTGCCGCCGACCTTCGCGCCGCGTTCGAAGTCGATGAGTCCCAGCGCTTCGGCGAGTTCCCAGTGCGGTTTCGGCTCGAAGTTCATCGGGTGGGGCTGCCCGCCGCGCCGCGCCTCCACATTTTCGCTTGCGTCCTTGCCGATGGGTGTGGTAGTGTGCGGAATATTGGGAAATAACAGGAGTTTTGCCTCGCGCTCGTGTTCTACCGCGCGTTTTTCGTGTTCGAGTTGCTCAATCTGCGCTTTCAGCTCGCGTAGCTGAGCCAAGAGCGGCTCGGCGTCTTCGCCTGCTTTCTTGCGCAGGGGGATTTCTTTGGAGACGCGATTCTGCTCGGCGGTGAGGGTCTCTACCTGAGTAGTCAGCTCGCGCCAGCGGGCGTCTAAGGCGAGCCACTCGTCTAAAATCTCTGTTTCGTAGCCGCGTTTGTGTAGCGCCTCGCGCACCCGCTCAGGTTCACTGCGCAGCAGTCGGTAGTCCAGCATAGCGGTAATTGTACCGAATAACGCCCCCCCTCTCCCACGCGGTGGGAGAGGGGGCAAGGGCTGACAAGGGTACAACGGTACAACGGCTGAGTTCAGTGGGAGGATGCGCAGCTCTTTTTCAACCCTCACCCCCTGCCCCCTCTCCCGCGTCGCGGGAGAGGGGGAACCCGAGACGCGATGGATACGCTCGGCTCCCCTCTCCCACCGCGTGGGAGAGGGGGCAAGGGGGTGAGGGCAAACAACATCCCCCCTCTCCCACGCGGTGGGAGAGGGGGCAAGGGG